>DJFR01000164.1:18099-64593 GCA_002432545.1 Flammeovirgaceae bacterium UBA5867 | reverse complement strand
CCAGCTGTTGAGTATACCCGTACCGTTGATGCACAACAATACACCGTTGCTCTTCGCAGGACGTTTATCGTTTACGTGAATGAATGTATTTACGCGCGACTTCTTATCGAATGCATTTTGATTGGTAACACTATAGATCACTCCGGATGTACCCGCTGTTGCAGCGGTCTCTCCCGGGTTCAGTACATTTAATGAGAATGCATTGTTAGGCTGATCACCCGCGCGATAGCTTACCGGTGTTCCTTCTTTCAATCCTAATTGTGCCGCTATATCTTTTCGCACTTTTCCCTGTACTGAAAAAGTAGATGCCTGTGTTGCCAGTAAGTCCGCAGGTATACCGTATAGTTCGAGTAATTTTTTTGAAGGAGCTTCTGCTTCGTAATCCCAGAACATACCTTCTGATAAACCCGAAGCCGTTGTTACGATGTCACCGGTTAAACGCATCGCGAGGTAATCGCCCGGAAGCATCACCTTATAAATACGTTCAAAGACCTGAGGCTCGTTATCTTTTACCCACTTGAGTTTGGAAGCTGTAAAGTTACCGGGTGAGTTCAGTAAATGTTGCAAGGCATAATCGCCACCGAGTTGTTGAAATGCTTTTTTACCGATCTCAACGGCACGACTGTCGCACCAGATAATAGAAGGACGCAATGCCTTCTGATCTTTATCAACACAAACCAGGCCGTGCATCTGGTATGATATACCAATCGCTGCAACATCAGCACCGTTAATATTTGATTTCTTTAAACAAGCCTGTAATGCTTTCACGGCATGTTCCCACCACATCTCCGGATCTTGCTCCGCCCAGCCCGCTTGCACGGCCAGCATCGGCATTTCTTCAGAAGGCGATTGTGCAGATGCTACAGTTTGTCCCGTAGCGGCATCAACGAGCGTAGCTTTTATCGAGGAACTTCCAAGGTCGTAACCCAGCAGGTATTTCATAGGCTTTGTAAGNNCCAATACTCCATATCTTGAATATACAATCGGTTGAAAATCGGGTTAAAGATATAACTTATAGTACATTTGACTACAAGGTTGCTGAAATTATTTTCTATCTTCCCGCCTGATACAATCTATGGCAAAAGATTTTCCGGATGCAATCATCGATGCGCTCTCGATTGACTGCCTCATTTTCGGTTTTAAAAAGAGCGAGCTCGACATTCTGCTGGTACAGCACGGTGAAGGGATCAGCAAAGGTAAATGGGCGTTGCCCGGTGGATGGATAAAATATAACGAGAGTGCTGATGATGCTGCCGGACGCCTGCTGCAAGACCTTACCGGTGTTTCCAAAATATACCTGGAGCAACTACGCTCGTTCGGTGATGTAAATCGCTATCCGTCCAAACGTGTTATTACGATTGTATACTATGCTTTGGTAAAGCCGGAAAATTATACACTTGATCCTGGTTTCACGGCTTCGGATGCAAAGTGGTTCAAGATCGGAGATATACCTTCACTGCCGTACGATCACAAAGATATACTGGAAGCAGGCCTCTCCCACCTGAAGCATAAAGTGCGTCACGAACCTATTGGATTTAATTTATTGCCCAAGAAGTTTACGCTGCTGCAATTGCAGGAACTATACGAAGCTATACTCGGTAAGAAACTAGACAAGCCGAACTTCAGGCGCAAACTGATGAAGATGAATCTGCTGGTACCCTGCCAGGAGAAACAAAAAGATGTATCGCACCGGGCGGCAAGTCTTTACAGGTTTGATAAGAAGATTTATGATAAGCTTACGGAGAAAGGGTTTACGTTTGAGCTCTAGGCCGTTGTACGTTACCGGTTAATCGTTATTCGGGTTGGATCTATGTAGAGTATCTTCAAAATTTAAGATTGTAGCCGGCACGGATCACCTGCGTTTCGTAGCAGTCGTTAAGTTTTTCACTGTGGCACTACATCGGGCGCCAGGTCTACGGTTGATAGTTGTACATCGGTTTGTATGGCCGGTGGAACAAACCATTCTGTTTTACACTTCCTGAAAATAGATTCTGGCGATCGGCGCTAAATATACTCTTAGAAGGTGCTATACCGGAAATTGAAAATAAACCGTCATCACTCGTCACTGTACCACTGACCAATACACTACCCGGTAGCGACTTCAGTACAACATTAACATGCGGAATTCTAGTATGCGAACGACTATCTTGTTATGCCCACAAGGTTGCTATCGATTTTGGAAAAATTCTGAATTGTGAAAAAAGGCGCAGAAACGCAGGAGTGCTATATTTGCACGGGAGATATTCTCTCTGAAAGTATCATTCCAATATAAATAGAAATAACTCATCTCTATATGAACGAACTATACGACATTAAAGTAACCGACCGAAAATCCTTCATTACATTCCTGGACTTATTGTATGAAGACTACAGCAATAATCAACATGAATGGGAAAATAAAACGTTGGCAGATTTTCTGGAAGCTATGACACGCTATGCACGCGACATACAAGGTGTTTATGACAACAACCAAAAATCAATCGGCAGACATATCAATGCAGATATAGCATCATGGCGTGTATTTGCTGATATATTGAAGGGTTCGATTATATATGAATAATTTAAAATGATGAAATATATTTACAGGATCGCATTTCTGACTATTATATCAGCTACGCTGCTTTCGTGTGTCCATAAAACAAAGACAGGCAATGACCTTTCAACGGAAGATATCAATCATATAAAAAGCCTGGGTATACTTTTAAACGATGAGAAAATTATCCGCTTCGACACACAGACGGATATAAAATCCAGCGGAAACTTTTTTACCGATAAAAGACTTGCTTCGTACTGGATTGATAAGAGAGACAAATCCAATAATTCTTTTGAATCTGCTTTTTACGAGGAGATTGACTCCATCAAACCACATGATTTAACGAGATCGCTTACCTATGCTTCGTACATAAAAGTCACCACGTCTAACGCCAAAACTTTTAATATATACGTTGACGGAGACAGCACACAAGTATGGACATTTTTCAATGATGCTATTGACACATGGAAAAGTGCTAAACGCAATTGATAAACTATCACCAATACCCTTATGAACGAATATGCCTACGAGACAACAGAATTTGGTCTTTCGAATGAAGGTATACATTTACTGAGAAGTCGTTTTAACTATGAAACGATTCCGTATTCAGATGTCCAAAGTATAACGATTGAGCGAGGAAAGGAATTGAATAACTGGATACCAATTTTGCTTTTTGGAAGTGTCCTGGTTACCGCCTCAATCCTTTATATACTACGGGCACTCCACGTGGTCGGCAATCACGAAGTAAATATTATTTACATTGAACAGATTATAATTCCTGTCATTCCACTTTTACTGGGATGTTACTGCCTGTATTCATCAACCCGAAACGGAGCTATACTGCGGGTAAAAACGGTGGCAAACAAGAAAGACAAGTTTCCGTTGAAAGAAATCGAAAAGACAAAAAGTCTTGAGGAATTTCAGGAATATTTGAAAGATCGCTTGAGCACACGAATCACAATAAGCCTGTAGGCATCTTGTTTACCAGACGAGATATAAATCTTTACACTACGAATAAAATACCGAGTCACGCACAACACTCGAACTAACGGAGCTACATCCTACCCAATTTCAAAGTATAGATACGCATAGACAACAAATGGGGTATTTCACAACCAAATTCAAACCGGTATCATTGAATCCCTTATCTGAAAAGCCTTGTCTGCACGCACCATCATACTATTCGTATTGCTTGCCTTTGGCGCGTATCTCTCCGTGCGTGCGCAGGTGAGTACACATCGCTCCTATGCGCTATATGTTCAAAGCATTACTAAATATAGTTCGTGGCCAGTGGTAACAGGCGATTTCAAAATTATCGTATTCGGACAAACACAAGCATTCGAAGAATTACAAAAAAGCATGGACGGCAAGGTGTTTTCGGGCGCAAAGGCACGTGTAGTGAAAACCGATAACGTGACGGATGTCATAGATGCAAGTATAGTATATCTGGCAGATGAAAAAAGTAATCAGCTTTCTGAAATCCTGAAGCTAACAGACGGCAAACCTGTTATGATTGTGACCGAACGTGAACGACTTCACCTCGAAGGCGCGGGCATCAGCTTCACCACAATTGACAACCGCATACGCTACGACATGAATTTAAAAGACATGCAAAAGCGAAATCTGAAAACAGCCATGCAGGTTGTTACGCTGGCTCACGAAACGCTGTAAAATCTATGCGCGAATTTTTACCTATAACGCTATTGTTTCTTGGTATTCTTATCTCTTCATTCTCCTACACGCAGGATGTCAACGGGTATGTTGTAACTGAGCAAAACGTAAAGATTAAAGGAAAGGTAAAAATACTTGCAGACCAGTATGGCAAAAAGATATCCATCAATGACGGGAAGAGTTATTTTACAAGAACGTTCTATATCCATGAGCTAAAATCTTATGCTTACAAGAAAGACACATTTGCAATACTAAATGCATTTTATCCTTTTGAAGGAGAAAATTACCTGGCCGAAAGCACAGAAGCCAAAGTTATTATAAGCAAGGGCGAGTTGAAACTTTACTATGTTACCTTTCCCGATTATGGGTCGACCTATGATTCATTTCATAACCCCGTGGCGGGAGATTACACTATTCGAACAAGCTACAAAACTTATGTTATTGAATACGTCAATAATTTGTACGGAGTAAAAAATGGTGATCAGGAAAGTTTTATTAAATCTATTTCGCCAGCTCTTGCTGATAATGAAGCTTTATTAAAAAGAATTCGGAATAACGAATTCAAGTGCAAAGACATCAAAAAAATCATCGCTATATATAACAACTCCACGCGGTGATGAACTAATATAACCATTCTCCCTTTTTATGACCCATCATTCGACAACACCTGAATGACGCTTCTATTCAAGCGTTAGTTTGCAGACACAGGTGGGCCTCAGATCAGTTTGAATATACTATTTCTTGCAAAACAAAATGTAGCATCTTTTCTGAAACATCTTTCGTTAAGTATCATTGATGAAATGTGTATTAATCTTTATAGTTATCTTATTAGGTTTCACGAATGCAAAAGCTCGTGTAGGAATGGGAGAAATTCAATTTCAAACTCCCGGAGGACATATAATTTGTGATTGCGATCCGTATGCGGAAACCCCGGTTCTAATTGGTTTTGAATCATCAATTAAAAATCTTCAAAAATGGTACTTCTATCGAGAATATATAATCGGCTATGGAAAAAACTATTACTTCATTTTTAATGAAGCCACCAGCAAACTCCTGATATTTAAAGAAAAGGAAACGTGGCAACAGGCTATATCACGTCAAAATCTAAAACCATTCTTTACACGCTGGCTCGATATTTCAGATTCAATAGAGACATTATATACTGTGATCGTACTCGGTATGTTCATATGGGTTCCTCTGCTGTTAGTATTGTGCATTGGAGGATTTATATTTTTCTATGCTACCGAATTCAACAAAAGAAAATCTATCATTGGAGTGTTGCTTCTCTTCGCAATCACAATCACACTGCTATACCGAATTAATATCCATAGCTTCTAGCCAGGTTCAAAAAAAAACTTCTTTTTACTGTGGCAGTTATTTAATTTTATATGATTACAATTCACTAATCTGTCTCAAACCCAATGTCAGCTATTGCCAATTTCAGGCTTATCCATGTCGCTAAACTTACTAACCTTGTAGAAGCCGCGGAAATCAAAATTCAAAGAGGTTTCTTAACAAAAAAAGTTATTGATACCTTTGACGATGTTGTTTTACACGACACTCAAAACCTGATTAAGTTTAAATGGTCGGGGTATATTTTTGCAGATCTATTGATCTTTCTGCAGGAGAGAAAAAACATTGATCTACTGGAAGGAGAATACAATTCAGTATCAGACAAGCTCTACGAAAAAAGACAACAGTCTGTCTTCATCCTTACCTATGAGCATAAATTAAAATATGCTTCACAGCTCTCACCACAAAATTTCCCCATCCATGAACTGATTAATTTTAATAAAGACTTCTCGGAAAGCGATGATCCCGAACTTGCTTCGGTTCAATTGGAAGGAATTGCAGCGTTAAAAGAAAGCCTGGATTCAATTACATCAAGCGATTTTGCAGTGTTGTTATTTATAATATGACTTATCATTCAAATGTCATTAAATCATTCATGAATATCTTCACAATTATGGTTTCTAATTGCTGCAATAGCATTCTCCCGTTATAGTGCTATATGATTTAAAGAAAATAAATACCCAGCTCTTTAAGTAGATCTCATTATATCAAAAGTATAAAGATCGATCTATAAAGAAGAACCTCAACCGCTTCAGAAGGACTCCTCACCTACCCATGCCGCTCACCGCATACCCTATGCGGGGTATATTTTTTCGCTATCAGAAGCGATTGTCTCATGGAAACATGCCCCAATATATTTGCACGCTTAAACAACTTCTAAATCCAGTACTAACGTGCAATGAAAAAAATTCTACTTCTCTCTCTTATGGCAATAAGCCTGGGTGCCGTGGCGCAATCCGGCAGGATTAAAGGTACCGTGAAAACAGCTGATCAGGCTCCTGCTGCGTTTGTAAACGTAGTGCTTAAAGGAACCAACAAAGGTGTTAATACAGATGCCAATGGAAATTATAGTATAAAAGGAATTCAGCCGGGATCGTATACCCTATTGATCTCGTTCATCGGACTTGAGTCTAAAGAAGTTTCGATTGAAGTTACCAGCGACCAGACTACCGTTATACCCGTTATTGTTCTGAATGAAGACAGCCAGAAGCTGGACGAAATTGTTATCACCGGTTCACGCTCGTACAAAGAGGATGAGCTATCATCAACCCTTCGTCTGGGGGAACCGTTACTGGAAGTTCCGCAGAACATTCAAACTGTAACCGGCAAGATGTTGTCTGATCAACAGGTGATCAGCATGAGCGATGGACTTATCCGAAACGTAAGCGGTGCTACGCGTGTAGAACACTGGGGTGATCTATATACCAATATCACCATGCGCGGCTCACAGATACAGGCGTTCCGTAATGGCTTTAACGTAGTCACATCGTTCTGGGGCCCCCTCACCGAAGACATGAGCTTTGTTGATCATATTGAATTCGTTAAAGGTCCCGCAGGCTTTATGCTTGCCAACGGTGACCCTAGTGGTTTATACAACGTAGTAACCAAGAAGCCCACCGGCACAACCAAAGGTGAAGCAACCTTTACGATGGGCAGTTACGATCTATACCGTGCTACACTTGACCTCGATGGCAAACTAAGTGAAGATGGAAAACTCCTGTATCGCCTTAATCTTGCCGGACAGAATAAAGGTTCGCACCGTGCATTCGAATTTAATGATCGCTATAGCATCGCTCCGGTAATTACCTATAAACTGGACGACCGCACAAAACTTACCTTCGAATATAACTGGCAACACGCGAAGATGTCGAACGTAGGATCGTACTATGTGTTTGCGAAAGATGGTTATGCAAAGTTACCGGTAGACTTCACACAGATGCCTCCGGGCCTCGACCCCACCCGCATCGATGATCAAAGTATATTGCTGAACCTGCAACACGACATCAACGAAAACTGGAAACTTACGGCACAGGCTGCATACTTTAACTACCAGCAAAAAGGTTCATCCATGTGGCCTTCATCGGTGGCAGCCAATGGCGATATTATTCGTGGTGTTTCCATCTGGGATGCGCAAAGCAATATGACGCTGGCGCAGGTATTTCTGAATGGTAAAGTAGAAACCGGCAGCATCACACACCGCATTCTCACCGGTGTAGATATAGGCACGAAAGATTACGAAGCTGACTGGAGCCAGACACATGCACTCGATACAGCGGGTAGTTTCAATATATATAGTCCAACGTATGGTGTGCCGGCAAACGGTTATCCGCAGTTCGATCGTTCAATGAACCTCGAAGCGAGAGCCGTAGCCAGTGGTGGCACCATGGATCAACGTTATACCGGTATATATTTGCAGGATGAACTCAGCCTCTTCGAAAACCGCGTACGCTTAACGTTGGCTGCACGCTATACCGATGTAAGTCAATCAAGCTGGGGAGCAGATCCTATAGCTGCGAAACGCATTACACCGCGCGTTGGCATCAGTGCTTCTGTTAACAAGACTACTGCTATATATGCACTCTATGATCAGGCATTCATTCCACAAGGAGGCCGCCTGGCCAACGGTGGCGATGTAAAACCAATTACTGGTAACAATACTGAGTTTGGCGTGAAGAAAGACTGGGCTGATGGTAAATGGAATACAACCATATCGGTATACCGTATCCTGAAGAACAACGAACTGACAGGCGATCCCAACAGTCCGGCAAACTCAGGACTCAGCATTGTACTTGGTCAGAAAAGAGCGCAGGGTGTTGAGTTCGACATCAAAGGTAACATCGTAAAAGGTTTGAACCTGTCTGCAAACTATGCTTACACCGATTCGAAAGTAACAGAAGTGGCAGATGGCATTACTACGATAAAGGTCGGTGATGTTATTCCGGGTTACGCAAAACACACCATGAATGCATGGCTAAGCTATAAATTTGAAAACGGTCCGTTGAAAGGTACAGGAGTATCTGCCGGTTTCACATACCTGGTTGATCGCGCTACTGCGAACTGGAGCGAGACCGATGCAAGCAAGAACTTACCGAACTACTTTAAACTGGATGGCGGTATATTCTGGGAAAAAGACAGAATCAAATTTACCCTGAACATGTTTAACGTACTGGATAAATATCTATATAGTGGCGGATACTACGACTGGCTTGCTGCTTACTACTGGCAGACCGAAGCACCGCGGAACTATCGTCTTAGCATAGGCTACCGTTTCTGATTGTGTTGACGTGTTGGTGTGTTGGTGTGCTGATGTTAAGAGACATCAACACACCAATACTTCACACTCAAAACGTAAAGCGCATATAGGGTACGGGGAAGAACGACTGCTGATATTGCGTTACTACCGAGTTGGTGCGCGGGTTATAGCTCTGCATAAAAACATTCTCGTTGTTGGTGAGATTCTGCAGATCAAGCGCTATCTCCAATGTGCTTCGTTTATATTCTTTACGATATGAAAAACGAAGATCGGCCCGGAAGTATGGATCCTGTCTTTCACTGAATGCTTCGCTCTCTTTGTAAATTGTACGACCATATACCTGCGACTGTTCAAAGTCTATCGGTGTAAGACGTTTGCCACCTATCGTGGAAAGCTTCAGGTTGACGGAGAAGAAATTCTTCGCTTTACCGATACGCCACTCTTTACCGGCCAGTGCATTGAATACATACTGTGTGTTAAAGGTTGTGTTACGACTGATGCCGTCACTCCCTTTATACTTTGAATCGAACAGTGACGTGGTGATCAGGAAATAATATCCTTTGCTGAAAAAGCGTTCCAGTGTAAGCTCGATACCATAGTTACGACCGGTTCCTTCATTTACAAGACTGTCTTCCTCTTCTATCGCAAAGCTCACACCGGTGTTCAACGCTGAGAATGATGAAGACCTTTGTTCCACCGGCACATTGGACAATGTTTGGTAATAACCTTCAGCCTTCAATCGCAGGTTCTCAGATATATTCCAGTCATACGTAAGTACATAATGCTGACTCGTTGTAAAGTCAAGATCTTTATTGGTTAACAGTATTGCACCGCTTGCTGTTTTTGTTTGAATGAAATTGGTGGTAACATTTTGCGCCTGGTTATGTATACCATACCCGATGCTGATGGACTGCGTGTTACCAAGTATATACTGAAGACTCACCCGCGGCTCAACAGCAAACTGTTCATTGAGCGAATAATACTGCGCATGTGCTCCCATATTAAGAACAAGTCGCGGGTTGAAACGGTGCTTCCAACTGGTAAAGAACTGGTATAGCGTTGCCTGATCATCAACATCCAGTCGTACCGTGTCGCGATTCAGATTGGCATATATATCGCGGTTAAAAAGATCGAATTGTGTAGCATCTATATAAAAACCGGAAGTGAGACTATTACGTGCATTGAATTTGGTACGGGTATAGAAATTGAATGAATACTTCTGTGTGTTCATATCACCTTGTGCGCGCAGGTAACGATTGGTAACTTCATTCTCGGTGTTGCGTACCAGGGAATCAGAATCGAATTGTTCGCTGGTAGCGCTTGCTCCCGCTGTAAAGCGCAGGTATGTATTTGCGATTGATTTCTCATAACTGATGCCCGCTACACCAGTTCTGTATTTCGTATAGGAATCACGATTTTCTGTACCATATAAATTAGCATCCTCGTTGAGATCCGTTTCACTTCCGAGGAGATCAATCGAACTTGTTCCGCCAAGGCCAAATATAGTCCACTTGCCGCCACGCGCAGTAGGCAAACTTACTTTGAAGTTGAGATCCTGGTATAGCGGAGTATTGGAACCCGTTCCGAATTCAATACCCAATGTTTGAAACACACCCAGTGTAGAGTATCGATAGTTTGCAATATAGGAAGCTTTTGAATTTTTAGAGAACGGTCCCTCTGCTCCTATTTCAAATCCGTTGAAACCAACTTGTCCCAGCAACTCACGTTTTTCATTATTACCATCGCGCAGGCGAAGATCGAATACCCCGGCCGTTGCGTTTCCATATTGTGCCGGAAAAGCACTCGTCATGAAATCAGATTTATCGAGGTTGTTATTATTAAGTATACTTACCGGACCACCGGTACTTACCAATGCACCAAAGTGATTCGGATTCGGGATGTTCAATCCTTCAAGTTGCCACAACATCCCGGTAGGAGAATTTCCGCGTACAACAATATCGTTACGTGAATCATTTCCCCCGACCACTCCGGCAAAGTTGGCTGCCATGCGCGAAGGATCTCCTATAGCACCGGCATACCGTTTGGTATCATCAACATTAAAGGAACGCGCGCTCACTACAGCTATATCATTGTTCGTGGCAGTCTTGTCGCTCTTTACATCATCGGTTATAACAACTTCGTTCAATTGACTTACACTTTCTGTGAGACTCAATGTAAGCACCACCTCTTTTCCGGCCGTAACAATAACATTAGGAATGGTCTGCTCTTCATATCCTATATATGTAATCCGAATAGTATGTCTGCCTACAGGAACCTGGTCGATGCGAAAACGGCCATCGGCATCCGTGGTGCTTCCGTATATTTTTTCATCCGTACTCACCAGCATCACGCTCACACCAACGAGTGCTGTATTGCTTACACCATCAACCACTCTTCCGCGTATGGTCTGTGTAGACTGCGCCAGTACATCGGCCGCAACAAACATGAGCAGGAAAACAACGCCAGTTACAAATCGAAATGACAGGGGTAATTTCATAATAAGGGTAAGGGTTATTGAGTTATGATTTCTAACGACACGCGGGAAGGCAACATGATCAGTGGTTGTTCATGATAACTTACTGTTGACAATATATACATAACATGAGATACGGGACAGTTCCCGAAGTACATAGAAGGTTTGGGCATTGCATTCATAAGCGTTTATTTTTTGTTTGATTTCTAACGCGAATGAAGCCTGCATGAAGGTATAGATATACCCGAATGTAGCGAGTGGAATGATTTAAGTTACGAGAAACAAGTACGTGGTATCAATAACTGCGATTTGAGGCGAACGGTTAATTCAATTCGAATACGTTTCGAAGCTGTCCTATTTTTTCAATGACCTCTTTTCCTTTGGCGCGTGATACGGGCACTGAAAAATTGGTATTCCTGATTCCTAATTTATAGCCATTGGCATTTCCGGTAACGTGATCGATCGCATTGATGTTAACGATAAAGGAACGATGGCAGCGAATGGCAAAGTAATTATCCAATTGACTCTCCATGTTTTTGAGGTTGATCCGCAGCATTTTCTTTTCAACGCCTTGCTCATTTTTCCAATATACCGTGGAGTAATTGTCACTTGCTTCAACGTATAAAAGTTCAGACAGCGCCAGGTTCAGCGTTTCGCGTGTATCCGAATATATAGTAACAATATTGGACTTTGTATGAGCGGGATCTTCCTTTAATAAGCGGATTCTTTCCAGTTCGCGATTTGCCAATACAGCACTGCGCAGATTTTCCTGAAGCATCTGATTACGCAGTACAAGCGTTGCCAACGCTATCGGGATAATGCCATTGGTAAAAACACCGGAATAGACTTTAAAAATCTTGTCTACGAACGAGACCTCCGGATGAAAATTAAATACATCCAGGGCGATAGCCGTAATGATACCATCCAGTAAAAGTTGCCATATAGTAAACACTATATATCTACCTACTGTCCAATTGGACACATCGAAGAGCGCTGGAAACACTTTAGGCAACAGCACAATGTTGGCAAACAGGACAATAAACGTAACGACCCCGATCAACAATATCTTATGCGGGTTGTAAGGCTGGAATACAAGCATGAAGACCACGAGAAAAAGACTCATGCCCGCAGGTATCAATGTATTCTTGCGATCGTCATTCAGGTAATAGGGAAACGGAGACTTTAATGTTTCAACAAGGTATGTACCGATCTTGAAAGGAGATCGCGGGTTGAGTTGTGAACTGAATGCCTTCATACAGGGTTTGGGGTAAATCGTGGCTTTCGTGGGGTAAATTTATCAAGCTTTTCAAAAAGCACTAACGGAAAAATGAGGAGAAAGGTATAGTCAGGGGCAGATAACTGCCAATTGGTATGAGTAACTGCATGCCTCCCTATATATAAAAGTCAATCATGACTTCATAGCTGATGCTCATCAACGTCTAGGTATACCGTTGTGACAACAAATCATAAATGCAACTAAGTTGCATTTATGATTTTACCATTCTATCTTCGTGTCGATCTAAACTTCAATATGAATTATGAGCTTTGATGTGATTATTGTGGGCGGTAGCTATGCCGGCCTCTCCGCTGCCATGGCGCTGGGACGTTCGCTTCGAAATGTACTGATCATCGACAGCGGGATGCCGTGTAATCGGCAGACGCCTCATTCGCACAACTTCATCACGCACGATGGAGACACTCCCAAACAAATCATTGAGGCTGCCCGACAGCAAGTGCTGGCGTATAAAACCGTAGGCCTCCACAACGGACTGGCCACACGTGCAACACGAACAAATACAGGTTTTGTTGTTGAGACAGAGACTGGTGATTCATTCAATACCCGAAAACTGATATTTGCTACGGGAATAACCGATGTGATGCCGGCTATTGATGGATTCGCAGCGTGCTGGGGTATATCTATGCTGCATTGCCCTTACTGCCACGGTTACGAAGTACGACAGCAACCGCTCGGCATCCTGGCTAATGGCGACATCGCTTTTGAATTCACAAAACTGATCCACCACTGGAGTAGCAACCTGGTGTTGTTCACCCATGGTAAATCTGCACTTACACCAGACCAGACAAAGAACCTTGCCGAACGCAACATCGCTGTAGTAGAAAAAGAAATTACCGGCATCGTACATGACAAAGGCTATATATCGGCTATACTTTTCTCGGATGGCAGTACACACGCTGTCACTGCGTTATTTGCACGTGTAGCATTCCATCAACATACTACTATACCGATCACGTTGGGATGCGCGCTTAACGAGCAGGGCTTTATACAGGTAGATGACTTCCAACGCACAACGGTACCCGGTATATATGCCGCTGGCGACAACACAACGATGTTCCGCTCGGTAGCAGGAGCCGTTGCTGCGGGAAACAAAGCCGGTGCCATGGTGAACAAGGAATTGATCGATGAAGACTTTTGAGATAGTTGCAACTGTTACAACAGTCTGGTACATTCGTCCGTTTCAAATCCCAAGCATCCAAAACAATTTCTATATGCCAGAATTACCAGACCTTCAAGCGTTCAGTATCAATCTTCAAAAGAAGTTACACAACAAAACCGTAAAGGATGTTAACCTGGTGCTGTCGAAAAAATCAAACGCATCAGAAGCGGAACTTCGAAAGGCATTGTTAAAGCAATCGCTCACGGAAGTATACCGTGAAGGTAAAGAGCTATATTTCAAATTTAAGAAAGATGATGTATTGCGACTTCACCTGATGCTGCGCGGCAAACTATACCTGGTGCCGGAAGATGAAAAACCAAAATATACTATACTTGAAGTTGTCTTCAACGATGATCATAAACTGGTGCTGACCGATTTTCAAAAAGCAGCAACCATCACGTTGAACCCGGAGCCAAGCGATGTACCCGATGCGATGGGTGAAGATATGGACGCTGACTTTCTGAAAGACATGCTGAAGAAAAAGAAAGCTATCATTAAAAATGTTCTGCTCGATCAACACAACATCCGTGGTATTGGAAATGCGTATGCAGATGAAATACTTTGGGAAGCGAAGATCTCTCCCCTGGCAGTAAGTAATAAAATTCCGGATGCTGCTATCAAGCGACTCGCGAAAGCAATCAAGTCAGTTTTAAAAGATGCCGAGAAACAAATTCTGAAAAAAGATCCCGACATTATCAGTGGTGAAGTACGTGATTTTCTGTCGATCCATAATTCAAAGAAAACGCATAGCCCTACCGGTGGAGAGATCATTTCCACAACGGTGAACTCGCGTGTTACATACTATACCGAAGAGCAGGAAATGTTTGAATAACAGCAACACGTTACAAACTATATTGCCCGCAAGCGGACAGATTCGTTCATATATGAGCGTTGGACGCCTTGGTAAAACGTCTGAAACACTCTCAGGAAGCATGTTTTCCGTATGGCACCGATATTGGGAACTTGCCGGACAGTTGTAACAAAGTTCTTCATTCAACGAACGTAATGCTCTGAACATGCTCAAGAATTATCTTAAAATCGCGCTGCGAAATTTACTGCGCAATTCGGTCTACTCGATCATTAATATATCGGGACTTGCCATCGGTATCACCTGTACTATTCTCATTTTGCTTTGGGTACACGATGAAGTTACCTATGATCGCTTTCAACCGAAGTACGATAATTTATACCAGGCATGGATCAGTTCACACTTCGATGGAACGATCAACTCATGGACATCCGGTCCTCAGCCTTTGGCAGAAGGTATCAAGAATGCCGATACACATGTAAAGAATACAGTGCTTTGTGATTGGGGTGGTGAACACTTGTTACGCGTAGGCGAAAATCGTATCACAAAACAAGGACACTACGTTGGCCCTGCATTTCTTGAAATGTTTCAATTTGAATTGCTTAAAGGCAATGCCGCCAGTGTACTCGATGATCCTACCTCTATCGTGTTAACAGAGTCAACAGCCAAAGCATTGTTTGGCGAACAGGATCCCATCAACCAGGTTGTTACGGTAGATGACTTCGGAGAATTAAAAGTTACCGGTATATTAAAAGATATACCGCGCAATTCAAGTTTCGAAATTGACTGTCTGCTGCCGTGGGAATACTATAAGAAGTTTGCCGGCTGGATAAAAGAAACTGAAAGTACCTGGGGTGAATATTCTTTCCAGACGTTTGTAGAGTTGCAAGCGGGCACACCTGCTACACAAGTTGATAACAGCATTCGCGATTTACTTACCAAGAATGGTGAGGACGAAATGAAGCGCGAAGTATTTTTATACCCGATGAGTCGCTGGAGACTTTACAGCAGTTTCAAGAATGGTGTTGAAGAAGGAGGATTGATTGATTACGTTATGGGCTTCACCGCGATCGCTGCGTTTATCATGATCATCGCGTGTATAAACTTCATGAATCTTTCTACCGCGCGTTCTGAACGCAGAGCACGCGAAGTGGGTATACGCAAGAGTGTGGGCTCGCGCAGAAATGAAATTGTAGCACAGTTCTTAGGCGAATCTATACTGCTCTCAACAATAGCCCTGCTGTTTGCTATTGTTATGGTGGAAGTAGCATTACCGTTTTACAATATGCTTGTGGAGAAGAAGCTCAGTCTTGATTTCACCTCTCCCCTGTTCTGGATACTCTCTGTCTCATTGATCCTCTTTACAGGTTTACTCTCGGGAAGTTACCCAGCGTTCTACCTGTCATCATTTCAACCGGCAGCTGTGCTGAAGGGAAAAATTTCGGTGGGCAGAACAGGAGTAACACCACGTAAACTTTTGGTTACGCTGCAGTTTGGTTTTTCGATCGTACTGATCTCAGCAACCTTTATTATACACAAACAGGTTAGCCACGTGAAAGATCGCACGTTGGGTTATGAACAGAAAAATCTTCTGATGATCGATCACACGGCTGATCTGGAGAAGAATTACGAAGTATTGAAAAACGAAATCCTCAATAACAATATAGCAACATCCGTTACTAAATCACAAAGTCCGATCACATCAATATTCTCTAACAACTTTGTAGCGTGGCCGGGCAAACCTGCTGACTTAAAAGTATTGTTTACCACGTTGCGTGTAGACTATGACTATAACAAAACGATGGGAACCAGAATGCTGGAGGGTCGTGATTTTGCTGTAGAGTATAAAAGCGATACATCTGCTGTTATTATAAATCAAGCCGCAGTGGATGTAATGGGATTGAAAGATCCTATCGGTACACAACTCGAGATCTGGGGAAATAAGTTTAACGTAATTGGTATAACTGAAAATGTATTGATGGGCAATCTCTTCCAGGAAGTAAAACCATCTTTTACCGTGTTGAACACAGGCTTCGCGAATTTCATTACCATGCGTTTGCCTGAAAATAAAACGACAGCCGAATCGCTTAAAGACGTTGAGAAGATTATTACCAAGTATAATCCTGCGTATCCGTTTGATTATGCTTTTGCAAATGTAGAGTTCAATAAAAAATTCACGCAGATAAACCTGATCGGTGATCTCTCGAATATATTTGCCTTCCTCGCTATATTTATAACAGGACTCGGTTTGTTCGGGCTCGCAGCCTTTACAGCCGAGCAACGCACCAAAGAGATCGGCATCCGGAAAGTACTGGGCGCTACACTAAGCGGTATTGTATTCCTGATCTCGAAAGATTTTTCAAGACTCGTTATCATAGCGTTCACCATTGCAGCACCCATTGCGTGGTGGATGATGAATAAATTTCTGGAGCAATATACCTATCGTATAGAGGTGCCGTTGTGGATCTTGTTTGCTGCCGGAGCCATAGCATTGTTCCTCGCATTACTCATTGTAAGCACACAGGCTATACGGGCCGGCCGCAGAAATCCGGCTCAATCACTCCGTAACGAATAGTATATACTTTGCTCCGGTCTATAATAGTGTTCATGATGCTGTGCCTGGCGAGTATTACTTGTCGGGCACAGCACTTTTCTGACCAGTATATAGTAGCCAATAAAGGTAAATGGTCGCTGGAGATTCCGGAGGTACAGGAGCTTGTTCATATCGTAATGGCAATCACGCCTGTAGGACTTGCCGACTCTAACCTTGTAGATCATACTACGACCTATTATCAAAAAGTACTGAGTCACTTCTCAAAATTCAAAGACGAGAAGATTGTCCGATGGATCAACCAGGAGCTTCCACAACGGTACCCCTACCTTAAAATGGACGCCTGCGGTTTCTATTTTGACGGAGCTGATAACATTGTAAAAGATAAAACGTACGATCAGCTAAGCTGGGCACAGAACTCCATCGAACGTTATATACCGGAACTGCAACAGTTCGCGATCAAGACTTCATTCCGTACGTTCTTTCAGGAAAATCAGTCGTATTATGAAAGTCTGCGGAGCCTGATGAAAAAACAACTGACGATCGATAAACAATGGCAGTGGCTTGAAAACAAATTTCCCCTGCGGTATGATAACTATCGAATTACATTTTCGCCTCTGGTATACGGCAGTCATTCAACAAACCGTTTCGAAGGGAACAACTTCAGACAAACGGTTATGTTTATTTGTGGACCAATCACGCATCAGAAATATAGCGTGAATGTCACCGAAGGTTTTATGACGCGTGTAGTCTTTACAGAGATCGATCACAACTATGTAAACCCGGTAAGCGATCAGTATACCGCTGCAATCTATTCCATCTTCAACGACCGCGCGAAATGGACAGCTGGTAAAGATGCCGATCATTACGAAGATGCGCTTTCCGTTTTTAATGAATACATGACCTGGTCTGTATTTACGTTATATGCAATGGACACCTACCCTGCCGAGGATTTCAGGATCATTAATGAACGGGTTGAAAAGCAAATGGTAAACCTGCGAGGCTTCTGTCAATATAAGGCGTTCAATGCAAAGCTGATGGAACTCTATCAGGCACCCGGTGCATCTAAACGCGTAACCGATTTGTACCCGGCTATACTCGAGTGGTGCAAAAATCAATAGTCAGATGTATGCATAAGCGATTGTCGCAATCCCCCCAGAGATTGTCGCATTCACACAACGCTGTTTCCTGTCTTNNAGAGATCTCGGGAAAGCAATTGAGTTTTTCACCAAGCTCAAATTCAAATTCGATCCACAGTTTACTGATAAAAATGCAACCTGCATGATTGTGGGTGAAGATATATATGTGATGCTGCTTGTAACGGATTTCTTTAAAACATTTACCCGAAAAGAAATAGCCGATGCTACCCGAAGCACCGAAACGATTCTCACACTCTCAACCGACAACCGGCAGAAAGTTGATGAACTCGTCAATACAGCGCTGGCGGCAGGCGCAACATCTCCGAATGATACGCAAGATCAGGATTGGATGTATGGCCGCAGCTTCTATGATCTCGATGGACATCATTGGGAGATTATGTATATGGACCCGCGTGCGGCTTAGGTGTTGGCGTTGGCCGTTATCCGTTACAAGTTAATCGTTAATCGTTATCCGTAATTCGTGGTGGATATATATATGCTTGACAAATACTAATTCTGTATTACCGATTAACGGATAACGATTCACAGATAACGGATAATGAATAACGACTCACGATTGATGCAATATATTGGCGGCACCACAAACGGGGCACACGTATTGTCCACTTAGCCGCTCCGTTCGATCGAGACTTACTTCTTTGTTGCATTGATTGCAAGTATATACCTTTTCCTGCGTAACAAGGGTTTTGCCAGCCATATCTCCGATGCGTTGCATCCTGGGATTCATACCTGTCGTTATGATAGCGACTAATCCTAAAAACGCGAAATCGAGCCAATCCAGCAATCGTCTTAGGAAAGCATTTACTAATCCTATATCTGCGCCATCTACCCGCACCACGCGTATCCCGATTATTTTTTTACCGAGTGTCTGTCCGGTAAATCCTTCAATCACGGGGAAATATACAATCCAGAATATAGCCACCGGGATAGCGTCCACCCCAACTACAGTGGGTATCCCATTGGCACCGGGAACATCCAATGCAAAGCGGTAAATGTTATAAACTACAGTAAACAGAAAATAGTCGATAAGAGCAGCTGCTGCCCTTTTGCTGGTGGAGGCGTAGGAGGTCATAGAGGTTAGATGCAGTTAACAGTAACCGAATATAAATGCTTCTCGCCATATATTCAAGTGGATTGCCCTTTAACTGTAACGATATCAATATTCCATACAATGAGATTTCACCGATTAACGAATAACGGTTAACTTGTAACGATTCTCAAAAAAAAGAGACTGCCTAAAAAAGACAGTCTCTCTAATTCAATTAACTATAATTCTCAATGAATATCCCAGAAGAGTTTGGTAGTGATCAGGTCTCCGCCAATAGCTTCTGCAGCTATAGCGCGGTTGTTACCATTTACAGTCTGTTCGCTGATCGGGTAAATCAATCGTACCGGAATCTTCAACTCCACTTGTATACCTGTACCGGATGGAGGTGCTAACTGAGGATAGTCGAGTCTCTTCCACTCTACCCATGCATCCCATCCGCGGTTAAACAGTGCGATCCATTTTTGTGTACCGATTTTTTGTTTATAGTCACCGGTGGCAGTTGTATACGCTACTTCCGGGCGAGCCAGGTATGTGGTGGCATCGGCTGGTGTTCCACCCCAATAGGTGATCGAAGCTGTTATAGCTTTATCATAATGCTCGGCAGCGCTACCGCTGATGAACCCACGCTCAATTGCTTCTGCCAGCAGGAATTCTACTTCAGCATAATCCAGTAACAGTGCTTCAAAGCTCGGGGTGATTATCTTGGTACTGATCTTCGAGAAAACAGCGTAGTCATTCTGGAAACCATAATTACCGCCTTTGTATTCACCACCTACTTGTGTAAAGTAGAATTGTCTGCGCGGATCCTGCAGTGTGTTCATCAGGTTCACAACAGTGTTGGCAGCTATAAAATCCTGACGTGACGTGAACGATGAATTCAGGTTTGTAGCAATCGGGTTGTTGTTCGGAGCATCGTTGATATAGGGGAAGCGCGCGCTCTGATCGTTTGTTGTAATCAGGTTCTCAGGTGCTGCTGCGGCTTCGCTTATTGCTTTGGCAGCTCTGTCAGGATTCTGATCAGCCAATACCATAGCAAGTTTGAGTTTTACCGAGTTACCAAACTTTTTCCAATAATCGATTTTGTTGGCAACTCCGGTCTTTGACGCATATAGTAATTCACCTGTACCAAAACCTGCTGATGTTGTTGTCAGAAGTGGCAACGCTGCATCGAGGCGATCGAGTAAATTGAGATATATAGCTTCTGCATCATCAAACTTCGGCAACGAGTTGTTGATATCAAGCGCCTCGGTATAGGGAATATTACCAAATGTGTTTACCAACACAGACCAGGTATATACTTCTACAATCGTGAGTTGTGCAAGCTGATTGTTCTTAACTCCTTCTGTTATGAACTGATTCGCCTCAACAATTTTACGGGCTTCTCTCAGGTCAGAGAGTACATCGCGGTATAGTGCGTCCCAGAAGTTCTGCGGTATAGGACGTGACGTTAATACATAGCGTGGTTCATCCAGGTATGTTGTAGTTGTCCAATGCTGTGCATATAGTCTGAAATTATTATTGTTAACGTTCGGTGTTGTGAGTATATCTGCCAGGTTTTTCAACGAAGCACTATACAGAGTTTCCGCGGTTACGGTCTGCGCACGCTTGGTGTCTACGTTATAATCATCCAGTGAGTCGACACAGGATGTCAACAGCGCGAATGAAAGGAATATTACAAATATTTTCTTCATGATAGATTGATCTTAGAATTTGAAACGCACATTAAATCCATAGTTGCGAACGGTTGGGTACGCTCCACTCTGATAACCGCTGGCCGTGTTACCAGAACTCATGCTTTCTTCAGGATCGGAGTACTTCATGTTCTTGTGGATGATCCAAAGGTTACGACCTACCAATGATACATCGATAGCCTTGATAACTTTCAAACCACTGAGAAGTGATGAAGGTAAAGAGTATGAGATTGATGCCTCACGCAGTTTCACATAGCTGGCATCATATACATACGCAGCGCGCGGTGCACCCGACTGACCGTTGGCAACATAACCGTATGCAGTGTTACCGCTACCATCAAAGTTCTCGGCATACACGTTGTTCGGAGTTCCGTCAGCTTTAACACCTGGCAGTAACACACCACCACCTTCTGCTACCGGATTACGTTTTGGATTCCCTTTGTCATTCAGGCCTGCAGTTTCTTCATAGAGACCGCTACCATCACCATACCACATGTCCAAAGAGAATATATCTCCGCCATGACGAACATCCACAAGGAAGCTCAGGCTAAGATTTTTATACTTCAATGTGTTGCCTACACCACCTAACCACGATGGGTTCGGATCACCAATAATTTCTGCAGAACTTGCCGTTGGCTGATAGTATCCTTTTGCATTAACAACACGCTGTCCGTTGAGGTAAGTATAATTCGTACCGCGGATAACACCGTATGGCTGACCCACCGCTGCGTTCAACGTTACACCACCCTGGAAGGCAACACCGTTCACACTGATCGGCACATTCAACACCGGGTTTCCGCCTTCGCTGTAAAGACTTACAACCTGGTTACGGTTACGATAGTAGTTCAGGTTCATGGTCCAAGAGAAATCACTTGTTCTGACCGGAACTACAAATGCAGATACCTCTATACCTTTATTTTCTACTTCACCGGCATTTACAAATTTACCGGTATACCCTGTAGCTGCAGTTACTGTAACCGGAAGAATCTGATCGAATGTATTCGATTTATACCAGGTGAAATCGAAACCTATGCGCTCATCCAAAAAGTCAGCTTCCAAACCAACTTCTATACTGTTTGTTCTTTCAGGTTTCAGATCCTCATTGTTCTTTGTGTTCGGCAATGAGAAGAAGGGCACTGCACCAATCGCTGTAGGCTTGTCATAAACATTATATACACTCAACGGAGGAGCATCGTTACCTACTTGTGCATAGTTGGTGCGAACTTTTGCTTCGTTCAACCAAGATATATCCAACAATTTTGAGAATACAAAACTAGCGGCCACAGCCGGATAGTAGAATGTATTGTTGTTAGAAGGAAGTGTGGTGGACTTGTCGCGTCTGCCGGCCAGGTCAAGGAATATCATTTCCTTATAACCAAAGGTTGTACTTGCAAATATACCATCCACACCGATTCGTTCATTTCCTTCAGTCGGAGGACTCATCGGTGTGCGTGAGTTAGACAACGCATAAAGACCTGGTACTGCTAAACCTCCACTGGTAATGCCACGGATCGAGTTCATTTCACTACGGCGTATACTACCTCCGAGTATACCGGTGAAAGATATATCTTCCGAGATCGCTTTCTTGAAGTTCGCCATCAGGTCATAGTTTGACTCGGTGAACGTTCTGTCAAATCTTTCGTAACGGGCAACAGCAGAGCTTCCCACGGCTACACGTTCTTCCTGCAGATCTACGGTCTTGTTAACAGCAGCACGTCCTATTATCTCCATCCAGCTGTTTACCCTATAGTTTGCGGCAATATAGCCGAAATAGTTATCACGTGAGTCGGTATTGAAGTTTTCGTAGCGTGTCCAGTATGAGTTGTCCATATATATAGGACCTGTACGCGCAGAGTTCCAGTTCCAGGTTATGTTCTGGCGATTGCGGAAGTATGCATCTTTCTGCTCCTGCATATCAACATGTGTAGCCCACCACTGGCGGAATACCTGGTTCGGGTTTGCCGAGCTATAGCCTGTTCCATAACGGCCCAGGCCTTCTATGTGCGAGAAGTTAGCAGAAGCACTTACCGTAAGCTTTTGAGTAAAGTCGTACGAAGTAGAGAAGTTGAACATATTCTTGTCCAATGTACTGTTCGGCAATACACCAGTCTCATCACTGCGCGTATAGCCAACTTTAAATACAGCTTTATCATTACCACCGCTTATCAGAATGCTTTGATTGGATTGAACGGCAGTCTCGTAAAATGTTTCCGGACCGTTGTCAGCTGCTCTCCAGGTTGTTGCTCTGTGGTAGTTCGGGTGCTTCGGATCGAATGCATCCCAGTTATATACTAACTGATTGTCAAACCTAGGACCGTATGATGCATCGGCAGTAAACTGCGGCACTGGTAAAGATCCGTCATCATACGTTTCATTGGGCTGGAATGTTAATCTATACCCTCCGCCATATTCTTTCTGATACCGGGCAAATGTACTCTTGTCGATTTTACCAACTACAACACCCGTGTTCAATACAACATCGAAACTGTTCTTACGTCCTTTCTTTGTGGTGATCATTACCACACCGTTCGCAGCACGCGAACCATATAGCACTGAGGCCGCTCCACTTTTCAATATATTTACTGACTCAATATTATCAGGATTGATATCTGCAGCTGCGTTACCATAGTCAACACCGGCAGCACCGTTGCGCTGGTTAGCTGTGTTGTTGTTCGCGTTGGAAACTGGTATACCGTCAATTACAAACAACGCCTGATTGTTATTCATGATGGATTTATACCCGCGGATAACCACGTTTACAGATCCACCCATGTTGTTGTTAGTCTTCACATCAACTCCAGAAACTCTGCCCGATAAAGAGGTTACAAAGTTGGAGCTGCGGGCACGACTTATATCATCACCGCGTACTTCCTGTGCTGCATAGGGTAGTTCATTTTTGCTACGCACGATACCTAACGCAGTAACAACTACTTCATTTAGCTGCTGTGCATCCTGAGCCAGTTGTACATCTACAGTTGTACGACCACCAATTGCAATTTCCTGAGTAGCGAGTCCGATGAACGTAAAGATGAGTGTTCCATCGGAAGGTGCAGTGAGAGAGTAATTACCATCGACATCCGTTACAGTACCATTGGTAGTACCTTTCACGACTACGTTGACGCCAGGTAAAGGTGTTCCATCTTCAACGGAAATCACCTTACCCGAAATTCGTTCTTGTGCTGACACAGCCCCCGAAGAGACCATTACCAGCACTGCTGCGAAGCAAGCGAGTAAAATTCTTTTCATACTTATTTAGGTTAATTTATGCGGGCAATGTTAACCTGAAGATCGGGTACAGAAAATACACTCTTTATAACCCAAAGGTGATATGACCAAATACAAAAAATAACCCCGTTGGTGTTATTTTAAACTGAATCAATGTAATCGGACAACGTGTTGAACGAGAGTTCGTTTAGAATCTTATGTATATATTCTTGATCGGGCGCCCTATAAAATGACGGATAAAAGGCGGTTTGCAAAAATTTAATTCAAGGAGTAGAAAAAACATAAGGGTGATATAAAATCACCCGTCTTACGTTAACTCAATTACTTAAAACTCTGACATCAAAGAGATTGACACGAGTTCCTCCAGAACCATTCCGGTAGAATAATAAAAATACCAGGCAAGCTTCGGCAGAATGTTGGAAGGCACTAACTTATTCGCGATCGCTTTTGAAACGGCCTGTGCACGTGAGTTTACTTCCAGCTTCTTATATATATTCTTGATGTGTGTCTTCGAAGTATCCTTTGCTATACCCAGCTCACTCGCTATCATGCGCGAGGTCAATCCTTTCATCATCAGTTTCAACACTGTTGTTTCCTGATTACTTAACGGAGAATTATCGCCTGTGTGATGCGCACTGATTATAATGCGCGCTATAAAAGGATCAAGTGGTGCACCACCTTTTAAAAGACACTCGATCGACTCCTGTAATCTCGGGAGGCAATTTTGTTTGAGCAGAAAACCTGTTGCACCGCTTCCGATAATGTTCAATACAATATCCTGATCGGTATAGTCTGAAATGACAAGAATATCGATGCGCGGGTTTTTCTTTTTTATCTTAACAATGAACTCGGGACCTTTCAAAAAAATGAAATCAATACCCATGATAAATATATCAGGCTGATCACGGTCCAGACTTTTCAGTGCATCAGCACATTCAGTATATTGATTTACTATGAGGATTTTATCAATTGATCCAAGCACATATTTCAGCACATCCTGAAACTGCGCATCGCGATCAATCAATACCACTCGTTTTCTATAAAACATATTTGTATTCTAATTTTAATGACTCCTTATACTTCATACTTCTTCCTACAATAACCTTTGTTCTTTAGACTATTGATGGGCGTGTATGGTGGAGACACATCCAATCTACTCTTGTGAAATTCTGCGCACTTACATTCGTTTACTAAATACAGTAAACTCTCTAAGTATGCGAACACAATTCTACGTAGCAACGAACAAATACGTTGCAAGCTAGTGCATGATCGACAAATTAAAAATTGTTGTTTTTCATTAAAGTACATTTTTAGAATACCAGATTAAAATCCGATTAAAAATCCCATAAATGGACACAGGTACTTTCAAAGTATAAGGTAAATGAATATTGATCACTGTGTGCCGTGCGAATACTGCAATTGCTTTATACTATATATACCAAAATACGCTATATCTGCCTCCCGAAAATATAAATGCAGCTAATTTATAGTTATACCTGCGTTACAACGGGAGTGAAAAGTAAAATTCGGCTCCTTCGTCTACTTTTTCTGTGTCCCCAGATTTTACCGCCATGCTTCTCTACAATTCTGTTCACAAGCGATAACCCTATACCGATACCTTCAAAATATTTTTGAGCATGCATACGCTGAAAGACGCTGAATAACTTTTGAGCATAGTCCTTATTGAAACCGGCACCATTATCTTTCATGTAATAAATAATACAGTCGTCCTTTCTCTCAAAGCCAATTTCAATGACAGCGGTTGCTTTGTTGCGGGTATATTTCACAGCATTCTGCAGCTCGGTCTTTTACACGTTGCTCCAGCTCGGTATAAATATTAACATTCTCCATTGTTAACGAGGTGATATCCGCCAGCGATTGAAGCTGTACCATCTCGCTTTCCGTAGGTGCATGTTTGTGAGCCCAGTAATTTCCGATGGCGCCTATCGGTTCCGTTGTTCGTATCGGTACCATTACCAGGCTTTTCACAAAGGTAGGCCGATATGCATCGTGTGGAACACGATCGTCCTGGTATATATCTTCGATAGCAACAGCTTTCTTGTTCAGAATCGCCCACCCGCTGATACAAGTCTCCAAGGGAAAACGTTTCCTTTCCATAGCGGGCTGATCGCATCCTCGTCTGCATAGTAGCTCTTGTCTTTGTCTCGCAAAACAAACGTGGCTCCGTCAGCACCGGTAATCGGATAACAATTAACAAAAACTCATGATAAGCAAAAAGGCTCTCCTAAATTACCATTAATACTGATAATTTATTATATTGACTTATGTAATTCCTTCCTTGATTGAACTGCTTGGTGTTGTACTTAATAAAACATTGTGGTTATGGATGACAAAAAGGAGCTGAAGATCCTCCTGCTGGAGGACAATCTCGATGATGTTAGTATAATTGAACACGTTCTTCGTAAGGAGAATTTACATTTCACATCCCAATGTGTTGATACACGCGAAGAGTTTAATGATGCTATCAGGATGTACAGGCCTGATGTAGTCCTCTCCGATCACGGCCTTCCAGGCTTTAACTCGCGCGAAGCATTGAAGATATGTTTGGCCGAAGCACGACATGTACCATTCATTCTTGTTACCGGTACAGTATCAGAAGAGTATGCCGTCTCATGTCTTCACGATGGTGCTGATGATTATATACTTAAATCTAACTTGTCACGATTACCAACTGCTATAGTCAATGCTGTAAAGAAACGCAAAATAGAAAGACTGAAACGCAAAGCCAGACTTGAATTGAAGAGACAGAATATAGAGCTGCTGAAGGTTAATAAGGAGCTGGACAGTTTTGTTTATAGTGTATCGCACAATCTTCGTGGCCCGCTGGCGTCTGTAATGGGTTTATTAAGTCTCACGACAGATCAAAAAGACTATAAGATTCTTGATTCACTTCACGGCATGATGGCCACCAGTATTTCAAAACTGGATGAGACCATCAGTGAAATACTGGAATACTATAAGAACGCCAGAAATGATATACACGTTGATGAAATAGATTGGTCAGCAATTATACAATCAAGTCTTGACAAACTCGATTACCTTGATAAAGACAACCGCGTTAGGAAAAACATATATATTAAAAGTGATATTCCCTTCTATTCTGACGCCACCAGAATCTATACAATTTTTTCAAACCTTTTATCGAACGCCATTACCTATAGCGACTGCAATAAGAAATCTTTTGTTACCATTAAAATAAATACTACCGAAGAAAACGCGTTCGTATCGATACAAGACAACGGTATCGGTATACGCGATGACATCATGCCGAAGATATTCAACATGTTTTACCGCGGCACTGAACTAAGCCGGGGTGCCGGCCTCGGTCTATATACTGTAAAAGAAACCATAGCGAAGCTGAAAGGTGAGATTGAAATAACTTCAGCTTATGGAAGAGAGACTACTGTTAACTTTAAGTTGCCTCAGTTATCGGTTAATTCTTAGCCGTTNNTCGTTATCCGTTATTATCGTCCACTACTATCATGGTTACTCAAAGACCTCCCGTCAGGATGGAAATGTATTTATTGCTCCATCTTCAACGCTTTAGTTGAAAATAACAGTAACTCATCTGGTTACTTATGAATGCTCCGGAAATTAATGATCGCTAAATGCTTACGCTGTTATCGAAAGCATTAGTTCATCGATGAAAATTCATAACTATGTTATTTTTTTATAAGAACAAGGGTATATTAATACCGGTATATTTCATTGTATCTGTTATCGGGTCAGCTATAATTTCCGCACTACTAAAAGAAGTCGGAGGAATTTTCTCACAAGAGTATTCAATTTGGATACCACTGGGATTTGCAATGATTATTTCTGCACTTTGGACGTACTCTACACGCGATAGTTTCTATTACACCAACGGGCAAAAGAAAAGGATGTTTGAAGACAACTCCTTCTTTTTTATTCCGATGCTGATTTGGTCTTACATTTTCACACTTGTAGGAGTGTTAAGTATTCTTGGAGGGATATTGGAAACGATCGGGCTTGAATAGCCCTCATGTTACGTCTGTAGCTGCCTGGCTCTCCCTGAAGCTGGAAGCCAGCAACTCGCAGCCTTTCGTATCTCATTGGTAAGCAACACTGTGCCGGGGATCAGGCACTCATAATAGTCATTCAGACCATAAGATTGCAGAATTATCGTACATTGCAATCGATGTAAAATAATGTTTCCTGTACGAATACTGTTGCAGGATAAAAATTTTCCATTCATATTCATGGCTTCGAAACTTAAACCTATACTACATGGAACAATCTATAGATCGCTCTCGGCTCTTTTGGGCAAGCTGTCTCGCATTGCTGGTAACATCACTGTCTTTTGGTATCCGGGCAGGAATCCTGGGAGAACTTGGCAAAATCTTTAACCTGGATGGTGCTCAATTAGGGGTTATTACGGCAACAGCATTCTGGGGATTTCCGTTGGCGGTGATCATCGGAGGAATGGTCGTGGATATAATCGGCATGAAGCGTCTTCTTCTCATCGCGTTTGTATTTCATTTACTCGGTATAGTCCTTACTATTTTTGCAACCGGATATTGGTCTCTGTTCCTGTCAACATTGTTGATCGGTATAGCCAACGGTACGGTAGAAGCTGCGTGTAACCCACTCGTGGCAACCATCTATTCAGAAAACAAAACAACCAAACTCAACCACTTTCACTTGTGGTTCCCGGGCGGTATTGTTATCGGCACACTGATTGTATTCTTCTTTAGCAAGCTTGGGTTAAGCTGGCAGGTACAGGTAGCGACTATGATTATACCTACCCTGCTCTATGGCTTTCTGTTCTCACGACTCAAGTTCCCGGTTACGGAGCGTGTTGCTTCCGGTGTATCAACCGGCGATATGTATAAAGCTGTATTCACTCCGCTGTTCATCTTTATGATCATCTGTATGTTCGGTACTGCCATCACAGAATTGTTTACCGGCCAGTGGATCGATGTACTCCTGAAAAGCGTAACGGATAATGCTATATTAATCCTCACGCTCACAACGGGTGTAATGGTGGTAGGACGCGGTCTTGCAGAACCGGTTGTACACCGTTTTTCACCACAAGGTGTATTGCTGATCTCTGCTATACTCTCTGTTGCCGGACTATATTTACTCGGTCACACAACCGGTAACATGATCTTTGTAGGTGCACTTGTATTCGGCATGGGTGTTTGTTACTTCTGGCCAACCATGATCGGCTTTGTAGCCGAGAATCTTCCCAAGACTGGTGCCGTTGGTCTTAACTTCATGGGCGGTGCGGGTATGTTTGCCGTATCGGTATACCTGATCTTTATGGGTGGATACTACCAGGAACTTGTAGAAAGCAAACTTCCTGCAGGGGTTTCAGAAGCTGACAAGCTTGTTCTTATTGAAGAAGCTAAAAGAGCTGCAGGTCCTGAAATCATTAATGTTACCCTGATCATTCCGATTATGCTTGTAGTAGCATTTACCGGACTGGTCATCTATATGAAAAACAGAAAGAAAGCCGCAGCTGCAGCATAGTACATTTGTTTTTTACGGATACTGAAAGAGGATGGCCGATGTCATCCTCTTTTCTTTTTATGTACTGCCAACAATCCATATATCGCTGCGTTTATACTTGAGTATGAAATCATTTATTGTGATATTCATGTTGTTATCCATACCCGGTATGGCACAGCAACCCAACAACCATGGCAAACTAAAATTCCTCGCCCTGGGCGACTCTTATACTATTGGAGAGAGTGTCGCAGTGGATGAGCGCTGGCCTGTGCAACTGGCGAAAGTCCTTCGTAAAAAAGGTATAGATTGTGCAGATCCCACCATTATTGCTACCACAGGCTGGCGCACGGATGATTTGAAACACGCCATGGAGAAAGCTAATCTTAAACCTGAATATACCTTCGTATCGCTGCTCATCGGTGTCAACAATTATTATCAGGGTAAATCTGCAGAAAGTTATACTCCCGAATTCGAAGAACTATTACGCTCCACTATAGCATTGGCCGGTGGAAACAAGTCGCGTGTATTTGTAGTCTCAATACCCGATTACGGCTACACACCTTTTGGCAAAGATAAACAAGCTGCCATCAGCGCAGGTATAGATGCCTTTAATGCTGTCAACAAATCCATAGCACAAAAGCTTGGAGTAAAGTATATATACATCACCGACATATCCCGTCTAGGACTTGTCACCCCCGACCTCGTAGCCAGCGATGGCCTGCACCCCTCGGGGAAGATGTACAACGCGTGGGTAGAGCGAATCGTTGACGTGATCCATTAACCGTATCTGTTAACCGTGATCCGTTACAGGTTAATCGTTAACAAAAATATAAACCGTTATCAGAGAGACCATCCCAACCTCCGACAAAACAACTCGAAGCTAGCAGCTGGCAACCTGCAACTAGTTCTGGATGCGCTTCAAAAATTCATTCTTGTATGTTTGTCCAATCGGTATACTCCGGGATGCTACGATTACGGTGTTGCCATCTATATATTGGAAATGATCAAGTGCTATAATAAACGACTTATGTACTCTTGCAAACAAATCCCCTGGTAGCTGTTGCTGTATGCCCTGCATGGTTTCGTGTACGATAATTACCTGGTCGGGTAAGTGTACTTTAACGTAATCGCCAAAGGCTTCTACAAAGCGGATGTCCGTATGTTTAACTTTATATAGTTTCTTATCAGCATTCAGCAGTATATAGTTTACTGAAAGAGGTGCAGGAGGCGTCTGTAACTTGTCGTGAAGTTTATTCACAGCCCGAAGAAAACGCTCGAACGGAAAAGGCTTCACCAGGTAATCCACAGCATCTACTTCAAAACCTTCTATAGCATATTCGGGATAGGCCGTTGTAAAAATTACCAGCGGTGGTCGCTGCAGACTTTTATAGAAATTTATACCGGAGAGCTTCGGCATGTTTACATCCAGGAATATAACCTGCACCGGTTCTGAAGCCAATACTTTATTCGCATCCAGCGCATGGTTGCATATACTGGTCAATACCAGGTCGGGTACATCCGCTATATAATGCTTCAGAATCTCCTGTGAGGCAGGTTCATCTTCCACAATCATGCACGTAATCTTCATCTTCGGTCGGTAACTGTTTTAGTAATATCCTCTTGTTCGATATGCAACTTTACGCGAAAGGTATTTTCTGTCTCCGTAACATCAAATATACCACGATCACCATACAGAAGTCGCACGCGCTCGCGAATGTTGTGCAGGCCTATACCCTTCACCCGGTTCTTATCAAACTCCTCCCCTTGCCCTTTGTTATTTTCTATTACAAAATCGATCCGGTGGCGTTCCGCCCGTAAATGCATGTTGATAAACGTATTTCCCGTATCACCTTTTATACCGTGTTTGAAACTGTTCTCTACGAGTTGTAACAATATCATCGGTGCAATTGAAACATCGCCTTCCAGCGCAACATCAAAAGTAATAACAGCTTCTGAACCGATGCGATACCGCTGCAAATGAATATAGTCATGAATAACTTTCACCTCCGACTGAAGTGGTACATACAAAGCATTCGATTCATAAATAACATAGCGCAATATATCCGACAATTTAATAATTGCCTCCGGTGTCTCAGCAGCTTTGCGAAGTGCGAGAGAATATAATACCGTGAGGCTGTTAAAAAGAAAATGCGGATTTACCTGGTTCATTAACGCACGCAACTCGGCTGTCAGTTTTTCCTTCTCCAGCAGACGCATTCTCTCTTTAGCCTCGTTTAACTGAATCCATTCTTTCGATAACTTGAGCAACGAGGTAGCCGCTATAAAGGTAACAAAGAACTTGAGCAGGTCCGTAAACTCGTAGTACGATATAAAATAATACCCGGGCAGAACGAAGTCGATCAGTTTATCAAACAAAATCAAATTAAAGCCGGTACCGGTAACCAACGTTATCATTACCAGTATACCGTACACTATATATTTACCCTGTTGCAGGTAACGCGGTATCCACAGCAGCAAATTGAAATATACCGGCAGAATCAGCGTGATCATAAAAACCACAGTATATATATAGTCGATCGGCAGCAACCTGCTGGAGCTGGCAAACAAATGAAGCAATATATAAAAGCAGATTGCCCAGAACAGCAAATGCTGTAACCACGTACTCCGGGCAATCCTGATAACATTCACCATCTAGTAAAGGCGGTTAAGATTCATAACAACTTCCGATTTACCGGTAAAAGCATTCGGATCACTTCCATATTTCAGAATAAATTTCTGAAGTTCTTCCGTAGACGCAGTAAGAACATACATTTTATTTTCATCCTTTACTTCGCCATCATAAACAACTTCATGCGGTATGCGTATTTTGTTCTGCTCAAACAGCTCAGCCAGCCATTCTTCGTTCAGCCACTCAATACTTAACTGCTTGCTGCTGGTAATATGTACCCGTGCAAGCGAATGCGAAGGTATCAGGTGAAATGCAAACAAATCAACCTGTTTTCCCTCCTGCTCTTCCGGAATAAAATCCAGGTATATAGCATTGTCCAATGAAAAGAGGTGTGCTATAAAGGTAGCTGCCACGCCATCCTCAGAGGTAAGTGTAATCGCATAGGCATTCTTTTTCTCGAAAGGCAATATTTGCCATTTACCATTTTTCTGATCTCGCCAGGCACCCACCAGGTCATCCCGAAAAAACACATCACTCTCTTTGTAAAACGGATGCAGCGATTTTACAATGCATCCTCCCATGAACAGTCCTAAAAGAATAATACAGCAAGCAATTTTGGTTTTCATAGTTGTTTAAATTTAATGTACCGAAAGTTGGTTCACCTCCCGGTGCTGCTAAAATTTTTTCGATGAACGCATACAGTACTCCGTTGAACAAGTTCGGAGACAACGTGGGAATGGTTTTCTATATTCCGGAAAACAAAAGCATCAACAACAAAGAGTATCAACCCTTTAAAGGATTGGCGTATAATTTGAACAGTTCACAAAAAATTAGTAACCTTACCAAAACGTTGTTCACTTGAACACTTCCTATTCCGTACCTGTAATGACTCCGGATAAGACGCAATCGTCTATACCCGGTCTACACATTGTCGCGAACTTCTCCGTTCCCGATGCCGCCAAACTTGGCGACTATCATGCTTTTCAAAATTTTATCAATGATCAGATCAAGGCTTTCCACCTTAGCAAGGTTGGTGAAGTATATCATAATTTTCCGGGAGGCGGCTTTACCGGTGTGGTTTGTCTTACGGAGTCTCACCTGTCCATCCACACCTGGCCGGAACAGAACTATATAACCTTTGACGTCTTCCTGTCAAATTTTCTGAAAGACAACCGCGCAACAACGGAGGGGCTATACAAAACCGTTCGTGCGTTTTTTGGTGCCGACATTCTGTTTGAACAAATCATCAGCCGCTAACGTGACACACAATAAAGTTTATAGTTGTCCGGGTTGCAGCACAGCGTACGAGGTGCAATTGGAACGCGCTACGCTTGTAGTTTGTCGGGTATGTTCGGAAATTATCACGGATGCCGTAAATGGCTCTGAAAAACCTAAACCTGCACACATTCCGGATGACTGGAGCTTTCTGCAGATCGGAACTACCGGGGTATATAAAAATTACAACTTCACCGTCATCGGGAGGTTGCGCCTTCAACTACGAAATGAATACAAGAATTTCTGGTGTGCTATATATGAGGGTGGCAAATGCCTCTGGATCGTGGAGTCATTCGGAAGCTTCGCGCTATTCTCATCCACGTGGCAGGAAATAAAGAGTGAGTCTGCACACTTGCATGCCGGAAAGAAAATTACGCTCGCCAACAAAGTTGAACTGCGAGGCGAATATGTAGAGAAATGTGAAGGCGTAAGCTATACCGGGGAGATCGGCTCGTGGATTTTTTTCTATCCCGGTTTCTTTGTTATGCAGGCCAGCAACGCCAGTGGACAAACAGCTTTCATTACCATCAAGAAAAGTATCGCCCACATTCTTACCGGGGAAAAGGTAACATTGAAAGAACTTAATCTCAAAAATATACTTACCTGGGATGAGTGGAAGTAACTATACAATCGCCTGTCTTAATTGCGGCACGGTTAATACGGTTCGCGGCAAAGCCATGACACTCGCCATGACATGCGCTTCATGCAAATACTATCTGCGCCTGGGCAAATGGAATACCGACCGCAGTATATTCAGTTTTAAAGCAGAGCCCGCAATACCTCTTGGTAAGAAAGGTAAATTTGATGGCGTTGTTTACGAAGTCATGGGCTTCGTAGTAAAACAGGAAACAAAATACCATTACAAGTGGCGGGAATACTTATTGTTTAATCCAATGCAGGGCTACGCTTTTCTGGCGGAGTACAACGGTAACTGGAACTTTGTATGGCCGGTTGAGCATGGGCCGAAAGAAGGCGCGCCCGAAATAGACTTTTACCACGAAGACAATTATTACCGCCTGTACCAGAAGTACAGAGCCGAAGTGGTTTATGCACGTGGTGAATTTTTCTTTGATGTCGTAGACCTCGGTGAATCAACAGTCAACCATGAATATATAGCACCTCCGTATGTGTATACCCTCGAAAAGAACCAGGATAGTATACTGTGGTGCAAAGGTGAATATTGTTCTCCGGGCGAAATAGCAAAGGCGTTTGGTATGCCTGTAAAAACACTTCCGGCAAAGGAAGGTCGCGGCTATACGCAACCTGTTATTACCGGCTTCAGGGCAGGATCGCTGATCATTGCATCGCTTGCTATTCTTATACTTATGATCGCGCTTCAGTTTTTCTTCAACGGTACTGCGAAAGAAGAGGTGGTTTTCTCCGGAACGTTTAACCGAAATGAACTAAAAGACCAGAAATTCTTTGTCTCTTCGTCTTTTGATCTGAAGGGTGGCACAAAAAGCGTTGAGGTTGATGTTTATGCTCCGCTCGTTAATGACTGGTTCTATGCAGACTTTGCATTGATCAATGAGACTACCGGTATGGAGTATAACTTTTCGAAAGATATCGAATTCTATTCGGGATATGAGGGTGGAGAGTCATGGAGCGAAGGTTCAACCCGCGGTGAAGCGTTCATATCGCAGATTCCCGAAGGCCGTTATCACGTCAATATATACCCGGAGTTCGGCACATCGAACGAATCTTTTTCGATGCGTGTGACGCGCGATGTCTCATCGCTATCTAACTTTTTTGTTACCGTATTGGTGCTTGCTATATTTCCTGCAGTATTTTTCATTCACACGCACATCGTGGAAGCAAAACGCTGGGAAGATAGCGATTATTCTCCCTATACCACGGAATAAAGTTTTTGATTATGAGTTGGGACGACCTGAAAGGACTTAAATATTATCTCGGCTTCGCAGTCGTTGTAATCAGCTTTTATATTTACTCGAACCTGGTAGGCTGGCGATGGTTAAACACCACCAAAACCACCCACGAGCAAGGCGCCTCACGAAGCCACAGCAGAGGATACTTTTACCACAAATAAACCAATACACTATGGAATGGAAATATGTACTTGCATCAATAGTCTTTTCACTGGTCGGTATTCTGATACTCGGAATATGCTTCTGGATATTTGAAAAAATTACTCCGGAGAATCTCTGGAAAGAGATTATTGAAAAAAATAATATAGCACTCGCTATTGTAGCCGGTGCATTTATGATCGCCATGGGTATAATTATTGGCTCGGCTATTCATAGCTAATCTATATTCATGCACAAACAGGAAAATAAAGTCGGTAGTTTTCAATGGCTGCTGTTGATATCTGTATTTGTAGTAGCCACCTGCGGACTGATCTATGAACTGGTAGCAGGTACGTTGGCAAGCTATCTGCTGGGAGACTCTGTTACTCAGTTTTCAACAATCATCGGCACATACTTGTTCGCCATGGGTATAGGCTCTTATCTTTCCCGCTTCCTCAAATCAAATTTACTGGGCTGGTTTATCAGCATCGAGCTGATGGTTGGCATGGTCGGTGGATTCAGTGCCGGTATACTTTTTATACTATTCGAACAGGTAATATACTTTAGGGTAATTCTCTATACACTGGTTGTTCTTACCGGAACCCTTGTAGGACTTGAACTGCCTTTACTTATGCGCATCCTGAAAGATCGTATTGAGTTCAGTGATCTCGTCTCGCGCATTTTTACATTCGATTATATAGGAGCGCTGTTTGCTTCGCTCCTGTTTCCGTTGTTATTTATTCCCTATCTCGGATTGCTGCGCACATCATTCTTCTTCGGATTTCTGAATGTTGTTGTCGCATGGATTGTGGCCTATAGATTCAGGAACGAGATTCGAAGATATAGCCAACTGAAATGGTCTGCTATAGTTTGCCTGCTCTTGCTGGCTGCAGGATTTATACTCTCTGAAAAATTAACAGCCATCGCAGAATCGCTTACTTACCCTGATAAAGTAGTCTATGCACGATCGAGCCCCTATCAGCGCATTGTACTGACACGCAGTGCTATGGACTGGCGTTTATTTCTGAATGGTAATTTACAGTTCAGTTCTGCCGATGAGTATCGATACCATGAAGCGCTGGTCCACCCCGGTCTCGCACAAATGAAAGAACCCAAACATGTATTGGTACTCGGTGGTGGTGATGGTATGGCTGTACGCGAAATACTCAAATATACTTCGATAGAGACGATTACATTGGTTGATCTGGACAAAGTAATGACCGATCTGTTTCAGTCCAACACAGCGTTGATGAAACTCAACGAGCATGCACTCAGGTCTCCCAAAGTACGCGTTATCAACACCGATGCATTTGTCTGGATTCGTGAACATCAAAAGACATTTGATTTTATTGTGGTCGATTTTCCGGATCCTTCCAATTACTCACTCGGTAAATTATATACCATGTCATTTTACCGTGAGCTTTACCGTATCCTCGCCCCGCAGGGTTGCATGGTGATCCAATCAACCTCTCCATATGTGGCGAAAAAATCTTTCTGGATCATTGACAGTACCTTGCGTCAGGCGGGGTTTCTTACAACGCCTTACCATTGTTATGTACCTTCCTTTGGCGAATGGGGATTTGTGCTCGGCTACAAAGAAGGGTTGTCTCAACAATTCAACTTTCCCAAAGACCTTCGTTTTGTGAATGGTGAGACCGTTACACAAATGGAAAGTTTTCCGCCTGATATGCGTGTAGCTGAAAGTCCATACAACACACTGAACAATCAGGTTCTGGTAAATACCTTTGAAAAAGAATGGGCTGATTATACACGATGATCTCACGCAGAAAATTTGTGAAGCATTCCATGCAGGCAGCGGCAGGCTCATCGCTGTTGCTATCGGCATTGCAATCGTGTAAGCAACCCGCTGCGTACCCGGCAACACTGGTGGGACCCAACGCACGCTTAGGACACATGTTGCGCTCGGGTAAATTTGAAGAACCTTCTGAAGGCAGTAACGCTGACGTTCTGATTATTGGTGGCGGCATTGCCGGTTTATCAGCAGCACGATATCTTAAAAAGTATACTGATAATTTTATACTTCTTGAACTAGGTGACGAGACAGGCGGAAACGCAATAGCCGGAAGTAACGCTATAACTGCTTATCCGTGGGGTGCTCACTATTTACCGTTGCCTGGCAACAACGACCCTGAACTCATAGCTTTTCTCCGCGAAGCCAATGTAATAACCGGCTACGCCAACAGTCTGCCGGTATACAACGAGTATCATTTATGTTTTGATCCGAAAGAAAGACTATATATAAACAACTTCTGGCAGGAAGGTATTACACCACGCGAAGGCGTTCCTGAAAAAGACCGGCACGAGATCGAGCGGTTTCTTGCGTTGATGCACGATTACAAAGACCAGCGTGGAAGCGATGGCCGTGAAGCATTTGCTATACCGGTGGCGCTATCCTCGCAGGACAAAAAATATATAGCACTCGATGCAATTTCGATGGAGCAATTTCTGGCACAAAACGGATTTACATCACCATACCTGCGCTGGTACGTTAACTATTGCTGTGCCGATGACTTTGGTTCATCATTAACAGACACGTCTGCATGGGCCGGTATTCATTACTTTGCTTCGCGAAAAGGTAAAGCAGCCAACGCATCTTCCGATACCGTGCTGACCTGGCCGGAAGGAAATTACTGGCTTGTAAAACAACTGCGGAAAGATCTGGAGAAGTATATCAAAACAAACACGCTGGTTTATGCTGTGGATGCCACGAATTCCGGTGTAACGGTGTTATACTTTGATGCTGCCGCAAACAAGACAAAAAAAATTACTGCACAAGCCGCAGTACTGGCAACGCCACAGTACGTGAACCAACGGTTGCTGAATCCAAACCTGAAGCGCACATTAGACTATAGTGCCTTTCAATACGCACCGTGGATGGTTGCCAACATTACACTCGATGCCTCGCTGGACGAACGCAAGGGAGAAAAACTTTGCTGGGACAACGTGATCTACGGAAGTGATTCCCTCGGTTACGTAAATGCTACACATCAGCAGATCGGGTTTCACAATAGCCATACCGTTATAACGTATTACAAACCACTGCCGGGCCGTGATGTTAAAAAACTTCGGGAACAGGCATACCGTTCCACCATTGAAGACTGGAAAAATATAGCGCTACAGGATCTCCGTAAACCACATCGGCAGATAGAAAATCACATCAAACAGTTTGATGCGTGGGTATGGGGACACGGCATGATCAAACCCGTACCCGGATTTATCACCGGAGAAACACGTGCGCAAACTTCTATGGCCATTCAGGATAAAATATACTTTGCACACTCAGACATGAGCGGTATATCTATCTTTGAGGAAGCATTTTACCAGGGTCACATCGCCATTCGTAAAATACTCGAACGCAATCTGCTAAAAGTATAGGTATATATGACAATGAAGCAACCATGGCTTGGCAGTCCTGAAAAAGAAACAGGTTTGATACTGGCACCTTCACTCCTGCCGGTAGCGATCATTTTCATTTTCCAGGATTACTTTACAAGTCATGAAGTGTCCAGCCTTTGGTGGATAATACTCGTGTTAGGCATTGATGTTAGTCATGTATATAGCACGCTGTTCCGGTTGTATTGGGACAAACCCACCTTTGCAAAATATAAAAGTCTGCTCGTCACTATACCCGTACTTGCATTCATCATCGGTGCCGGTTTACATTTTTATGATTCCATGCTGTTCTGGAGAATACTCGCCTATGTGGCAGCATTTCACTTTGTACGCCAGCAGTATGGTTTTATACGATTATACTCCCGCCAAGAGAAAGGATCAACATCAGCGCGAATCATCGACACAATCGCCATCTACAATGCCACACTGTATCCGCTCTTATACTGGCACCTACACCTTACTTCTAAACTGAGCTGGTTTGTACAGGGAGATTTTCTTTCCGTAAAATCAATCGTTTCACCGAATACATTACATGGTATATTTATAGCGATTATTACCATATATGTAGTAAAAGAGATCCGGGTCAGCTATCGGAACAAACTATTCAATATCCCCAAGAATATGATCATGCTCGGCACATACTTATCGTGGTACGTGGGCATCATCACCTTTCAGGGTGATTTAATCTTTACACTACTGAACGTTGTAGCACATGGTATACCCTATATGGGCCTGATCTGGATTCATGGAGAAAAGAAAGCCCCTGATTTTTCATTTGGTTGGAAAGGAATCGCAATCTTCATTACCATTCTGCTTGGTCTCGCCTACTTCGAAGAAACTTTGTGGGACATTCTCGTATGGAAAGATCATCCGGATATATTTCCTTTCTTTACAACACACGATGCATTAAACAATCCGTACTTACTTTCACTCATCGTACCTCTGCTCGTTTTACCGCAGTTGACTCACTATGTGCTGGATGGATTTATCTGGCGTTTCTCGAAAGATTCACACGCACGAATCTGATCTTTGAAACCTGTTAATTCACAGCAAAAAAAAATCAGATATACCACTACTCGCAGAAACCCGGTTAAAGAAATACCGTTTATACTATTGAAAACATTTATATATCTGATACAGAAAAAANNAAGATCAACGTGTGCTCTGGCAAAAAGTAAGAGCATTTGAATTGGACGATCCTGAATCAGCATTTCCTTTCAGCAGCCGGTTAGCCCGTGAAAACGGATGGACACTGGAATATACTTTACGCACCATCGATGAGTATAAGAAATTCATGTTTCTCATTTGTGTTGCCGGTCACCCGCTTACTCCCTCCGACCAGGTTGACCAGGTATGGCATCTGCACCTGCTATATACTTACTCTTACTGGAAAGACTTCTGCAACACGGTTCTCCATCGCGAGATCCACCACGGACCAACAAAAGGGGGCAAACAGGAAGGCGACAAATTCAACGACTGGTATACGAAAACACTCGATACTTATAACTATATATTCGGTGAGACACCTCCCGCGGATATATGGCCTGCCAATGAAAAGCGATTCCGTGAAATCAACTATCAACGAATAAACCTAGACAAAAACTGGATTATTAAAAAACCATTTATAATATGAATCAACTAAACAAACTAACACCCGCAGAAACGTTGCTCATCCGAAGCGGACCGGCAGCGCCCTTAAAAGATCTGTTAAAATATACCCTGATGGATCTGATGTACAAGCAAGTACTTGAACTGGAAGAAATGAAAATACAAACAGATCTTTCGAATTCTTTCAAGGCCTACCGGTATATACGTATAGGCAAAAAGTTTCACAATTATACCGGCCTGGCACATGAAAAAGTTTTTCTATCGCCCTTTCTCCAGAACAACATATTGAAATTACTTTTTAATAATGCCGTGCGAATCGGATATGAAAATGCCGGCTCTCAAATAAGATATACCTCCCTGATCTTAAAGTCAGAGTCGCTCGATGGTATACTCAAACGATCCTGGTTGCAGCAAATATTCGGAGGTTTCAACTACACATCACAAGGCACATCGCAGAAGGCAGCCATTGAAAATGAATTTGAAACACTGGAAAAACTGGTAGCAGTATATAAAAACAACAAGGACCAACGTATCCTCGACAATCTGAAATCCATTGGTGGTAACATCTTTCTGCTGACATCGTTCGACACAGCATTGGCAAAAGAAATCGACCAGGAGCTGCAAAAAGAATTTGATCGCAATGTTCATACGGATACTACTGGATGCACAGGATGTTGGACAACCTTCGACTCGGGTAGCGGGTCTTCGGGATGTTGGTCTTCATTCGATAGTCACAGTCATTCTTCCGGAGATAGTGGTTGCAGTTCCGATAGCGGATGCAGCTCCAGTGGTTGTTCCGGCTGTGGCGGATGCGGTGGTGGCGATTAATCTACCGGCGGGCCTATACGCACACCTTATTTGAAACCGTTGTCCTAAATCAGTCTTTCTTTCTCTATCATCCTGCCAGCTAATCCGCTGGCGTTTTAATTTGGATATTTTCGTAATACCGTAACTTTACAGGCAGAATAAAAAANNTTATGGAATCAGTCATGCTGAATGAAGTTACCACCACGCTGCCCCACGAGGAACGGGACAAGTTATTTGAAGCACTATATCTCACTGCTTTTCCTGTGGTGGCCAGGTTTGTGCGAAAAATGAATGGGTCCCTGGATGATGCATCTGATCTGTTTCAGGATGCACTCGTTATATACTGCGAAAAAATAACCAACCCGGATTTCTCGATCCATGTATCTCCGGAAGCCTATATACTCGGCATCACCAAACACCTGTGGATGCGGAAGTATACACAGGATCACAGGAATGTATCGCTGGATAGCATGGAAGCTTCTATCATGATTCCGAATGATTATTACCCGGAAATAAACAGCCTGCAATTGCTGAACCTCCTGGCCTCCACAGGAAAGAAGTGCATGGATTTACTGCACGCCTTCTACTATGAAAAGATATCCATGAAGGTGCTCGCGGGAAGATTCGGTTTTGTTACCGAGCGCTCTGCCACGGTGCAGAAATACAAATGCATCGAAAAGATCAGAGATACTGTTAAAGAAAAATCCATTGCGTATGAGGACTTCATTGAATGACATAGCACGCACTGAGAAGTACCTGCGAGACCAGTTGCCTCCGGAAGAAAAGCTTCTATTCGAAGCACAGATGCTGACAAGTCCGCTATTGCGTTGGAATGTTGCTGCACAGAAAAAAGTATATACGTTATTAACACTATATCACCGGCGAAAAACGAAAGAGCAGGCGCAGAACGTTCAGCAAAAGCTTTTTCAGGAATCGCAGCATGCTGCATGGAAAGAACAAATCACTCAACTTTTTAAATAACACAACAATGATACAGGCGAACATGATACCGATGGTGATTGACAACAGCTCGCGGGGCGAACGCGCGTATGATATATATAGTCTGTTACTCAAAGAGCGAATCATCTTTTTAGGCACTGGTATAAATGATGCTGTTGCCAATGTTATTGTAGCACAATTGCTATACCTGAACAGCATTGACCAGAAAAGACAGATCAGTTTGTATATTAATAGTCCGGGAGGAAGTGTATATGCAGGGCTCGCTATATATGATGCCATGCAAATGATACAGGCACCTGTTTCTACAGTAGCCGTTGGTGTGTCGGCCAGTATGGGAACCGCATTGCTGACTTCCGGCTGTAAAGGCAGACGTTATGCGTTGCCGCATGCTACCATTCACATGCATCCCACCGGAGGCGGAGCACAAGGCTATACGGAAGATGTACGCATTGCCACACGCGAACAGGAGCGTTTGCAGGCGCAGCTCTTTCACCTGATGGGTAAACATTCCGGACATACGTGGAAAGAAATTGAAGAATACTTTCTGCGCGATAAATTCATGAGCGCCCCCGAAGCAAAAGACTTTGGTCTCATCGATGAGGTACTAGGCGACATAAGCGATGTTGTTGTACTCAGCAATCCGGATATTGATGTTAAGCTTTTTCAAAAAACAGAATAGACGTTGAAACGTGTTCTGTCACTAAATATATAGTGTAGTCACCGTACCCGGTGACTACACGTTTTGTTTACTTTTCTCTACCGCCATTATCCGTTACCAGTCATTATACTACAGAATCCGCTTCTGCAGCACAGGCATTATTATTTAGGTATTCACTCGCCATTTGCTATTTACACTGGCCGCAGCAACCCATTCTATACCGCTCTTGTGCGTGTGAATCGTGGAGTTCTTCACGGTATACAATGAATTGTTTCTGAATTGTTATCGACACCACCGCAGTACTTAAAATAAAATTAATGTAACAGGATTTCCTGCAGCATCATTTGCAGCAGAAATACTTTACGAGTGAACAACTATATATCTGCTTATGATAACACTTTTAAACACGCACATGCATGCAAAACTTTAACTCTCCTTTTGCAGGAAAAACAATGCTCGGCATTTTCCTGTTTCTCGGTGTACTGTTCAGTACACCTTTGTTTGCCCAGACGTTTCCGGCTGGTTTCAGCCGCGTACAAGTTGCCAGCGGCATCAGCAATCCTACGGTTATGGCGTTCGCTCCTGACGGGCGAATCTTTGTAGCACAGCAGAATGGCACACTACGCGTTATCAAAAATGGTGCGCTGCTCCCGACTCCCTTTCTTCAACTGAGTGTAAACTCCAGTGGTGAACGCGGTTTGATCGGTATAGCACTTCATCCCAACTTTGCCACCAATCAGTATATATATCTTTACTATACCCTGCCCGATGGCTCGCGTAACCGGATCAGCCGCTTTACCGGCAATGGCGATGTTGTGGTGCCGGGCAGTGAAGTGGTTATACTGAATCTTGATCCCCTCAGCAGCGCTACCAATCACAACGGTGGGGCTATGCATTTCAAGAATGGACTGCTATATGTTGCCATTGGCGAAAATGCCAACTCGGCACATGCGCAAAACCTCGATACATATCATGGCAAAATTCTACGCATCAACCCGGACGGATCAGTGCCGGCAGGCAATCCCTATACCACCGGCTCCGAGCAACGCAGACGCGTATGGTCGTATGGACTACGGAATCCCTATACCTTTGATGTACAACCGGGCACCGGGAGAATTTTTGTAAATGATGTAGGACAAAGCACGTGGGAAGAGATTAACGATGCTACCACCGGAGGATTAAATTTCGGATGGCCTTCGGCCGAAGGAAACAGCACTAATCCTGCCTATACCAATCCGGTATATGCTTACCAACACGGTTCTGGTGACGGACGCGGCTGCGCTATTACCGGTGGCGTGTTCTTCAATCCTTCTACAACAAACTATCCGGCAGAATATACCGGCCGGTATTTTTTCCAGGATCTTTGCAACCGCTGGATCAACATGCTGAGTATATCCGGATCAACCGCGACACGACTTCCATTTGCAACCGGGCTTGGCGGTGATGCTTTGAGTATAGATGTAGGCAACGATGGCAACCTGTATTACCTCGAACGAAGCACCGGTGCACTCTTCCGAATTATATATACGGTTAACACAGCCCCTGCTATTGTTACACACCCTTCCAACGTAACGGTACCGGCCGGACAACCTGCATCCTTTTCGGTTACGGCTACAGGTACAGCACCGCTTGCGTATCAATGGCAACGAAACAATGTAAACATTACAGGCGCTACCGCTGCAACGTATACAATCGCCAGCGCGCAAACTTCTCATGCCGGTTCATATCGCGTTATTGTAACCAATGCGGCAGGCAGTGCTACAAGTAATGCAGCCACACTTACCGTTACTACATTCAACGCGGCACCGGTGGCTACCATTACAACACCAGCGGCAGGCGCGCTATACCGCGGGGGTGATGTGATAAACTTTTCAGGAGATGCTACCGATGCAGAGGATGGTACGTTACCCGCCAGCGCCTTTACCTGGCTCGTACACTTCCATCACGACACCCATCACCATGATGGCCCTCCGATCGCATCGGGTGTGAAGAGCGGATCGTTTACAATACCAACCAGTGGCGAAGTATCCGACAACGTATGGTATAGACTATATCTTATCGTAACCGACTCACAAGGATTGAAAGATACCGTGCAGCGCGATATACTTCCACGGAAGTCAACGATCAACCTCGCTACACAACCGACTGGTTTGCAAGTAACATTGGATGGCCAACCGGTTACTACACCAACTTCTGATCTGAGCGTTGAAGGCATGCAGCGCACCATTGGTGTTGTGTCGCCCCAAACTTCGGGAGGTATAACCTACGAGTTCGATCGGTGGCTACACGGTGGTACGGCATCACAAACTATCTCCACTCCGATAGATGATATAACCTATACGGCCGTGTATCGCGTCAGTTCATTGCGCGAACCTGATAACCCTGCAAACACGACAGCCGGTATAGCCTATGCATACTATGAAGGTGTATGGTCTGCACTTCCGAATTTTGCAGCACTCACGCCTGTTGAAACCGGTAATCTTACTACGATAAATCTCACACCACGCAATCGCGAAGATGACTATGCGTTCCGCTATACCGGGTATATTGATGTACCTACGGACGGAACCTATACCTTCTATACCAGTTCGGATGATGGCAGTCAACTGCTGATCGGATCGACTGTGGTGGTTAACAACGATGGCTTGCATGCCACACAGGAAGCTTCCGGAACGATTGGACTGAAACGCGGAAAGCATAGCCTTACCGTTGCGTTCTTCGAGCGACAGGGTTCTGCGGTGCTCACAGCAAGTTATGCAGGCCCCGGTATAGCCAAGCAGGCAATTCCGGCTTCGGCTTTATTCAGAACTACAACCTTCGCTCCTATTACACTGGAAGCCGAGAATGCTACACTATCAGGCGCTATTGTATTGAACAACCAGGCAGGCTATACCGGAAGTGGTTTTGCTGACTATCAGAATGCATCGAACGATTATGTGCAGTGGTCGGCAAGTATACCAACCGCTGGTAATTATACCCTTACGTTCCGGTACTCGATGGGAAATACTCCGCGCGCACTGGCCATCAGCGTGAACGGGACAACGGTAAACGGTTCTCTTACATTTCCACGCACAACCTCCTGGACAACCTGGACCACTATATCTATACCGGCTACCTTAACGGCCGGAACAAACCTGATACGCGCTACAGCGATTGGCAGCAGCGGTCCGAATCTCGATCACCTGGTGATCAGCAGCACGGGTCAGGCCTCAACGATTACCCTGAACGAAGACGCCTCGGGCAGACGAGGTCACTGTTCATTCAAAGTATATCCGAACCCGGCCAGACAGGAACTGAACATTGCCCCGGATACGGATAGCAAGGAGTCATTTGAAGTAACATTGATCGACATTTACGGTCGCGCGGTTAAAACTATCGTTCAGGGTGACGAGCAAAGCATTGAC
>DJFR01000164.1:16290-18043 GCA_002432545.1 Flammeovirgaceae bacterium UBA5867 | reverse complement strand
AGTAAGGAGCAAGAAGTAAGAAGTAAAGGATACATACGTAGACAGGTATATATCTTGCTTATGGGATGCGTCAGTTTTTGGCTGGCGCATCTTTTTTGTCCTACATTTTTACTGAAGTGTTTTATGGTAGAAGATGGTGTCAACGGCCATTCTTGGAAAAGATGTGGGGAGTGTATCTGCTTCGATGAGACTGAATCCTTCGCGGGCGTAAAACCGCTGGGCAGCTTTGAGTTGTTCTACGGTGCCCAGATATAGTTTGGTTATGCCGTGTTGCTGCGACCACGCTTCGAGTGTGTGCAGTAAAGCGAGTGCTACATTTTTATCTTTTCCGCGCCACTCCTGGTTCACAAACATTTTGCGTATAGCACCCATGGTGTTACCTATATCGATCAGGGCAATGGTACCGATCAGTTTACCTTCCGGAGATAACGCACACCAGAAGTTACCATTTCCTCTCCGATAGAAGTTATCTATATCCTGCAGGTCGGGTTGATCGGCAAGGGTTATGTTTATACCAAACTCGTTTTGCTGTGTCGATAGAATGAGGTTGGCGATCTCATCGTCATATTGTTTCGTATAGGGTACAATCTGTATTTGCGCAGCAGCCATTTGAATACGTTTTACCACTTCATTACGCTACGGATATAGGCAGCGAGTTCGTTGGCGATGAGTTGATGTTCTTTGAGATCGGGATGGCCGCCACAACCACTATTGAAACTCCGGGAGTAAAAATATTTACTTACCCGTTTATCGCCCTGCGCGTTGGTATAGTTTACAATGCCGGTGAGGTAATTCTTTAAGGTTTTCGTCAGGGCTGCATCAGCCATGGGACTGGTGAGACAAACAATCTGTGCCGATGGATAATGTTTTCGAAGTGTGCTGATAAATTCGACATACGCGCTGCAGAATTTTACCGAGTCCTGGATGCCATCGTTTTGGCCGAGACAGACCGTAACAACATCGGGTATATATTTCGTGAAGTCCCATGGAATTGCGTTCGGACTGAAATTCATTTTATCAAACACCTGTGGCATTATATACGGTTTATCGCAGCAACTGTGCATGAGTCCTATACCCGAGTCTGAAGAGAGATGATACTGTGCCTTTAACGCTCTTGCCACAATAGGCCCATAACTGAAGTATGCATTATGCTGATCGTACCACGCAGCTTTATCACAGGGCACTACAGACAAGTCGCTGCCCGTACCACACGTAATGGAATTACCAATGAATTCGATCTTGCGCTGAGGCTTTGCAGGCATTGGCAAAACACCTTCACAGAGAAGTCCGGCAAATTCGAGATATCCAATGAGTGCTTCAGTGTTCTTGCAGATAGTGAGCGTATGGGCTCCCCGTTGTAAACCGATCGCCACGGTGATGGTATCCGTTTTACCAGTCATCTGAATTTTGAATGGCTTCTGCTGATCTATCGCAATCTCCAGGTAATTATGTGAGTTGCCCCACATCATTTCATCATTCATGATAATGGAACAGGAAGTACCTTTGAACTTTACCTGTATATATACTCCGGCCGCCCAGAACTTCGGCAACTTCGGATTCGTAAAATCAATCCGGCCGGTATATTGTATGTGAGGATTATCGGATCCTATAAATTGGATTGGACTTGCTTTAACGAAAGCGGCCGACAAGAGCAGAACCACTACTGTACAAAGCTGTAAACCAGCGTGAGCACGCTGTTGGAAAAATCTTTTCATATCGAGCCGGGCAATGGCTTCTGGCCTCTGGCTGCTGG
>DJFR01000164.1:3004-16234 GCA_002432545.1 Flammeovirgaceae bacterium UBA5867 | reverse complement strand
AGTGCATCTCCGGATTCGAGTTTGGTCTCCACGCCATCTTTACTCACTTTTATTTTGAGTACGCGGCCGCGGAACTCAATGCGGAATGAATATGATTTCCACTGATCGGGAATGAATGGATTGAAGTGAAGTTTACCATCGCGCACGCGCATACCGCCAAACCCTTTTACAACGCTCATCCATGTACCGGCCATAGAAGTGATGTGACAACCTTCTTCCGTATCGTTGTTATAGTCATCCAGATCAAGACGTGCTGTGCGCAGGTACAATTCATACGCGCTGGATTTATACCCTAACTTGGAAGCGAGTATAACGTGCACGCAAGGCGACAACGATGATTCGTGAACGGTAAGCGGTTCATAGAAGTCGTAGTTTCTGCGAATAGTCTCCATATCGAAATCATCTTCGAAGAGATAGATGCCCTGCAATACATCGGCCTGCTTGATGAAGCATGAGCGAAGGATACGATCCCATGACCACTTCTGGTTCAACGGACGATCTTCTTTTTTAAGTTCACTTACGCGGAGTATCTCTTTATCGAGAAAGCCGTCTTGCTGCAAAATGATATTACGTTTCTCATCGATGGGGTAATACATTTTTTCTACGATCTCTTTCCAGCGATCTGTTTCTTCCTTGTCTTTGAAAGATGTCTGACCAATAATTTCATTGTAACGTTTCAGATCGTTGTTCTTCACATAATCAACGGCCTGCAGTGCAAAGCGCAGTGTCCACGCACCAAGGTAATTGGTATACCAGTTGTTGTTTACGTTGTTCTCGTATTCATTCGGACCGGTAACGCCCAGGATCACGTATTTACTTTTCTCTGCCGACCAGTTTACACGTTGCGACCAGAAGCGTGCTATACCTATGAGCACTTCAAGTCCATACTCTGCCAGGTAATTTTTGTCATCGGTATATTCTATATAATCGCGTATAGCATACGCCATCGCGCTGGTGCGGTGAATTTCCTCGAAGGTAATTTCCCATTCGTTATGACACTCTTCACCGTTCATGGTAACGAAGGGATAGAATGCTGCGCCATCTTTGAAGCCGAGCTTCTTCGCATTCTCAATGGCTTTACCAAGATGCTTATACCGGTATACCAACAGGTTGCGCGCAACTTTCGGTTCGGCTGTACTTAAATAGAACGGAAGGCAATACGCTTCGGTGTCCCAATACGTACTTCCCCCATATTTTTCCCCGGTAAATCCTTTCGGCCCTATATTGAGGCGTTCATCTTCACCGGTATAGGTTTGCATTAGCTGGAATATATTGAAGCGTATACCTTGCTGTGCGGCTATATCGCCCTCTATGGTAATATCGCTTTCTTCCCATTTGTGTTGCCATACTTTAGCGTGTTCATCAAACAACGCATCGAACCCTTTACCGAAGGCTTCGTCCAGAACTTTACTGGCGGCAGCTACCAACTGGTCTTTGGGATGGTTTTCGGATGAAAGTATAGCGGCATATTTATATACTACCGTCTCTTTTCCTTCGTGCAGATCGAGCTGTATAACATTGCCGGCAAATTTTTCGCGCAGCTCGGTATTGATACGATCAGCGCTGGCTTTTTTACCACCTGTTTCGATCTGGTAACGCATACCAGTGGTTACATGAAAGTGCGTTTTCTTGGTTTGTGCCGTTACAATAGCTTTACCTTCCGAAGCTTCTTTATATACCTCTTCCCAGAATTTCTCATCGTAGTTGGAATCTTTGTTTACCACATCGGCATCCACATAGATAGAGAGTAAGCCTTTGGCCGAAAAGTTAAGCGGAGTAATGGCATAGCGGATCGCTCCTACTTCACCATTCGCCATACTGCAGAATCGTTTTGATTCCACTTTTATTTTCTTGCCATCCGGCAGTGTAGCGGCAAAACTTCTTGACAGCAGTCCGGTGCGCATATCGAGCACACGTCTGAAATCTTCTACTTTACATTTGGCAAGATCAAGTTTCTGATTGTTGATACTTACGTGAATGCCGATCCAGTTCGGAGCATTCAATACTTTGGCAAAGTATTCGGGATATCCATTCTTCCACCAGCCAACGCGTGTCTTATCCGGATAATATACTCCGGCCACATAACTTCCGCGAAGTGTTTCGCCTGAGTACTCCTCTTCAAAATTAGCGCGTTGTCCCATACGCCCGTTCCCGATGCTGAACACACTTTCGGATATCTTGTTATAGTGTGGATCCAATCCTTCCTCTATAATCTGCCATTCGTGGTGCTTTAAATACTCTTTCATTACACGTATATATTTAACGTTACTATATATATCTAGCCGTTGGCTTTCAGTTTTATCTTTTCATTGCAGTCGTCCAGCATCGTCATGGTAAATTCTCCGGTGGTGCGTATCACGCGCATGGCTTTAAACAATTGCTCCGGAGAGCCTATGCCAACGCAGTGCATACCCGCAGCCAGCGCAGCCTCTACGCCTGCTTCTGCATCTTCAAATACCAGGCACTCTTTTGGTTCAACCCCAAGCTTCTCTGCCGCGAGTATAAATATCTCGGGGTCGGGCTTGGAGTGTACTACCATGGTGCCATCTACCACCACTTCAAACAGGTGTTCAATGTGCAGAAGCTGTATAACCGTCTTTGCGTTCTTGCTGCTGCTGGCAAGTGCTATACGCATGCCGTGCTGCTTAAACGTTGTTATCAATGCTGCTACACCGGGGTATATTTCTTCCGGCAACATGCGTTCAACATAATCGACAAACCATGTATTCTTTTTATTGGCGAGTCGTTCTTTTTCATGCTGACTTAGTGTAATGCCTCCGAGCTCCATGAGAATCTCCATGGACCGGATCCGGCTTACACCTTTCAGCCGCTCATTATCGGTTTCCGTGAAATTGATTCCGAGCTCATCGGCCAATCGTTTCCACGCCAGAAAATGATAGCGTGCTGTATCTACTATAACTCCGTCAAGATCGAATATTACTGCTTTAATCAAAGGTTGGGGATTAGGGTCCTGGATTAATTAATACGGATCAAAGTATATATATACCCGATCAGCTATAGGTATCGCGAATAATCTGGTTTGTTTCGTCCAGTGATTTAAATACGGCAAAAGTTTTACCTTGTGTGCGCAGGGCTCCCAGCGCATTGCCATAGCGTGCTGCCTGGATATAGTCGCGTGGCTTTTGCAACAGGCCGAAGCCTATACCACCGGCAAATGAATCGCCACAGCCGGTTGTATCAATTACGTTCTCCACTTTTACAGCCGGCACCATTTCTTCTTTCAGCTTGCCGCGTTCGTTATAGTATACCAGGCATCCGCGCGAGTCTACGGTAATGTACAGGCATTTGACACCGCGGTCGAGACAGTGCACCGCGAACTGACGAAGTACATCGCGGTCTACATCTCCATTCTCAAGAAAGTCCTGACTTTCATATTCTTTCTTGAACCACGAAGCGTGTGCTTCTTCCAGGTTCATTTTGAGTACATCAATATAGGGAAGCCACTGATCGCGATCGATCCAGAATTTACGCATACGCTCTCCGTTGATGAGGCATGCGGTTGTCGGGCCGTGGGCATCGAATATAATGGTGCCTTCACTTTTCTTCTTCAGGTACTTGAGTGTTTCGAGGGAGATCTCGTAATCGCTGATAGGTATAAATACGAATACATCGCAGTCCACAAGTTTCTTCACATCATCGGGCATGATCGGATCCATAAAACCCGTTTGTCTCTCAAGGCGGTTGTTCATATCGATGAACTTGAGACTGATGATATCGCCCTGGTCGTTTTTGGTTGTGAGGTGTTTGAGATTTATACCGGAATAACCGTTGAATACTTCCACCACGTTATCCAAATCAACCTGCCGGAGGTGACTTACCGGTACAATTTCGATTTGTTCGCCCGCCATAACCGACAGCGCAATAACCGGATGTGTAACACACCCCCACTTCTGTATCAGGTCTCCCTGATGGGTAACGATGTGATCGCGTGGTATGGGTCCAAGTATTGCAATTCGTTTCATAGACGTTGCTGTTATATAGTTAGCGTTAAACCTTCAAACAAAATCATACCGGCACACGTGCCTTCCCCTCATTCGCTATACTAAAGCGGATCGGCTAACAGAAATGCTGCACCGAATACACCGGCACTGTCGCCCAGCGAAGGCTTCACAATGCGTGTATCCAGTCGGTTGTTAAATACATATTTCTTTACCGAATCAACACCACGATCGTAGAGCAGGTCTATATTTCCGACACCACCCCCGATCACAATCACATCCGGATCGAGTACATTTATAATGACACTCAATGCTTTACCAAAGAACTCGATCAACCGCTGAATAGTCTTCTGTGCTGTAGGATCTACTTTCGACTCAGCCAATGCTACAATGTCTTTCAGTGGTTTGTTGTTACCGGTCTCTTTGAAATAGTAACGCTGCAGGGCCGGGCCGGAGATTACCATCTCTACGCAACCTGACTTTCCGCAGTAGCAAGGTCCGCCTGACTCATCGAGGAAATTATGTCCCCATTCGCCCGCTATACCTTGCAAGCCTACTATAGCTTTACCATCAATTACAATTCCACCGCCTACACCGGTACCCATAATAACCCCGAACACTACACGGGCATCCGGAAATCTTTCTTTTACTATACCGTAGCGTGTTTCGGCCAGTGCAAAACAATCGGCATCATTTGCCATTTCTACTTTTACACCGAGTATCTTTTCCAGATCTGCGCGCATGGGCTTACCATTCATGGCTACCGTGTTGCAGTTCTTCATTACGCCAAGTTTCGGATCGAGTGTACCGGGTGTTGCAAACCCTATACCTTCGGGTTTTATACCGGTAGCTTTCTCCATCATGTCCACCAGTTTTTTTACCTGTCCCAGAATATGTTCATACCCCTGATCAGCTTCTGTTGGCACGCGGTCGCGAAACAATACTTCCGGATCGCTAACTGATTTCAATATAACGCCTTCTATTTTTGTTCCCCCAAGGTCAATTCCCCAAAGACTTTCGTTTTTCTGTTTGCCCATAATTAAATCTATACTTCTAATTTATTTTATATCTATAGTTAATCGCCACCGGTATGATGATACGCTGTGGTTTGCGGCCGGAATGTACGCCACGAATGCCAGAACTCCTGGTACGATTGTACAACCGGTAATTGTTTACCCTGCAGTTTACCTTCGGTGCAATAGCCCTGTAAATTCCAGGACGATTGTGTTTGTGCATCGCGCAATATATAGGTTGCCGGATCGAAGGTAAAGGAAAGTGTATCGCGTTTGAAAACATGGAACGATGCGCTGTCGGCTTCAAGCGTAACGAGTAACGGTATACCAGCCAGTGTATCGTGTATAACTTTTACCTGTACGAGTTCATTCCAGTCGTAGGCACGTGCATCCATACCCGACTGTACACCTACAACCCAAGATTTATCTTTCCACGAAAGAGAATCGGCACGTGTCAGATCTCCTTTACTCTTTCCTTCATCATAACTCTTCATGCCTTCATATTGTTTATTGAAGGTTGTATCAGGCTGCATGATCTCCGTGTCGGGGTGAAGACTGATCCACGCATCGAGTCGCATTTGCTCGGCTGCTACCTCCTGCAGTTTGCTTCCTTTCATTGGACCCGCAATCGCTTCTCCGGTCACTTGCCGCCACCAGCTTTTGGTAGCGGTATCTTCAAACATAGCATTAAAATGATCCATGCCCACCAACCGGAAAGTTTCTGCTTTACCTTCCACCAACGGACTGAACACCCGCCCGGTACGACACACGGTACAATACGTTACCATTACGGGTGTTGTACCTACCGTATCGCGCACCTGGTGATGATAGCCAATGAGCTCGATGGGATATGCTTTGGATGCTCCGTTCATAGAAACACCGATCACCAGATTCGTAGACGGGATTTTACTGGCACTTGCTTTTGCAAAGACTTTTATAGCCGGCTGGTAGAACATCTTGTCGGCCAGAAAGCGAAAGTTGAAGAAGTAAAAGGCCACAATGTATAGCACGAGCGCCACCGACACTATAACTTTTGATGTGCGTGAACCGCTGCGAAAATACGATACTACGGGGTATGCTATAAGCACAAAGCCAACGATACGCAGCAGGTTAATGTTGGTATGAAGAAAGTAAGCCACGTTGATGGTTTCATCATGCTGGCTTCCGGGAAACGGCATGATGAAGTATACCCTGAGTATCTCTGCACCGATCAGAATAAGTATACCGATGGAGAATAGTAACGTTCTCATCTACTGGCTCTGGTTGTTGGAGCTGCACACATGACACAGCGCGGTGAAGATAGAGATTACAACCTAAAGAAAGATAGCGCAGCGACTAAAAACTTCGCGCCTGCATAGAGAAATTTGTTGTCTAGCCAAAGAGTGCTTTAAACAACCACGCCCCCATGATACCACCGATGATGGGACCGGCTACAGGGATCCAGCTATAGGACCAGTCTGAAGAACCTTTGCCGGGTATAGGAAGTATGGCGTGTGCGAGGCGTGGCGCCAGATCGCGGGCTGGGTTAATAGCGAAACCTGTTGTACCGCCTAAACTCAAACCGATGGATGTGATCAGGCCGCCAATGATAAGCGGGTTTAATCCGTCAGCAAATTTGTTGGCGCCTATAAATAAAATGGCCATGACCAATACCAGTGTCGCCAGCATTTCGCTGAAGAGGTTGGCAGGTGCTGACCGTATAGCGGGTGCCGTGCAAAATATAGCGAGCTTTAATGCTGCGTTATCAGTCTTGCTCCAGTGTGGCATATAGTGCAGCCACACCAGTATAGCTCCGGCAAATGCACCGGCCAACTGTGCCAATATATACCCGGGTACCTGGTCGGCCGGAAAATCTCCGGACACACACAACGCCAGGGTTATAGCCGGGTTAAGATGTGCACCGCTGATACTGCCGACTGCATATATGGAAATTGTAACAGCAAGCCCCCACGCAATGACAATGGCAAGCCATCCGTCATTTTCTGCTTTTGAATTTTTCAACAAGGCTGCTGCTACCGAGCCTTCGCCCAGTAAAATCAATAACATGGTACCAAAGAATTCTGCCAGGTATGGGGTCATAGCTTCACGATTTTATCAGCCTATAGTTTGGAAGTCTGATCTACTTTCCTTTCGCCAACACTTTTCCATCTCCCCTTCGCGTTCGGATTTTTTCATTGATAAAATCACCAACGGCTCTTCCTTCAATCATACCATTGTCGATAGCCGGACGATAATGTATACCTCCGTATAAACGGCTGATCGCTGCTTCTTCGGAAGCATGTATAAAGGATTTGAATGAACGCACGGACAATCCGAATTCAATCTCGGTAGAATCAGTAAAGGCAAAGTTATCACCAAAGAGTTTTGTCAGCACCACAGCAGAAGCGCCTGATACAACACTGTGCCCACTGGTATATTCGGGAAACGGTGGTGTTTGCAACAGCGGTGTCCAATTCTCATCTATATATTGGTTAATATAGGTTTCCGGGCGAATGAGACGGCTGCGATATTTTTCATCCCAGCAGGATATAAAACCATCCACCAGGCCTATAGCAACACGCGCATACGCTTCAGCACTTTTTACGATATCGGCATTTGTCTTTTTACAGGCAACGTTGGTAATGTTCATCCAGTGACCACCCGGAGAAATTTTCTTGGTAGCAAACATCACGTGTCCTTTTACATTCATTACAAACGGATTGCAGTCCCAGAACGAAGCGATCTGTCGTTGTTCATCCGTCATCTTTACTCCGGCACTATATACTTCGAATGCTTCTTTATAAAATGCGCTCTCTTTATCCGCTGAGAATTTTGTTGCCGGTGCAGGTTTGAATTGTCCGGCAGAGTCAATAGCGAATGTTCTGATCTTGTTCCAGTGCGGCTCAACGGCATCCATATACGCAGGCGGTGTCGGCTTCCAGGTAGCAGGATCTTCGCTGATGGAATACTTCGGGAACGAACGTGATTGTTTGTAGTTATCTTTTTGCGACCACGCAATGATATGATCAGCTACTTGTGTTCCGTATGCCAGGGAGCGCTCGTATACATCTTCCGGTATACCTTGCTGTTTAAATTCCTGCACGATGCCGTTGTAGAAAACATCCATTTTATCTTCCGAAAAAACCAATGCTCTTCCTACCTTCAGCGCAGCCTGCACGGATGCCAGCGGGTAACAATATTCTTTTCCCTTCTCCGGTTGAGGCACGGGGTGAAGACCGTGAAGCTGTCCGGCAAAACTTACTGTCGTTGAATCCTGGTGGCGTGCAGCTTCATAAGCCGCTACACTCACATAGGTATAGATGCGACTAGCTACCGGAGGCGAGAATATATCGTGTACAATAACATCTGTAACCTGTTTAACAGAACGATGCAGGTAATCTGCGCTCTGAACTTTTGTACGCCACTCATCATCAGAAGAACATGATGCCAGCAAGAGGCATAGCATGGTTATCTTCACATAATAAAACTTCATAATCGGTAGTAAGTCTGGTTCTCAAATTTAGAAGGAAATCAATAATAACAAACGCTTTTGCGAGCTTGCTTTATTGCCGTTTATTTCCATCTTACTGTAAACTTCATTATCATCATCTATACTTCCGGATTCGGAATTACGGAACCGGAGACCGTTTGGCAACACTGAAAGGCACAATAGTATCGTTGTTGCGCACTGCCAGATAATATACCTGTCCGTTTATATGAATGGTACGCATGCATCGCGTTTCACCTTTTACCGAAAAGCCCGATTGCACAGCAGGCACCGGATGAAAATTGCCTTTACCATCGCCTGTTAATACCAAACCATAACTCGCATCGTAGCGGCCCATTTGTATATTGATGGGATAGAAATTTCCGGCCAGCAACAAATCCGGCTTCGTATCCTGGTTGAAATCTCCCACTGCGATAGCGTTGACAGTCGATAACTGTGCCGCTCCGGGTAATGATTTCATCCTGAATTTACCGTTACCCAGATTCTCGATATAGCATGAACGGAAATTATAGGCTATATATTTTTCGGATGCATTGAGTACATCTGCGCTGAACATATCGTGCACCGTAGCTTCTGCAAATTTATGATACGACAGGTAACGTTTCTTGAGGTACGGCATCTGCTTGGTCATTTCATCGCGGGTATGAAACGGATATTCTTTACCGTGAATGAAATGCGTTAACACCTGGTCGGTACTATCGTTCTTATCAAAATCGGCTACGAACATTTTTACCGGTTCCTGCTCCGAAGCATGCAGACGCGAGTTGAGTCCTAAATTACCAGCGATCAGATCCTGATCACCGTCCTGATCAAAGTCAGCGGCCTGCACGATATTCCACCACCCGTTGGATTTCTCCAGTCCGGAACCTTCCAACGGTATAGATGCGAGTTTGCCGTTTTTATTGAGCAGTATCGTAATGGGCGACCACTCGGCAGCTATCACCAGGTCGGCAACTTTATCGCCATCCATATCCGCCCAGGTTGCCTGTTTTACAAAACCAAATTTGCGCAGTGACGGTGCCACGGCATCCGTTGCATCTGTGAAATTACCTTTACCATCATTAAGCAAAATATAGCTATCCGGTTTTATACCGTAGCGCCAGGGTGTAGCGCGTGCCCCGAGAAATACATCAGCATCTCCATCGGCATCTATATCCTGTATACTTACGCAGGAAGCGGTGATGTATATATCTGTTAAAGCTGGCGAGCGGCTTAAAACACCTTTACCATTATTGAGGTATAGCCGTGGCTGGCGGTATATAGATTTACCGGTAAATTCATTGCCCCCGCTGGCTACAAGTATATCCAAATCACCATCTCTATCAGCATCGAACATGGCGGCATCAACATCTTCGTACGTGCTGTCCGCTGCGAGGTCCGGTTGTTTCTGTTCAACAAATTTACCGTTTGGTGTCTGCAGGTATACATGTGCATTCGACCACTTGGCATTTCCCATAAATATATCTTCGCGTCCATCACCGTTCAGGTCACCCGTAACTGCGGCAGGTCCTTCTGCCGAGAGCATGTGCGGAAGCAGGGCTTCGCGATTAAATTCCACAAAACGATTCTCGGTGTGTTTATAGGGTATATCTATCGTAGTTGAATCGTTTACCAGCAAATGCTGCAACTTATGAAACACGGTATAATTAAAATTACCTTTTGCATTTTGCTGCTTCAATACCAGCCGCTGGTCTGCCGGTATATTTATCTGCTTTTCAAAGCGGCCATCGTTCCAGATCACCACGAGTGAATCGAGCTGTTTTGTTTTACCAAGACCAAAGGTAAGCCGGCTGTCTACTGAGCTTTCGTATCCGCGTGTAGGCATACATTCCTGCATCTGCAATTTGCCGCCAGTATATATAAATACTTTCGCTCCAACTCCCTGGCTGTTTCCGACATCACCTGCCAAACTCACTTGCAGAAAGTGTGGTTGTTCAACGTTTTCTTCAGCGGGTTTATGAATAGTTCTGTTTTCGTATACGAACGCTTCATCCTCGATATTGTTAATGACGAGATCAAGATCGCCATCATTGTCCAAATCGGAATATGCTGTACCGTGTGAATATGAAGGCGCCTCGAGGCCCCAGTCCAAAGCCTGGTTGGCAAATGTAGAATCACCGTTATTGATAAAAAGATAGTTGGGCACTTTGATCTTGGGAAGTTTCTCGATATACATCAGTTCCCGCTCCGACATATCGTACTTCATGCGCATCTGTACAGAGTCTATGGTAATGAAGTTGATATAGTCCAGGTCGTTGGATCGTCTTAATATACCATTGGACACAAATATATCTTTACGACCATCCAGATCGAAATCTGCAAACAAGGATGACCAGCTCCAATCCGTTGCTGCCACGCCTGACATCAACCCGACCTCGCTGAATGTACCATCCTGGTTATTCAACTGCAACGTGTTACGTGCGAACTGGTGGTTGTAACCATAATTAATCTTGAAGTTATAGACATCATACGTGTCTTCTGCTGCCGATGCTTTCAATATCAGTGGGTCTTCCGGTAACATATCCATCGCGATCAGATCAGGATATGCATCGTTATTGAAATCGGCAAAGTCAACCCCCATGGTATACCGGCTGGTGTGCATCATGGATTTCTCCAGCACTTCTTTAAATGTACCGTTACCCTGGTTGATATAGAGGTAATCGTTTTCATGAAAATCATTACCAACATATATATCCGGCCAGCCGTCAAGGTTCACATCGCTTACCACAACACCAAGACCGTAGCCGAGCACACTGTTATATATACCGGAGCCTTGCGTAACATCAACAAAACGTCCGTTGTCATTGCGCAGTAAACGGTCGCCCGCGAGTGGATGATTCTTGGTACGCAGATTTGATTTTCCGAAGGTTCCGTTTTCATGCAGCGAATGGTTGAGCATGAACATATCGAGATCGCCATCGCGATCGTAATCAAAGAATGCTGCCTGTGTTGAAAAACCTACCAGGTCAAGACCATACTCCATGGCACGGTCGGTAAATGTAGGAACTCCATTAGCATCATTGCCTTCGTTGATAAACAACTGGTTCTTTCCTTTATAGATCAGGTAGTCGCCGAGGTTACTGACATATATATCCAGTTTGCCATCGCTGTTTACATCGGCCATGGTAACGCCTGTGCTCCAGCCCTGAAAACCGGCTACACCAGCAGCTTCGGTTACATCGGTAAATTTAAAATTGCCGTTATTGATATATAGTTTGTTCGCTTCCTGGTTCGAAGTAAAGTATATATCCGGAAGCGTATCACCATTCACATCGCCTGTGGCTACACCGGCCCCATTATAGAAATACATATAGTTGAATATATTAAACTCAACGGTCTCTTTCAGTACATTCCTGAACGTTATACCCGATTCGCTGGACGGAACCAACCTGAACTTCTTATCTTTTTGAGTACAGGCCACCGCTCCCGCAATACAAATAATGGCCGTTACTACCTTTATTAAAAACTGATTCATTGTAAAAGCTTATTGTGCATTAAAAAATTTAATGGAATTGTTATTCCTCACAAAGGCCACAACCTTTTTGCCTTTGTTGTTCAGCACCTGGATGTGGCGCACTTCACCGTCTATCTTAATGCCCGAGCGCATGGACGGGAGTGGCGTAAAGTTTCCGTTACCATCGTTGGTAAGTACCAACCCGTGCAACGCATCCAACCGACCGATCTCCGGCTTTACTGCATATAAATTTCCTCCAAGAATGATATCGGGCTTCTGATCGTTATTCACGTCCATCGTTTCAATACTATATACCGGAGATACCTGCGCCTGTACAGGCAGTGGCTTTACGGTAAACCCGTTAACACCTTCGTTGATAATAACCGATGTATGTGGCTGATAAAACTTAAGCATGGTGGCGCGCTCCAGCAGTTTCGGATCGAATATATCGTTGACAGATTTATCAGCGTAATCTTTATAGTATATGAATTTCTTTTTGAGTGAGCTCATCTGCTTGACGATATCTTGACGCAGTGCTACCGGGTACTCTTTACCATCCCGCACAAATACGAAGACCGGTTCCACTGATCCATTCTGGTCGAAGTCATTTACATAGAGTGTAACCGGTTTCTCTACCGTTGGCTGAAACTTTGAGTTGAGACCATAGTTACCGAGTATAAAATCTTCATCCTGATCATTATCAAGATCAACAGCCTGAATGCAATTCCACCAACCGTCTGATTGCTCGAGTCCTTTTACAGATACTTTTTTGAGTTGCTTACCATCATTTTGAAAAATGGTTACGGGCATCCACTCTCCTACCACCAGCAAGTCCGGGAAGTTATCATTATCGTATTTGAACCAGTGTGCATCGGTTACCATACCCACACGCTTCAATGCTTGCGCGAATACAGGAGGTGCTTCGGCAAAATTACCTTTACCATCGTTGATGAGTATAAACTGATCGCACGGTAAACCATAGTATGAAGACATGACGCGTGTGCCGACAAAGAGATCGAGGTCTCCGTCACCATCTATATCTGCCGGACGAACGCAGCTTCCGCTCTGGTATAGGGATGGGATACGATTTACAGTTTTCTCGAATACCGGTATACCGTTTTTCAATCCCTTGTTCTCGTAGAGTCTGTCAATGTTGGGTTGCGACTGCGTTGAGTACTCTGAACTTCCGGTAACGATATATAGGTCAAGGTCGCGATCATTGTCAGCATCAAAGAAAACAGCATCTATATCTTCACTTAATGAATCGGCGACAAAAACGTTATCGGCAAACGAAACAAATTTATTGCCGGGCTTTTG
>DJFR01000164.1:0-2989 GCA_002432545.1 Flammeovirgaceae bacterium UBA5867 | reverse complement strand
GCAGGACCTTCGGTAGAAAGCATGCTATACTGCAAGCGGTTATGATCAAATTCGTTATAGTCATTTTCGGTGTGACGTATCTCGTTGTAGGCAACTTCGTGCAGATACGGTTTTACAATTGACGGTTTAGATGCATTATATACTTTAGCATTTGCATAATCGATCGCCAGCGTTTGATCAGCCTTAACCGATTTCATCACTTCGATCTTTGCATCGGGCCATGTTATTACCAGGCTGTCAATCTGCTGCAGCGTGCCTAAACCGAGAATCATTTTATAATCCATACTCGATTGAAAGCCGCGGATCGGCATATTATCACTCTGAATAATTTCCTTTCCTACAAATGCTTTTACACTTGCACCAAGTCCAAATATATTCTGCGCTGTGCCTTTAAAGGTAAGCGCGAGAAAGTGGTTCTTGTTTTGTTCGCGTGATTGATTGCGATAAACAAATGCTTCCTGGTTAACATTATTCACAACCAGGTCGAGATCACCATCGTTGTCCAGGTCGCCATACGCAGCACCGTTGGAGAAACTTGGCTCATCCAGCCCCCAGTCTTTAGAGGCGTTTGCAAATCGCAGATCTCCCTGGTGCGTAAACATATAGTTACTCAGTTTTACCGAAGGCATCTTCTCTACAAACTCCTTGAAGTCAATCTTCTTCCCTTCTATAGCGGCACGCATCTGTTCGCTGCTTCCCAAAAATTCAACGAAGTCCTGGTTGGTAACATCTTTATAGATACCGTTGCAGACATATATATCTTTATAGGCATCGTTATTAAAATCGGCAATCAATGCTCCCCAGCTCCAGTCGGTAGCAGAGACACCTGCGAGTTCACCAATTTCACTGAACGAACCATCCTGATTATTAAGCTGCAGCATGTTGCGCATAAACTGGTGGTAGTATCCGTTTCGCAGGCGAAGCTGGTATACATCATAAGTCTCAAATGCAGATATAGTTTTAAGGCGATAGTCGTCTTCAGGATACATATCGGTAGAGAAAATATCCGGATAGCTATCGTTGTTCAGGTCAGCCAGATCAGCTCCCATGGAAAACATACTGATGTGTCCCATATAGTTTTCGAGCGACTCTTTAAACGTACCATCGTGATTGTTGATGTAGAGATAGTCACGTTCGTAAAAATCGTTGGATATATACATGTCGGGCCAGTTGTCCTGGTTAACATCACCCACTGTTACCCCCAGGCCAAAACCAATCACACTACCATATATACCGGCCGCTTCACTTACATCGGTGAAATGTCCTTTATCATTCCGGTATAGTTTATGTCCACCGAACTCATCGCGAATGTGCCGCAGGTTTCTATAGCCTAGCGATGATACCGGGCGATACGAGTTGTTCAGCACATAGCAATCGAGATCGCCATCTTTATCATAGTCAAAAAATGCTGCGTGTGTAGAGAAGCCGAGATCGGCCAGGCCGTATTCGGCAGCGCGATCGGTAAACGTTAAATTACCGTTATTGATGAAAAGCTCATTTTCGCGTTTGCCTCCACTCACATCACCGGCATTGCAAACATATATATCGAGCAAGCCATCAGCATTTACATCGGCAATGCTCACTCCGGTAGACCATATCTTGTTTCCTTTAACTCCGGCCTTAGCCGTGATGTCTTCAAACTTCCAGTTGCCTTTGTTCAGGTATAGCTTATTATCGCCCATGTTGGACGTTATATATACATCGGTAAGACCATCGTTATTAAAATCGCCTATACCAACACCACCACCGTTGTAGTAATTCCGGTACCGGAAAACATCAAAATCTTCTTTGAGTACAAGTGTATTCTCAAATGTAATTCCTGTTTCTGCAGAAGGCAGACGCTGAAAAAGTGTATTTTTTACAGGGGAAGATTCTTCGCTGTCTTTGCTGCATGCCACAACAACCAACACGAGAACAATCCAAAAAAACCGATGCATGCTCAGATTATATAACACAGCTGAAAAATAAAAAAAGAAGGCAAGTAATATGCACTTGCCCTCTTTAAAATTAGAAATACATCTATTGATCGATGCTAATTGACTGTAAAGCTATCGCCTGACGTACCCGTCTTGCCATCTACCGCTACAGATACTTTTCCGGTTGTTGCGCCCGCAGGAACAGTTACTGTTAATGAAGTGGCAGTAGCTTCGGATACCGTAGCTTCAACACCATTGAACATCACGGTGTTGTTGGCAGCTGTCGGACTGAAGTTTGTTCCCGTAATTACAACCGTAGAACCCACAATGCTTGATTTTGGAGTAAAGCTTGTAACGGTTGGGCTAAGCGCAGTAAAGTCCGCTGGCGATGTAGCCACGCTTGTAACACCCTGTACTTCTACCGTGATCTTTCCGGTAGTTACACCCTCCGGCACTTTCACCGTTAATGAACGTGCAGATGCACTTGTTGGTGCAGCCGCCAGTATACCATTAAACTTCACGATGTTCTGTGCTGGTGTTGTACTGAAATTTACTCCTTTGATTGTAACTGTTGCTCCATCAACACCATTTCCGGTGTTTGGGGTAAAGCTCAAAATTACCGGAGCAGGTGTACCGGATGTTACAGCAAAAGATGATGCTGAAGTTCCGGTATGACCTTCTACTTCCACCGAGATCTGTCCGCTTGTTGCACCGGTTGGTACGAGTGCCTGGATAGACGTTGAAGAAATTTCAAGTGTCTCTGCTTCCACACCATTGAATTTGACCGTGGTAGGTTTTGTCGTGCTGAAGTATTTACCGGAGATGGTAACAAATGTACCGACCGGACCGCCTGCTGTTGGTGTAAATGAAGTGACCATCGGATCACCGACAGTAGCATCTTCCTCTTCACAAGCCTGCAGCAGCCATACTGCAACGATGGCAATAAGTGCTAAAGAATATTTAATATTTATTTTTTCTATAAGTCTGCTCATAAAGTGAATAGTTAAATGAAATTATTCGCCTACATATCCCGGATATCCCTTGTTCTGCTTCAGGTTTGGATTGGAATCCAG
>DJFR01000024.1:10910-24708 GCA_002432545.1 Flammeovirgaceae bacterium UBA5867 | reverse complement strand
GATTAAAGGTGATTCACTTCAAATCACAGCGAAGGTAACGAATGCTGGCAAACGTGAAGGGGATGAAGTAGTGCAGGTTTATGCATCATCAAAATATACCGCCGGCAAAAAATCTCCCATACGATCTTTACTTGCCTTCGAGCGCATCCATCTCAAAGCAGGTGAATCGCGTGGAGTAACATTCAGGGTAAAACTATCATCTATAGCAGAGCCTGCAAGTATCAGCCTTGGCGGAGGACAACCCGATGCACACCTGAAGACTACCTCCAATGTATTGACCAAAAGTATATCCACCCCGTAATCATAACTATGAAACTATATAATACAACACGAGGATTTATAATTGAACACCTAGGCGCTTACTTCCTTTCAAAAAAAACAGATTGGGATGCCTTTGTCAATCGATCAAATTTATTCGCACAGTTACTCGAAGAAATCCGGTCACTTGATGCTGACCCTTCGCTTGCCAGTGCAATAAGCACGAATTTACTTCCGCCCATTTCAAAACAGGAAGTATGGGCATCCGGAGTCACCTACCAGCGCAGTCGCGAAGCACGAATGGAAGAATCAAAAGATGCCGGTGGTGGAGATTTTTATGCGCGTGTGTATGAAGCACCGCGCCCGGAGTTATTCTTCAAAGCGGCACCTTACCGAACCGTGGGCACAGGTGGAAAGGTCAGAATCCGAAAAGACTCCCAATGGAATGTACCAGAGCCCGAGCTTGTGTTGTTCATGTGTTCAGCCGGAACTATCGAAGGCTATACCATTGGCAATGATATGTCATCGCGAGACATTGAAGGCGAGAATCCACTATATCTGCCACAAGCAAAATGCTACGATGGAGCAGCTGCAATCGGGCCATGCTTGTATATACCGGAACATCCGATTGACCCCAACACGATGATTCGAATATATATTCATCGGGCCGGTGCGACTGTTTTCTCAGGTGAGATTTCAATCAATCGTATGAAAAGAAAACATACAGAACTCGCCAGCTATCTCTTTCAAGAACTAAGTTTCCCGCACGGTGCATTACTCATGACAGGCACCGGGGTCGTACCTCCCGACAACTTCACGCTGCACGCAGGAGATGTTATCAAGATAACGATCGATCATATTGGTACACTTGAAAACACGGTAGCTTAACAAGCCATGATACAAATAGAAGGAAAACAATTCATCGGGTTTGATGATCATGCAGGAGGAACCGAAACGTTTCGGTCAACAAACGCTGTTACCGGAGAACAGCTCAACTATATATTTCATAAGGCAACACAACCCGAAGTAGAACTTGCTTGTAACAAAGCAGACAATGCCTTCCAGGTATATCGTAAAAAATCAGGAATTGAAAAGGCAATCTTCCTAGAGACAATCACGAAAGAGATTGAAACATTAGGCGACCAATTGATTGACATTTGTTGCCAGGAGACAGCGTTGCCAAAAGGAAGAATTGAAGGCGAGCGGGGTCGCACCATCAATCAGTTATTGATGTTCGCTTCGTTGCTTCGTGAAGGCTCCTGGTTAGATGCACGAATAGAACTTGCCGATCCTCTCCGTACACCGTTACCTAAACCCGACATCCGCTATATGCATGTCGGCTTAGGACCGGTTGTTGTTTTTGGTGCGAGTAATTTTCCGCTTGCATTTTCTGTTGCCGGTGGAGACACAGCTTCGGCATTCGCTGCGGGTTGCCCGGTAATTTTCAAGGCACACTCTGCGCACCCCGCAACGGCTGAGCTAGTGGCCCGCGCCATTCGTGAAGCCGCAAAGAAAACGCAAATGCCGGATGGTGTCTTTTCACTCTTGCATGGTGAAGGAAGTATAGTCGGGATGCAACTGGTGAAGCACAAGCAGATAAAGGCTGTTGGACTAACAGGTTCCTTTACTGCAGGTAAAGCGCTCTTTGATACTGCCGTAAAACGTGATGAACCTATACCGGTTTATGCGGAGATGGGCAGTACAAATCCTGTGTTTGTATTGCCACAGGCAATGAAGAAGAATTATGAAGCTATAGCGAAAGGTTTTGCTGCATCGGTTACACTTGGCGTTGGACAGTTCTGTACAAATCCCGGCATGATGATGTATCAGCATGATGGTGCCTCCGACAAATTTATAGCAGCTGTCAAAACAGAATTTGAAAATACTTCGGGCGGTGCTATGCTCACCGATACTATCTTCAAGTCATACACACAAGGTATATCCCGGCATAAAGCGGAGATCGATATACTGGCGCTGGGAAAAGAAATTGACATGAAAAACAGCGCACATCCGGTACTATTCAAAACAACCGCTGACGTTCTTGAAAGTCATCCACACCTCGCAGAAGAAATTTTTGGTCCAACCAGCACGCTCATCGAGATGAAGAGTAAAGATGAAATGCTTTCCGCAGCAAGAAATCTTTCCGGTCATTTAACCGCGACTATACACGGTACCGAAGAAGACCTGGTCGCGCATCAGGACCTGTTGGATATACTGTCTCAAAAAGTCGGAAGGATTGTAATTAACGGATTCCCTACAGGCGTAGAGGTTTGCAGCGCGATGGTGCATGGAGGCCCCTTTCCGGCTACTACTGACGGAAGAAGTACATCGGTGGGCACGGCCGCTATATTTCGCTTTACACGTGCGGTATGCTTTCAGAACATGCCGCAAAGTATACTGCCTCCCGAACTCAGAGATGAAAATCCACTGGGTATCTGGCGACTCGTTAATGGAGCACGAACAAAAGAAACTATATACTAACTATACTAACCGGGTATCATCATCATCATTATATATGACGCCTGTTAAATACGCTCACCTCTAAGTTGACTACTATGACCTATAGAAGTTCCGAATGGTTCGGTAAAAAAGACAAGATGGGTTTCATCTACAGAAGCTGGATGAAGAACCAGGGATTTCCCGAAGATCTCTTTGATGGCAGGCCCGTCATTGGTATTTGTAACACATGGTCTGAACTCACGCCTTGCAACGCTCACCTTCGTGATATAGCAGAATATGTAAAACGCGGAGTATATGAAGCCGGAGGATTTCCGCTTGAGTTCCCGATCATGTCATTAGGAGAAACATTGCTGAAGCCTACGGCCATGTTGTTCCGGAATCTCGCGAGTATGGATGCAGAAGAATCCATTCGCGGTAATCCACTCGATGGTGTTGTGCTGCTTACCGGTTGTGACAAGACAACGCCTTCTACCATGATGGGTGCTGCCAGTGTAGATATACCCACACTGGTTGTACCGGGCGGCCCGATGTTGAACGGAAAGCATCGCGGTAAAGATATAGGATCTGGAACAGCAGTATGGAAATTTACCGATGAGCTCAAGACGGGAAAAATGACGTATGACGAATTTTCACACGCTGAAAGTTGTATGTCGCGCAGCCCCGGTCATTGCATGACGATGGGTACGGCATCCACCATGGCGTGCATGGTTGAATCACTGGGAATGACGCTGCCCGGTGCGGCCGCTATACCTGCCGTTGACTCGCGCAGAAAAGTTCTGGCGCAGTTATCCGGGAGAAGAATTGTAGAGATGGTAAAAGAAGATCTAAAGATATCCAAGATATTAACCCGCGAAGCATTCGAAAATGCAATCAAGATAAATGCTGCTATAGGGGGATCATCTAATTTTATCATTCACCTCACGGCTATAGCAGGGCGAATCGGTGTTGAACTCAAGCTGGAAGATTTCGACAAAATCGGAAGTAAGGTTCCACTTCTGCTAAACCTGATGCCATCTGGTAAATTTCTGATGGAAGACTTCTATTATGCCGGTGGCTTGCCGATGATCATGAAAGAACTTAAATCGGTGCTACATCTGAATACGATGACTGTGAATGGAAAAACGCATCGCGAAAATATACATGACAAGATTGAATGCTATAACAACGATGTGATTGCATGTTATGATAGTCCGTTAATCAAAGAGGCCGGTATAGTAGTACTCAAAGGGAATCTGGCATTGAACGGTGCTGTGATCAAACCTTCTGCCGCAACACCTTCATTGATGAAACATAAAGGACGTGCCGTAGTATTTGAAAATATAGAAGACTATCACGCACGTGTGGACGATCCTACTCTCGACATTGATGAGACCTGTGTTATGGTGCTAAAGAGTGTTGGCCCTGTCGGCTATCCGGGTATGCCCGAAGTGGGTAACATGCCTTTACCAACAAAACTTCTCGATAAAGGCATTACTGATATGGTACGTATTTCTGATGGAAGAATGAGCGGAACTGCCTATGGAACGGTAGTGCTGCATGTATCGCCTGAGTCTGCCATTGGAGGGAACTTAGCGCTGGTTGAGAATGGTGATATCATTGAGCTGGATGTAGAAGCAAGACTTATACACTTGCATGTGTCTGATGAAGTGCTCGCTATAAGACGACAACACTGGAAACAACCTTCCGCGATTGCAGAGCGTGGCTATGTTAACCTATACGTTAACCATGTTCAACAGGCAGATAAAGGAGCTGATCTTGATTTCCTCGTTGGCAAGTCCGGATCGAAGGTGACAAGAGATTCTCATTGATCGCTCCTTCTGAAATGACATTCATCATTCTTGTTGCGTGTATTGTTAGCCTCGTAGTTCTCACTACATGGGCGAAGGTAAATCCCTTTCTTGCTTTCCTCACAGTAGGCACGGCAGCTGCCTTGCTCTTAAGAATGCCGGTCGAAGATATATCGAAGTCCGTAAACAAAGGGATTGGTGATACCCTGGGATCGCTCGTGATTGTAATTATACTCGGAGCCATGCTTGGGAAACTTGTTGCTGAGAGTGGCGCAGCACAACGCATCACGCTCATGATGCAACAGTTCTTCGGTACACGGCATTTAGTATGGGCCATGAGCATCACGGGCTTTCTGGTAGGCATTCCGCTATACTATAATGTCGGCTTCGTACTCATGATCCCGATTATATTTTCAGTAGCCTATCAATATAAACTGCCGCTGATCTATGTAGGCCTTCCCATGCTAGCATCTCTTTCGGTGATGCATGGTTTCCTGCCTCCTCACCCATCGCCCATTGCACTGGTGGTTCAGTTCAATGCCGATATAGCAACAACGTTTGGCTATGGAATTATCATTGCTATACCGGCAATCATTCTGGCAGGTCCGTTGTTCGCCACAACCATCCGAAGCATTCCTACCAGACCTGCAACGGTATCACTATGCGTAGAAAGACCACACCATGAATTACCAGGCGCAGTGAATAGTTTGGTCTCATCACTCTTGCCGGTATTACTTATTGGTATAACTACGCTCCTGTCGCGCATCTTTTCGGAGCATGCTATAGCACAACGTGTTTTCTCATTTGTTGCCGAACCTAATCAAGCCATGCTATTAACCATTGTGATTGTGACGTATAGCCTTGGCATTGGCATGGGTAAGAAACTGTCATCGATCATGAGCATCTATGGAGAAGCTGTGAAAGATATAGCGATGGTCTTGTTGATCATCGGAAGTGCCGGTATCCTGAAACAAATCTTTTTCGATAGTGGCGTGAGTAAAGATATTGCCGATGCATTCAAACAACTGGAGTTTCCACCTCTCATTTTGGCGTGGACTATTACTGCAGTTCTGAGACTAGCCCTTGGTTCGGCTACTATAGCAGGTCTAACGGCTGCAGGTGTGGTATACCCGCTTACACAACAAACCTACATTGATCCTAATTTACTTGTGCTATCAATCGGGGCCGGAAGTTTGTTTTGCTCGCATGTAAATGATACTGCCTTCTGGCTTTTCAAAGAATACTTCGGACTAACAATTAAAGATACTTTCCGCTCCTGGACCATGATGGAGACACTCGTGTCAATCATCGGATTGATTGGTGTGTTATTACTTGACTATATAATCCGATAACTGACATTGATCCCGATTGCTATCAACGTCAGTTATTTGTAAAGATGTTACTTAAAGAATGGATAACCAGGTGCTGCGTACTTCTTCATTCCTTCTTCATTGATATCAACTCCTATACCGGGCTTTTCGGAGAGTGTGATGAATCCATTCTCGACCATCGGTCCATCATACTTCACAATTTCTTTATACATCGGATCAGTATGGAAATACATTTGCCATTCAAGGATCATGAAGTTTGGAACGGACGCACAAACATGACATGACGCCATCGCTCCAAGGAATGATGCAACCATGTGTGGTGCAAAAGGCACGTAGTATAGACTCGCGAGGTTCGCAATGCGTTGCCCCTCTCCCAGTCCGCCTGCTTTCTGCAAGTCTGGCATAATAATATCGACTGCACCTAATTCGAGTAATCGTCTGAAGCCATACGCGAGGTATAAATTTTCACCGGCACAGATCGGTGTACTGGTTGAATCTGAAATTACTTTATATGCCTCTGCATTCTCAGCCGGTATAGGTTCTTCGAGCCACATCAGGTTGAGCGGTTCAAGTCGCTTGGCTATCTGCTGGCCGGTTACTGCATCGTATCGTCCGTGCATATCACAACATATATCTATATCCGGTCCTACGGCTTCACGTGCTGCTGTAACCTGGTCGACCATGCGTTTCAATTCTCCGGGGCTCGCTGTCCAATTATAACTATCATATTTTGTAGGATCGTTTCGTTGGTCAAGATCAAACTTGATGGCGTTAAATCCCATCTTCTTTGCTTCCAGTGCTGACTTGGCAAAGTCCTGAGGTGTTGGAAGATTGCGTTGATATAATGCGGTGTCACAATATACTCTGATTTTGTCGCGGAACTTTCCGCCCAGTAATTGATACACCGGTACGCCTAATGCTTTCCCTGCAATGTCCCAAAGCGCTGTCTCAACGGCAGAGAGCACGGCAATGTACATCCCGGCTTGTGCGCCCTGAAATATACCGGACTTCCGGAGATCATCAAAGATGCGATGAACATTCAACGGATTCTTACCTTTTAACCGAAACTCCAGTGCCTTCACAAAGTGATAGGTGCCTGCCACGGCATCAACACCTTCACCGCATCCATATATACCCTGGTCCGTATGTATCTTCACAAACAAGCTGCTTCCATACCGGATAAAAGCACACTGCACTTCGGTGATCTTCAGATCCGCAGGTTTTGAATATATATTACTTCGATCGACAGCCTGCACAAGGCTGTTACCAAATGTAGTACCTAAGGGCGCCAACATGGCACCAGCGGTCACGGCACTCTTGAAGAATGCGCGTCTTGATTTTGTAGTTGACATCTATAGCATGGTTTATTTTATCTACCAGGTACGTTGCTTCAATAATTCCTGTATCTGTTCCTTCGGCACCGGAAGCTTGTCTGAATTAGCACGAAGCCACTGCGAGAAATCCTTCTCAATCTCATCCGACCAACGTGTATCAATTTGCCCTGGCGTATACTTCTGTTCACGCAGTCGCTGGTGTCCGAACATATCACGAAGACGAACAACTTCCGATGTCTTCACTACTTTCTCTGCGAGGTGAGCAGGAATGAAGATGACACCACCGTTGCGTCCGAGTACAACATCGCCCGGCATAACGGTAGCTTTACCGATACGCGTAGGTGTATTGATGCCAACCAACGTTGTATTCAATTGTCCTTTCGGATCATTCAGGTGATGTGATGGATGATAGCTGCGAAAGAATGAAGTAAATGACCCGATCTCGTTTAAACCGTTGACGTCTCTCACAGCACCGTTATATACTATACCATTGCCAGTCTTGGCGAAGATCGAGTTACCCAGGTTGTCTCCTATAGTCGGGCCATCTTCATGGGCACCAAACTGATCAACCACATATACATCACGTTTTGTCAACATATCGATAGGCCATGAGTTCTGTGATTTGATTCTTCCATCGCGCGTATGGCCGCGATCATCAATAGCGCGATGTATATCCGGACGACCGGGCATAAATGTTGCCGTTACGGCGCGCCCGACTAACACGCTATCCGGGTTGATCGTCATCCATTCCCCTTCAAACTGATATTTATAGTTCTCGTTCCGCAGCACCGCCCACGCTTCTTCCAGTGTTACAAGTTTCATGCGATCCAGTATAGCATCTGGCACTTTCGGGCGGCCATCAGCGTAACGCTCACCTTTCCATTCGGGAGTCAGGAAAATGAGTTCATCTTTTGATACCTGTTGTGTATATCCCGGTAAAAGATAAGTCAGAACAAGCACTAAAGTAAGTATATATTTTGCGTTCATAGTTGTCTCATTATGTTTTGGCGTGTTGAATTTGATTGTCGTCTTCGGTCTCTTCAACTTTATTAGTATCCGGCAGCGGTCGTCCGCGCCACCAGAGTGCCAGGGAAGAACCCGTGATGTTCATGATTGGAGCAAAGACGGCAGGCGCCAGCCCTACCGTTGCGAGCTTACCCATTGCCAGGGCCAGGCTTGATCCAAGGCCTGCATTCTGAAGACCAACTTCAATCGCGATGGTGCGACAATCCTTTTCTTCCATGCGCAGCATGCGCGCAGACCAGTAGCCGAAGAAGTATCCGCTCAGGTTATGGATCAGTACCGCCAGTATGAGATAGCCACCAACTACCAGCAATGCATCGCGACCTGCTGCCGTGATCACAACAATGATCAACCCGATGCCGATCATGGAAATGGTTGGCATGATATCATCCAGTACCTTGAATCGTCCGTGCAGAAATTTATTGAAAGCAAGTCCGGCACATACCGGTATAATTACAATTTTGGTGATGTCCCATACCATCGCCCAGAAGTCTATATGTATATATTGGCCGGCAAACAACTGCATGAACAGTGGCGTTACCAATGGTGAGATAAAAGTAGATATAGCCGTAAGCGTCACCGATAAAGCAAGGTTGGCTCGCGCCAGGTAGGTCATTACATTCGATGCTAATCCATTCGGACAACTGCCGATCAGAATTATACCTGCGGCTACTTCATCCTCAAATGCAAAAATCCGCGTAATGAGAAAAGCGACAAACGGCATAATGAGGTAGTGACACGATACACCTGCAATTACGCCCTTCGGCATTTTGATTACAGCAACAAAATCACTTACGCTTAAACCGGTGCCCATACCAAACATGATGATCTGCATGAGCGGAACAATAAGAATCGAAAGCTTAACATTACCTGCTGATACGAAGTACTGCGGGTAGTACATGGCTAAACTCACCGCGGCAAGAATCATTACCGTAAACGAGTAACCTTTTAAAAGTTCGTAGCGCCTGAGTATAGCTGCAACTGAAACAAAAAACATCATCAGCAACCATCCCGCATAGGTATGTGCATCGATAAGTGTAACCGCGATAAAACCCATGGCCAACACAATAGAAACCATGATCAATAAAAGATTCCTGGACATGCTATTCTTAAAAGTTAACGTCTGTGATTTGTAAATGGAGTAAAGCAATAACGGCTGAGAACATAACGAATGCTTCTAATAAAAGTCAGCGGAGAATTTTATACAACGACCTTCCTGCGTTGCTACATCTTAGAATTTCTCAACGCCTTTTACATTCATCTTCAGTCCATTTACTTTATCAATAGGCCCTGTAATGAAAAGTGTTTTACCATCGCTTCCACCAAATACGTTATTGGTTGCACCACCGCCTGTAAAAATCCTGACGAGTTCTTTGCCTGCAGGATCAAATACAACCACCCCCAAGCCATTGCTGATGTATATATTTCCGCGATCATCCATCGACATACCATCGCCACCCATATCCGTAAACTTTTTCATGTTTGAGAGCGATCCGTCTGCATTGATATCGAATACCCACGTGCCTCCCATATTATCGCCTGCCCATTTGTTGATATATAGTTTCTTTCCATCGGGCGTTCCTACTACACCGTTGGGCCATGAATCTGCATCCCATTCGGATTGAGTGGTTACACGTATCAGTTCGCTCGCACCAGGTGCAAAGTAGTATACATGTCCTCCTTTACCTTCATCAGCTTGTTCAGAGTGCGCTGGTGGCCACGCGGGATTATTGGACTTGCGCGGATCATCGTCATCCCAATAGTCACGCGGAAATATAGGATCAGTGATATACATGCCACCCGTTACCGGGTTGATCCAAACATCGTTGGGACCATTCAGGAGTTTACCATTATAATTATCCGCGAGCACGGTATGACTTCCATTCGGTGCTATTTTCCAAATCTCACCGTGCATATCTGCGCAAGCTATGAGGTTGCCATCTTTATCGAAGGCCATGCCGTTGGCGCGACCGGTCTCTTCTAAAAACGGATATATAGCGCGCGTGCCCGCATCCCATTTGTAAATAATGTCGTTGGGTTGATCTGTAAAGAAAACATTCCCGCTCTTGTCAACAGCAGGACCTTCGGTGAATGAGTAGCCAGTGCCATAGTTCACGAGCTGGGCATCGGTAGCAATTATACCTTGCGTATCGTCATTCGAATCATCATCGGAGCACGATACCAATATCAAAGAAGACCATAATAGTGTAATTACGAAGAAGGCATTTTGTTTCATGCGTGGGAGGTTTAAGCGTATTGATTGCGAGAGAAAGCAGTATCATGTTAACATGAAGTGAAGAAAAGGCAACTGACATACGTCAGTCGCCTTCAACCAAACCTAAATGAAAGAAACCTGTTTTATAGCTATATCTATATATGCTCAGAATATATCTATTGGATGTCCCAAAAGACACGTGAGAGTAAATTATCTCCACCGATAGCAGCCGCACCGCCTGCGTAGCTTTCTGCATTGGCAGAGGCTTCACGATCGGGGAAAGACATTCGTCTAGCAAAGCCACCATTCAACTTGGTGTTAAAAAGATTCGGACTTAAAACCGGATAACCGCTTCTTCGGAAATTTGCATAAGCCTCCGTGCCGTTCCTGAGGTTCACCACCCAGTATTGTGTGTTGATGAGTTCAAGTGCATCGGTATCATTGTATGCAACCCCGGGTTCAGCCAGATAATCATTCTTGGCGTCTTCGGTGATCGGTGTAGTCTGCGGATACAAAGAATATATATCCATATCTGCTTTTATAGCTTCTTCATAATACGTCTGTGCATCGCCATCAATCCATCCTCTTACTGCGGCCTCTGCCAATAGCAATGATGTCTGTGCATAGGTTACAAAAAACTCGGGTGCGGATGGTGATGCTACGACCCAAATGTTCATTTGAGAATAGTTGAGTCCTGCGCCTCTTGCACCTCGGTAGGGTCCGTTAGCATCTCCAAGTTCTATACTTGTTTTACCGATGGGAACACCAAACTGGTTATCAAGCTCTGTATCCGGATCAGTGTCGTTTACTACTGCGCCCGGATCTTCAAAAGTCGCAAGTATATATTGAGCACGCGGGTCGTTCGTGGTTTTGAGTTGATCAACAAATGGTTCTGCTGCATAGTTGAACTGTGAAAAATTCCGAAGGTTATTATTGTCAGCATGCACCGCCCCGTTTCCATATTTTACATAGGCGTTATCAGCATTGGAAGTCATCACACCACCGGCAACGGCTTCGTTCACTATACTTTCCGCTTTGCCCGGATTTACTTTACTATATCGCATTCCCAATCGAAGCAACAATGAATTGCCAAGTTTTTTCCATTTCGCAATTTGAGCGGAAGCATCAGCGGTTGGACTGAGACTGTTCTTGCCATAAAATAAATCTTCCGGAACATAATCTGCACTGGCATTAAATGCGGCCAATGCTTCCTTGATTTCCTTATACAAGTCATCATAGATCGCAGCATCGTCATCGTAAGCCGGAAAGTATTCTAACTGTACTGCTTTGCCTGCGTTGAAGTAGGGTACATCACCATATTCATCTACTACACCCATGAACGTCTGCGCCTTCCAGATGCGAATCATACTCATCAGGTTGATACGTTCTGTATCGTCTCCAAGAATATTCATGGCCTGAACAAGATTCCGGATCGTAGTCGGGTAAGACTGATCCCACTTCGGATTACAGATGAGATCTATATCTTCATTAAAGTTGAAGCCAAGATTTGCACCGGTGTTATACGGACAAACAAAGTGTTGAACGATGGTGTGCTCGGCTGACCATGTACCCAGGTGCGTACGTTGTGCTCCTGCGAAGAGAAGTGCAGGATCTATTTCTGAGACAGCATACGGATTCGTGTTCACCTCGATGAAATCTTTATCGCATCCTGTGGCGAACAAAAGTGCTGCGCTGAAAAATATACTATACTTTATGATTTTCATAGTATTAGAATCTGGCGTTTAAGGTAAGGTTATAATTACGCGTTGTAGGAAGCGCTGTGTTTTCGTAACCGGCACGGAAGTCACCGGAAGACTGAACAGCCTCCGGATCGAGGCCCGGCAGATCTTTATAGAGTATGGCTACATTTCTGCAACCTGCTGTGAGCGTTAGTCCTTTAATAAAACTCATGGCAGGAATTTTCCGCAGTGCATTGGTAAAGTTGTAAGACACTGAAATATTCCGAAGCTTTACAAAATCTGATTTGAAGGTAAATGGATCTCCGATTTGTTTGTTCCGGTAATCAGCATAGAAGCCTTGAAGATCTGTAACTACAGTTGTATTTGCTTCGCCTGAATTTTCATATACCGCGGGATATACTATACCGTTCTCTCCTTCCCTGCGACCTTCAAGTGATAATTTTGAAAGTCCCTGTCTCAGCATATTCAAATGCGTTGAAGACAATACAGTTCCTCCAAACTTGTAATCGATGTGAATACCAAGTGTCAGATTTTTATACCGGAAGGTGTTGTTCCAGCCACCGGTATATTTGGGAATAGAGCTGCCTACCGGGAGAAAACCGTTTGTCTTCTCTGCTCCTTCTGTAGTGCTGTTTGTTTCCAGCAGTCTTCCATTATTATCCACAACGATCTGCCCGTTCGCATTTCTGCGATAGGTTCGGGTATATAGTTGATTCATGGCCATCCCTTCGGTATATCTTAACTCACCGAGGAATTCATTCCCGGTACCGTTAAAGTATAGTACTAACAACGTACCACTTTCGTTTCCAACATCCAGCACTTCGGTCTTCAGGTATGCGTTGTTCCAGGAACTTGTCCAACTGAAATCCTGTGTCTGAATAGGTGTTCCTTCGATCAGCATTTCGAGTCCACGGTTTTGCAAGGACGCTTTATTCTGTTTGGTGTTGTTATAGCCCGATGCACTGGATATAGCCACTTCCAGTATCTGGTCCGTTGTAACTTTATCAAACGCTCCTATATCCAATAACAACCTGTTGTTGAACAATCTCATTTCAACACCAATCTCTTTCTCGTTCACCGTGAAAGGTCGTAGTGTTGGATTGGGTGCGAGTGTACCCGATATACCAGCCGTTGTCTGTCCGTTAAAAGGCGGGTTGATAATATAGTTCAGTACACCATCGTACGGATTTACACCATTGGCGCTTCCTACTTCTGCCCATGATGCGCGAAGCTTACCGTATGAAAGCCAGTTCTGATCACCTAGCAATTCAGAGAAAATGAGACTTCCGGATACCGATGGATAGAACACACTGTTGTCTTCCGGGTTCAACACCGAGAACCAGTCTTGTCGCCCGGTGAAGTTGATATATACCAATCCGTTGTATCCAAATTCAGCCCAGCCGTATAGTGAGTTGATGCGCGACTTGCTGAAGTTATAGGGCGAGAAACCCTGCAACAGCGGATCAGGTTCATTCAGCCATGTGATGGTTCCATTCTTCAATGCATACAGATCCGGTACGGTAAAGCTTCGTGAATACTGCGAATGCTGTTGGAATTTTGTTCTCCAGGTATTCCCCCCAACACTCGCATCGACCGAGAACTTTCCAAATTCTTTATTACCACCGATGAGAAAGTCTGCGTTGATATCCTGCGTTTCGTCTTGCTGAATATCATAACGTCCACGGTACTT
>DJFR01000024.1:0-10899 GCA_002432545.1 Flammeovirgaceae bacterium UBA5867 | reverse complement strand
GATCATAGTTATATCTACCCTGTATATATAGCCAGTCGGTGAGCTTATAGCGTAGCGTTGCTGTTGCCAGCAGGCGATTTCTGTCGTCATTGAAGAACTGGCGTTTTTTAATCTGGAAGTATGGATTGTTTATAGTTCCGAGAAATCCGTTGGTGCGAAATTCCGCATTGGTAGCCGGGTTAATGGCACTCTCCTCGAAGGCGCTAAGCGGTGTTGATATAGACATCCGTCCGAAGAAGTTAATAGCTCCGTCACCCTGTGTTCCAATCTGCGGTGGATTTATATTCTCTTCTGAAGCATAATTCACATTCATCTGTACACTGAGCTTGCTCGAAAGATTATGATTGATACCAACATTGAAAATTCTCTTTTTATACTCGTTGGTTGGAACTATACCTTTTGCATCTGTATTTGAAAAAGATATTCTGAAACTTCCGTTGGCTCCGCCACCTGAAATTCCTAACGTGTTTGTCCAATTCGATCCCGTCTGAAGAAAATCAAACAGTCTGCCTTCGTATGCAGAGTAAGGGCGCATCACGCCATCGAAATTTATAGTAGGCTCACCATCGAGTCGTTCGCCAAAACCAAATTGACCATTCGACTGTGCCTCACCTTGCGTCTGCGGTCTCACGCCACCTCTTCCCATTCCATATTCGGTTTGCGTAATCTCATCGAGAAAATTTAGTGCATGTGAGCTTGTATAACTTGAAGTAAAATCTATACCTATACCTTGATCTTTACTTCCTGATTTTGTCGTGATGATGATAGCACCATTCGCAGCACGTGCACCATATATAGCAGCAGCGGTTGAGCCTTTCAGCACCGTCATACTTTCGATGTCATCGGGGTTTATATTCTGCAGGTTGTCACCACGATCGCGCTGGTTTACTGCTCCATTACCGTTGGCACCTCGCGCACCCTGATCGATCGGCAGTCCATTAATCACAATGAGTGGTGCATTATTAGCACCGGCAAACGCGGCTTGTCCGCGCAAGCGTATTTGCATACTCGAGCCTGCACCGGCCGCAGGAGGCGTAATGTTCAAGCCAGCAACTTTACCTTCAAGCGACTCCATCACATTGGTGGTTCTGTTATTGAGAAGCTCGTCTGTTTTTACAGATGTTACCGAGTAACCAAGTTTCTTCGATTCCTTCTGAACACCCAGCGCTGTTACAACCACTTCATTTAACGATACAACATCAGCTTCAAGCGTGACATTAATAACGGTCTGCCCATTAACATTTACTTCTTTCGATTTATACCCGATGAACGAGAACACCAGCACGGCATCGCTGCTCACACTGGTCAATGAAAAGTTTCCGTCAGCATCGGTAACCGTGCCTCCGGTTGAGCCACGCACCAGCACATTTACTCCGGGCAGTGGTGTGCTGGTTTCATCCAACACTTGGCCCTTGATAGTTTGTTGTTGAAGGTTCGTGAAAAAAATCCGTCCACCACGCCCCGCCCACGCATCCATGCATGCCAGTAAAAGCATGCTCATTAATAGTGCATAAAGTTTTCTCATAGAGTTGTTAGTTTGGTGATGTTTGCTCTGGTNNGGAACTTCCAATTAAAGCCACCGATGAATTTTGCACACGTTTGCAAAAGCATAAATTCTCCGCTTATTAAAACTGGCAACTTCTAACCGCTCACCACCGCTCTCGCGCAGTTCAGATAACAGGTCGTTGTTTAATTGTATTTACAACACTTTATTTTCAAAATTCTTGACGCAACTGAAATCGAATTTGTGATGCTACACAACGATGAAGTCTGATCAGGAATGAACCCAACAAACACCAACCCAATAAAACGTTATGAAAAAAATCACGCTTTTGATTTTTGTATTATCCATCATGTGCACGCGAGTCAACGCACAGGCTATGCGTGCGCCCAATGGTTTTGATGTGGCGCAGCAGCACACTGCGCATGGTAAAATTGATTCGATATCATATCCTTCAACAACTGTAGGCGTATCGCGTAAAGCGCTGGTATATACACCACCGGGCTATAGCAAAAAGAAAAAGTACCCCGTGCTATATCTGCTGCATGGTATAGGAGGCGATGAAAAAGAATGGCTGAAGGGCGGGACTCCACAAATCATTCTGGACAATCTATACGCTGCCAATAAACTGGCGCCTATGATTGTTGTGCTGCCCAACGGACGCGCTATGAAAAATGATCGTGCAGTCGGGAATGTTTTTGACAGCGCGAAAGTAAAAGCCTTTTCAACCTTCGAGAAAGACTTGCTTAACGACTTGATTCCATTCGTTGAGAAAAAGTACGCGGTGCTGAAAGATCGCGAACATCGTGCTATTGCCGGCCTCTCGATGGGTGGTGGACAATCTCTCAACTTTGGTTTAGCCAACCTCGACAAGTTCGCGTGGGTAGGTGGCTTCTCTTCTGCACCCAATACGAAAGTCCCCGAAGCACTCTTCCCTGCGCCTGATAAAGCGAAGACCCAATTAAAGCTGCTTTGGATCTCCTGTGGAATTGATGACAACCTCATGCTTTTCAGCCAGCGCACACACGACTATGCAAAGGCTATAAATATACCGCATATCTTTTATGTTGAACCCGGTGGACATGACTTCAAGGTTTGGAAAAACGATCTATATATGTTTTCGCAGTTGCTTTTCAAAACGCCTAATCCTCAGGCATTCGAAAAATATACTGTATTGGGGACAGCGGCAGCTACCAATGTACGCTCGGCAAAATATCCGCGTATACTTCCGGGCAGCCGCGTGTTGTTTCGACTCAAGGCGCCAGACGCAAAAAAGGTACAGATCGATCTCGGTAAAAAGTACGATCTGGTAAAAGATGCCAATGACTTTTGGGAAGTTACAACCGACTCGATCTCGGAAGGATTCCACTACTATTCATTGTTGATTGATGGCGTGGCTGTGGCTGATCCTTCGAGCCAGACATTTTATGGGATGGGCAGAATGGCAAGCGGAATCGAAATGCCGTTTCCCGGTGATGACTATTACGCTGTGAAAGACGTACCTCACGGTGATCTCCATACCAGGCGATATTACTCCACGGTAACCGGATCGTGGCGCAGGATGTATATATATACTCCTCCCGGGTATGACAACACCAGCGAAAAATACCCGGTGCTATATATACTCCATGGCGGTGGCGAAGATGAAACCGGTTGGGCAACACAAGGCAAAACCGATCTAATCCTGGATAACCTGATCGCTGAAAAGAAAGCAAAGCCAATGCTTATTGTCATGATGGATGGAAATCTCGGCACCGGTGGTATCGCTAATTTCGGTGAGCAATCGTTGCGCATGTTCGAAGATGAATTAAAGCAGGCTGTTATTCCATTTGTTGAGAAAAACTATCGCGCAGATACGGATCAAAAGAAAAGAGCACTCGCGGGTCTTTCCATGGGCGGCCTGCAAACTCTGTACGCTGGCGTTCAGAACACAAATTTATTTTCATACCTCGGTGTGTTCAGTTCAGGATGGTTTGCCAATCAACCGAATCTGTCTCAGCCACAATATGATTTTATGAAAGACCATGCTTCTACCATCAACACGAATGTGAAAAGCTTTTGGATCGCGATGGGCGGCCAAGAAGACATTGCCTATAACAACTGTAAGATCATGTGCAGCAAGTTCGATGAGCTCGGCATCAAATATACCTACAGCGAATATCCGGGTGGCCATACATGGCCGGTGTGGCGAAACAACCTCTATAATTTCTCGCAGTTGTTATTCAAGTAGTCTGCAACCAATCTATAATTACATATAGTATACTTTCAAATTAACCCCAACCCAATTTACTATGTACAACACCGTAAACAAGCTGACTAAAATTGTCATGCAAGCCGCGTTGCTTATTATTACTACATGTGCCCTGGCGCAGGATGGCACTATATATCCGCTGGAAACTCCTGCTGAACCCAATGCTATACCGCTCGGTACGGGAGGTGTTCAGGCACAACCGGCACAGGAGACCTGGTTTCGGCAATGGGGAGATCCAATGGCACGGAACATTACCAAGGCAACGCTCACGCCATTCCTTCCTAAACCTGGTAAAGCCAATGGTGCAGCTGTTATCGTTGCACCAGGTGGAGGCTTCCGATGGTTGTCGCTGAGTAATGAAGGATGGGAAGTGGCGCAGGCACTTGCTGATCAGGGTATAGCTGCGTTCGTGCTCAAGTATAGGCTCTTCCCGACTCCTGAGTCACTGGATGGTTTCAAAGAGTCTATGAACAGAACGTTCGCCTCGGCAACTCCCGCTGCTGGTGACAGTAAAAAAGAAACTGCACCGGCCCGACCACCGATGGATTTATCGAACCAACTTCAGGATGCCGAAGCAGCTTATAAGATGATTGTAAGCCGCGCGAAGGAATGGGGCATTGATACGGCTCGTTTAGGCATGATCGGCTTCTCAGCGGGTGCAGGTCTCACGATGCACTGTACACTCAACTCGAAGACTATGAAGCTACATTTCATCGGTCCTATATATGGCGGCATGGGTCCTGTAGATGTACCGAAGAATGCACCGCCTATGTTCAGCGTCATAGCTACGGATGACTTTCTTTTCCGCGGACAATTTGGTGTCATTGATTCGTGGTATAAAGCGGGCCGTCCTGTAGAGTTTCATTTATACCAGAATGGCGGACATGGCTTCGGACTTGGAAATCCCGGCCGCACAAGTAATCGCTGGTTTGATGCGTTCACTCACTGGCTTGATGTTAACCAATTTCTGGCAGCCAAGCCCAAGAAGTAGCTAACGCTACTCACTAAAGAAAAATGACTGGTCGACATCTTATTGCCGACCAGTTTTATTTTACTTCAATCGTTCCGGCATACCAGGCAAAGTATACCGCCCTTATTCACAAAGAGGAATTTCCGAAGTTGGATTTGAAGTACCAAGTACCCGGTATGAATGCTGGTGTGAATGACTTGTATTAAACTGAAACGTTTTAGAGGGTATATATTCTATTTCATCGCTACCTTCAACAATGCGGAGAAATTGATTCGGCTGAATATTCCGGCAAATCTGCTTATTACCCGGATGCCATTGAATTTCTATTTCGTCAATCATCGTTGCGCGGCCTATGCCGATTTCTCTTCGCAGTGGCGAAGCACCAAAGCTACCACCCGAATTAACATCGCGATATATACTCCGCTTTACTCCATTTTCTATAACTGTAATCTTGATGCGCGTGCCGATCGCGCAACGATTCGCTTTTATACCTGTCAGGTCAAGTACAATCCATCTGTTGTGTTCATCCTGGTTAGGGTTAACATAGAAAGCATTATGAAATGCATCGCCTTTATATGCACCGCCAAGCTCGATATATATATCCTGATCGCCATCGTTATCTGCATCGGCAAATGAAATGGCGTGTCCTTTCTGAAGATGTCCTACGCGTGCGGGTGCAGTAATATCTACAAATCTTTTTCCACCTATATTTTTAAAGAGCTTATTGGGCACGATCGATTCGAGTTCAGGATTGCCGGTACCTAAATACATATCGAGGTATCCATCGTTATCTATATCACCAAAGTTAGCGCCCATCGCAAATGCTTTCTTCACCAGTCCTGTTTCTTTCGAAACATTGGCAAACGTTCCGTCCCGGTTGTTCCTATATACGATACTGGCTCCGGAAGTGCCTGTTGATATATTTAATCCTTCAGCCGCAGAATAAGAAGCGATTGGCATATTGAATGTGAAATCTCCTATGAAGAGATCGAGCCAGCCATCGTTGTTATAGTCCCAGAACCAGGTAGGAAATGTTCTGCTTACGCTGTCAGCAGCAACACCGGCTTGTTTAGTCACATCTTTAAACAAGGGTATATTTCCGGAAGCTCCCGTATTCTTCAGCAGAAAGCGCTCACCGGATAGCGAGGTGACAAATATATCTTTCCAACCATCGTTGTTATAGTCGCCTGATGTAACGCCCTTTACAAAACCGATTACATCAACACGAGACTGCGCAGCAACATTGGTAAATGTTCCATCCTGATTGCTCAGAAATAATTCTGCCGGATGTGAGCCGGAGCTTGCATTGCCCTCCCACGATTCGTTGCCGATGAATACATCTAACCAGCCATCGTTGTTAAAATCATTCCACGTTGCTGTTTGTGTAGGATGAAATGATACTATACCGCTTGCGATTGTAACATCGGTAAACGTACCATCACCATTATTTTTGAGAAGAGAATTAGGTTGTTTACCATAGTTACCGCGAAGCCACGCGCCTCGTAAAACAAAGATATCTTTGAAGCCATCATTGTTATAGTCCATCTGCATCAGGTTCAAACCACCGGTTAATTGATTCAATCTTGTCTGCTCGGATTGATCGGTAAAAGTACCATCACCATTATTCCTGAAGTAGTGCATTGACTCATCTATACCCCACGCGGACGTCACGATGTCGAGGAATCCGTCATTATCAAAATCATCGATGATGCTTCCACCCGCCATGTTATTTATATCCAGAGAAAGTGGAGACGCTATATCCTGAAACGGTTTTATGGAAACACCCGCGTCAACTGGTGCAGTTGAAAGATCCAGACCAGGAACTAACATGGACGGAGGAACATCCTGTGGATATTCACCCAGCGTCATATAGGCTATATTAAGAAGCCAGCGGTATTCCAGGTTCTGCGGATTGTCGCGGAGTAGTTCTTCATAGATACGCGCGGCATTGCGCGAACCGTCTGGCAATGTATGAATACCTCTACCCTGAATGGGCAAGATGCATGTCTCAGCAGAGTGATTGCGGATACAATTCATTCTTTCGCCACCGCGCAGATACGACAGTGCCAAAAGTACTTTCATGCGATCCATACCCTGAATGTTTTCAGCGCTGATCTTTTGGACTTGTGGCTGGAGAATCTGTACCGCTTCATCTTCGCGTCCCAATGCAATTAGTGCCCTCGCCTTGCTGTGCGTAAAGAACATAATATCCTGGGCACTGCCTGAAGCGTTGATCAATGAATCATAGTAACGCACATGCGCTTCTGAAGCATAGTAATTATCAAAGCGGCTATAGTCTGTCTGTAACTGCTTCAGGATATTCAACATCTCCTCATGCGAAGCATCTTCCCCTCCGCAGGAAATGATCAGGCAGCAGAAAAGTATATATCCAATGCCTGTAATTTTTGTCATGGGAATATTTATAATCGTACAAACTGTCAATGCCTTTCATTTGTCCTTCCCGAGGTTGTTACCTTTGAGACAGTTCCATTTTTAACAAAAGCTCTGCTTGAAGATGAAAGATATCCGCTGCCTGTATATACCTCTACCTTCCGCTTTTTTCCATTGGCAAGTTCAACAATAGCATATTCATCACCTGGTTGTAGCCTGACAACTGACTCACCTGCACTTGTGGCGGGTTTCATAAATACTTTAAGACTATCCCTGTTTTGGGTAACGAGGAATAATTCTCTTCCTTCTTTTGACATCAACCTCGCTATAGCTTTCGCATCTCCGTCAACAAAAAAACCGGATTGTGTAACAGGAACCGCTTTGAAATTTCCTTTACCATCGCCCCGAAGGTAATTGCCGATGCCTGCATCATAATAACCGGATAAGACCTCGCATGCATACGAGTTACCGACTGAGAGTATATCCAGATTACCATCGTCATCGAGGTCTGTTATCAGTGTTCCAAACATAGGTGCGAACTGTGCTTCCGATGGGAGTGACTTTACTTCGAATTTAAGGTTACCGTTGTTTTGAATATATACCGATGACAGCATTGTACTTTTCAACACCATCGCATGCTGAAGTTTCTCATCGGAGAACAGGTCCTGTATCCCCATACCGCCATATAGCGAATAGCGGGTTGCAACACCGCGCAGGCCCGGAATCTGACCGGTAAGCGCTTCACGCGGATGAACCGGATGTTCCCTTCCCTGGACATACCGGCAAAGAATTGGATCAACGGATCCGTTATTATCAAAGTCTTTTGCATACACGGTTACAGGTTCTTCAACAGAAGCTTTATAGATCGAATTGCGTCCGAGGTTGCCCGCTATATAGTCTATATCACCATCGTTATCAAAATCGCCACCGGATATACTGTTCCACCACCCGGCTGAGTTCTCCAGCGTTACCGGTGTAAATGATTTTCCCTTTTCATTTATAAAAAAAGTTATCGGCATCCACTCTCCCACCACGATCAAATCAGTCCAGTCATCATTGTTTACATCAGACCAAATTGCCGAAGTTACCATACCAACGTTGCCGAGTTCCGAAGAGAATGTTGATGTCCTATTTTTAAATTCTCCATCTCCTGTATTAACAAGAAGATAACTTTCCGGTGTTTCAGGATAGCGCATGGGAACAACTCTTCCTCCTACAAAGAGGTCGAGATCTCCGTCACGATCGAAGTCATTTGCCACTACACAACTTCCGCTGCTGGTAAGTTCCGGTAAAGCGTTTGCCTCATGTACGAATTTACCTTTGCCTGAATTTCTATAGAACCGGTCCTGGTAATTTACTTTGTCATATTTGAATTCGGAGCTTCCGCTCACACAGTATAAATCCTGGTCTCCGTCATTGTCAGCATCAAAAAGAATTATACCCATGTCTTCAGCGACCTTTGCTGCGAGCGAATCTGTTTTGAATGAACCGTTCGCCTGCTGCATATATATTTTAGCACGCCTGCCGGCCGATCCTCCCAGTATAAAATCGTCAAAGCCGTCACCATTAACATCCCCTACCGTTATACCAGGTCCGTCCTGTGAGTGCTTGTGTGGTAACAAAAACTGGCCTTCCAGAAAATCAACAAATTCGCTTTCCTGATGCTTATAGTGTATCCCCATTGTCTTATGAGATTCCGTTACTATAGTTACCGTAGGAGCACGCTGCCCGCGCATTGCAATGGCATCGCTTTGCTTCACGGTAATGACCTGGTTGACGGGAACATCCCGCAATGTCTGAGTCTTCCCTCCTGCCCACATTATTTTAATTGAATCAACTTTACCGGAAGGCACTTTGCCAAGACCAACATGCTCGATGTTCTCGACTGTAGATTTATAGCCGCGTATAGTCTGATGCTCGGCATAATGTACTTGCCCGCCAGCGTATAGAGTAACCGTTGTTCCATATCCTGCCAGGTTGCCTTTTTCTCCCTGCAGTTTGATTCTCAGATAATGGGATTCACTTTTCGTTTTATCGGTGATGAGATCATTGCGATAAACAAATGCTTCATCGTTGATGTTGTTCGTAACCAGGTCAAGATCGCCATCATTATCCAAGTCGGCATAAGCGGCACCATTTGAGTACGATGGCTGATCGAGTCCCCAATCTTTAGCTTTATCAGTAAATGTCAGGTCCCCATTGTTACGAAAGAGAAAATTAGGCTTCCGCACACCCGGTAACTTTTCCACTTCTTCGCGAATGTGCTTCATTCTGTTTCTATCGGTACTGAACATGGCGAGCTCTTTACCATAGGCAATAAAATCCTGGTCGGTAACATCTTTGCGATAACCGTTGCCTACAAACAGATCACGATAGCCGTCATTATCGAAGTCAGCAAACAAACTACTCCAGCTCCAGTCAGTTGCATATATACCGGACAAATATCCTATATCACTGAATGAGTTGTTGCCGTTATTAAGCTGCAATACGTTCCGGATGTATTGATACTCATATCCCTTCTCACGAAAAAGCCGGAAGCGATCGTAACCAACCGTTGAGAACATNNTTGATGTCGGCTATATCAATACCCATTCCGTTTTGCTCCTGGTGTTTGAGCATTGCGCCTATGTTATTAACAAACTTACCATCGCCTGTATTGATATATAGATGATCGTTTGACATGAAATCATTTGCAATATATAGGTCTGGATAGCCATCGCGATTGATGTCGTTCACCACGATACCGAGTCCCCACCCTTCAGCCTGTACGCCAACCTCTTTTGATATATCTTTAAAAACAGGTAAGCCATTCACCACTCCTTCATTGCGATAGAACTTATCGACACTCTTACCGGTGCCATCNNAGATCGCCATCCAGATCGTAATCGAGGAAAGCTGCCTGCGTTGCATAGCTCGAATCAGCCAGTCCTACTTTGGCCGCGACTTCTTCAAATACAGGAATCCCTTCGGGGTTGACACCTTTGTTAAGATATAAAAGATTCGGCACCGGAGGTTTATTGACATGCGGCTGGATCGTAGATATATATACATCCAGCAATCCATCCTGGTTAATATCAACCATGGATACGCCCGTACACCATACGTTGGCTTTTATAGAAGCGCTTTCGCTGATATCGTCAAATTCGAAATTGCCTTTGTTCAGATATAGTGCACTGGGCACCATATTACCCGCAAAGAATATATCGGTTAGTCCATCGTTGTTTACATCGCCAACACCTACGCCTGCGCCATTGTATATATACTCAAAACTCAACACATTAAAGCTGTCGGTTTCGGTGAGTTCATTTTTAAACGCAATGCCTGTATCGGAAGACGGAAGCAATTGAAATAATGTTTTCTCATCCGCACGACTACAAGCAGACAACAGCCAACCAAGCATTACCATAGCAAGAACGTGACGAATATAAGGGCGATTTGCAACGCTCATTGTCTTATATATTTTCTTTACAGGCATATACGCCAGGATATACATTCAAGAGACTTTAACACGAAAAGGAGCGAGAGAACACTCGCTCCTTTCTCAATATCTGACAAGCAGAATTACCAGCCGGGGTTTTGATCAGCCTCCGTTAACACAGCATTGCTGTTAATTTCCTGCTGGGGTATCGGTGCCAATGCGTGTTTTTCAGCATAATATGCGAGCGGCTCTGACGGCAACTTTCCAAGTGCGCGCCAGCGAAGTATATCTCTGTTTCGGATTTGCTCGCCTGCGAGTTCAACTCTTCGTTCATGAATGATTGCTCTGAAAACTTCCGCAGGAGAATT
>DJFR01000017.1:302-12312 GCA_002432545.1 Flammeovirgaceae bacterium UBA5867 | reverse complement strand
AATAGTTGCAGATATATACCAGCGGTGTTCCGTTGTAACAACTGTATACCTATATATGTATGCATCGCTGGTATATACTATACCTGATAATTCAGGTATATATTTATTTTTTTAAAATTTATTTATATCCGTTTGGGAAAGTATAAATCTTTATCCCTATCATTGCATCGTTATTATAACCATTGTTAGTAATTATTATTTTCTTTTAAATCTTTAAAACCACACGTTATTATGAATGTTTTTCGAAGAAGGACTCCCGGGAGGAGTACGCTACTGTCATGCCTTTTTATACTGTGCATGGCGCTGATCATTGCTTCCTGCGAAAGTGATAAACTTTCACCAACAGCCTCAGAGGATGAAGATCTCAGTCGTGTAGCATCAAAGCTGCAGGAAGCCGGGTTCGACACTAGTGAAGGATTCCGGAAATTTGAAGATGGATATCTCGTAGAGTATGACATGTTTTTAACAGAAGACATGATTGACGATCTTGTTGAGAGTTCGAAAGCACCGTCAGCTTCCGGAAGAGAAGAACACTACCGAACCAACCAGCTTGTAATAGGTACACCACGAACCTTGCAGATATATATGGACGCTGGATTCGGCTCCTATATGCAGAGTTCGTTTGATGCTGCACTGGCCCGGTATAACGCGCAGAACCTTGGATTGACCTTTCAACGCACCACAAATTCGGCCGCTGCTGATATCAGTATACTTTCTTTTTACGAAGTGAGTAACACCCTCGGATTCAGCGCAGGTTTCCCGACAAACGGAAATCCAGCCAGCCCGATAAGACTCAATACATACTATTACAACAATACGTCTACACGCGCAGATGCCACTACTGTTATAGCACACGAGATTGGTCACGCTATCGGCTTCCGTCATACAGACTATATGAACCGAGCGTTCAGTTGTGGCAGCGGTGGTAATGAAGGCGATGCCGGTGTTGGTGCGAACCATATTCCGGGTACACCTACGGCACCGTCTGCTAATTCGTGGATGCTGGCTTGCTCAAACGGAACAGATCGTCCGTTTACCAGTGAAGATGTTACAGCGCTTACAACGGTGTATCCAAGCCGGAATATACCAGCCGGAACATCCGCAGTATACCGGTACTATAGCGGCAGCGCACGTGATCATTTTTATACAACCAATTGGGGCGAACTCGGAGCAGGTAAAGACGGCTATGTACTGGAAGGTATAGCTATATTTGCCAACACCACACAGGTTGCAGGTTCAGTTCCTGTATATCGATACTATAGTGGAAATGCCAGCGATCACTTCTATACAACCAGCTGGAGTGAATTAGGTGCAGGCAAAGATGGTTACACGTATGAAGGTATAGCGTTCTATGCGTTTACATCGCAGGTAAGCGGCACTGCGCCCGTATATCGTTACTATAGCGGAAGCGATTCCGATCATTTCTACACCACAAACTGGGCTGAGCTTGGTTCAGGCGGAAGCGGCTATACATACGAAGGCGTTGGCTTCTACGGATATCCTTAATAGAAAACAGGTATAGTGTTTGGATAGTGAACTTCAGGTCGCGTATTCTTACGATGGCTTGAAGTTTTTTTATGCCTACAGGTAAAAACTCAAGCCCGCAGAATGCACACGATAAAACCAGATCGTTTGCTTGAAGGAATAATTCGTCTTGATAGAAAATATTCTGAGAAAATCTGTGTCCGCTGGGAGTAAGAAAGTGCGTTCTTTTCTGGCGCATACCAGATTTTCACCGGCATGCGGCATGAATTGTCGCCAAAGGTTTGGCAGGGTCACGTAACATCATTTTATCTTTGATGTCTGGAATAATCTCTAACATCATGAAACTTTACCTGATCATTTTTGCTCTTTTTGTTTCACTCGGTGCTATGGCGCAAACTGAAAATGCCACGCGTCTGCGAAACTTCAATAACGACAACGGCATTGCCATAAAAGATTTCGACCCGGTAAGTTACTTTAAAGGTAAAGCAGCCAAAGGTACAGAAGACTTTGCCTATACACACAAAGGCCTCACCTACTACTTCGTAAACAATGAAAACCTGGAAGAATTCAAAAAGTCGCCAGCTAAATACGAACCTGCATATGGAGGCTGGGATGCTTATTCAATGGCGGTAGACGGACAACGTGTAAAAGCGGATCCTTCTACTTTCAAGATCATTAATGGAAAAGTATACCTGTTCTACAACTTCAACGGAAAGAATCACCTTCGCGCATGGAACGCGGATGAAAAGAAGAACAAAGAAAAAGCCGATAAGCTCTGGGTACAGAAGATGCGGTAACTATATATAGCTCTTGAAACAGAAAGACACAGCGATCAACAACGTTTTGTTTATGATCTCTGTGTCTTCAGTAAGAAACTAAATTATACTTCGAATCTAATCAATTCATCCGTTACATCCGCTCGCCCAGGTTTACACCTTTCAATTCTTCCTGTTTGATGAACGGCTGGTTGTAGAGACGTTTGCCGGTAGCTTTAAACAACGCATTGGCTACTGCTCCGCCCGTTGGGGGCAATGCTGGTTCACCAAGTCCTGTAGGACTGATCTCATTCTTTACAAAGTGTACATCAATTTCAGGAATCTCTTTCATGCGGATCAACCGATACGTGTTGAAGTTCTTTTGTTCCGCTGCACCATCCTTGAAAGTAAGGTTGCTATAGAATGCATGTCCGAGTCCATCAACAATACCACCCCTCACCTGCTGGTTGGCACCGCTGAGATTTACCACGACACCACAATCTGCAGCAGCATATATCTTTTGCAAGATCGGTGTTCCCTTCTTCATCGCGACTTCTGCAACCTGTGCTACATACGAGCGGTGTGAGAAATATACACTGAAACCCTGTGCTATATCTTTCTTCTTGCCCCACTGCGATTTTTCTGCCGCTAACTCAATCACACCTTTCATTCGATCGATATCATACTTGACAGCGCCTACCGGTGATTGCTTCGCCTTGTTCAACAGGTTTAGTCTGAAGGTAACAGGATCCTGTTTGGAAGCAGAGGCCACTTCATCGAGAAATGCCTGCTCGGCAAATGCCAGGAAGTTTGTGATCGGTGCGCGCCACGCTCCGGTAGTAACAGGAGATTTATGTTCGATCGTTTCAATCAGTACATTATCAACAGCACCCGAAGGGAAATTGTCTTCGCGCGTAGTGTTGCCTGCATTTATACCGACACCGCGTAATTTATAACCGATGAGATTTCCCTGTGCATCGAGCGCGGCATCGAATCTATAGCGCACGGCAGGACGATAGCTTCCTCCCGTCATATCATCTTCGCGTGTCCAGATTACTTTTACAGGAGCTTTGATGATGCTTGAGAGTTCAGCAGCTTCCAATACATAGTCAGCTTTGAGTCTTCGTCCGAAGCCGCCACCAAGTCGTGTGAGTTCAACGGTAACTTGTTCAGGTTGAAGTCCTAATAATTTTGCTGTCTCATTGCGTGCCATCTCCGGAGTTTGTGTCGGGCCAATCAACTCAGCGCCATCGGCACGAACATGCGCGAAGAAGTTCATAGGTTCCATCGGTGCATGCGACAGGAATGGACATTGATATTCTCTGGTAATTACTTTTGCTGCAGACTTAAACGCTATATCTACATCTCCGTCTTTACGCTTTACGGTAGCGTCTTTACTGTCCAATAAAGTTTTCAGGATACGATCATGATCAGCGCTACTTTCAATAGCACCTTCTGTCTCATATTCTACTTTTAATACTTTGCGTGCTTTATTTACCTGCCAGGTAGACTTCCCTACAATAGCTACATTATTCTTGAATGTGACTACATCTACAATGCCAGGCATGGCTTTGGCCGCTGCGGCATCTACGGATTTTATTTTAGTACCAAACGATAACGGACGTTGTATCATAGCATGCAACATTCCTTCGCGGTAAAAGTCCAAACCGTATAGCGGTTTACCGGTAATCATTTCATCGTTATCAACATTGCGTATAGCCGTACCGATAAGTTTAAAATCCTTGATGGATTTCAATTTTACATCGGCCGGTACAGGTATAGCAGCTGCTTCGGTAGCAAGTTCGCCATAGTGAAGTTTGCGTCCACTGCTTGCATCGAGTACAAAACCTGTATCCGTTGTTAACGAAGTGGCTGGTATATTCCAGCGTTTCGCAGCGGCTTCTACTAACATCTGTCGTGCAGTGGCACCTGCTTTGCGCAGGCGTTCCCATGAATGAGGAATTGCACCGCTTCCGCCTGTTACCTGGCGTTCAAACTTTTTAGTATCAAGCGCAGCCTGAATTACTTTTACTTTCGTCCAGTCAGCATCGAGCTCTTCAGCAACAATCATCGGGAACGAAGTTTTTATATTCTGTCCAAGTTCAGGATTCGGAGAAAAGATCGTAACGATACCATCGGGTGCTATCGACAGGTAGCTGTTAAAATCAGCTATAGCTGAAGGTATCGTTGAGACATCGCTGATTACTTTTGCGGCAGCCGGTGCTGCCTCGGTATCACTCCAGTGAAAGCCAAGTAAAAGACCACCGCCTGCTGTTGTTGCCAGCTTTAGAAAATCGCGTCTGTTTGTTTTCGGTAGTATAGACATGACTATTTGGTTTTAGAAGATGCCAATACGATTGCTTCACGAATACGATGATAGGTCCCACAGCGGCAGATGTTGCCGTTCATAGCAGTATATATTTGCTCTTCCGTAGGTTTCGGATTTTTAGCGAGCAGTGCAGCGGCAGACATGATCTGTCCGGCCTGGCAATATCCACACTGCGCTACATCCACTTCATGCCATGCCTGCTGTACCGGATGATTGCCCTGACTGGAAAGTCCTTCGATGGTTGTAACCGTTTTTGTTCCGACAGCCGACACCGGCAACGAACAAGACCGTACTGCATTTCCATTGAGGTGTACAGTACAGGCACCACACTGCGCAATGCCACAACCATACTTGGTTCCCACCAGTCCGAGATTATCACGCAACACCCACAGCAACGGAGTATCCGCCTCTGCATCCGTCTCGTAACTCCGCCCGTTAATTTGCAATTTGTAATGAGCCATTCGTGTATGAATTTAGGTGTTGAAGGTAACAAAATATCGCAGCACGAAGTAGCCGTGTGAAGTGCATTTGGATGGATGGTTATATTCGTCCACCAGGCGCTTCATTGTACCGGATGAAAAACGCTTCAGCATGTGCATAAAAAAGCCTGAACTCCTGGAGAGCTCAGGCTATAAAAGAAAATTGGTTTATTTATTCCTTCGTTGCTACTTCAGTTGGATAAGTTCTTTACGGACTTCATCATCCGCGGTGATCGTAAGAATATATAGTCCGGGTTTATAACCGGCAAGATCAAGTTGTTTAGTGCCCGCCTCGTCAAATTGTTCCGATACAATTTTAGATCCTTTAAAATCGGTGATAGTGATCTGAACTGGTGTGCTGAGTCGTTCAGCGCCATCATCTTCCCGATCGATATCAATATTCAGTTTACCTCTTACCGGATTAGGATAGTAACGGATGTTGTGTGCGAGGAAATGTTTACAGGAGCGCGATGCCGGTGCTATGCGAATTGATGATCCGGCTTCACGTGCCGTGCCTGAAAGTTTTTTAGTGACAGGCGCCACCAGGTTTTCTTTCCACACGGTTTTTCCATTGGCATTAAGTAACGATATTGTGAAGGGCACTTTCTTGTTATGTTTTGTTTTTACATCGAGATTAAAATATTGCTCACCAGGTTTTATATCGATCGTTACCGCTTCAACTCCTTTGGGAACGAGCGATCCATCCAGCGATACTATATTTTTAAATTCAGTATTATAGTTATCTATACCGGTAATGAGTGAATACGGTTTATCAGCCACCGGAAATTTTTCATTGAATGAAGCATCAAATGTTTTTTGCCACACGGGACTTCCGGGTTTATCATATAGCGATACTTGGATCTGCGGATCAGGACACAACGGTGGAAAGGCACAAAGTGTATCGACAGCAAAATCCAGGTCTATACCTGCCCAACTCCATTTACGGTTGTTGGTAAACGTTGATATACGGAATTGGTCGTACTCCCAGAGTTGTACAGGAATGATCGGTACACCACAGCTTAGAGCATTCTCCACTCCGATCTGATACTGGTATCCGGCAGGAATACTATAATAATTAAGTCCCCAGAAATGATTGCATCCGATGGTGGTAATATACTTTGTGATGTGGGCTCCATCCGTTGTCTGTAACAGTGTGATGGTAGAACCATTATACTCAAATGCATAGTCATGATCGTCTGTATAGGGAACGATCAACAGATTCCCATCGCGCACACCCAACCAGGTTGCGGGTGAGATCGGTTCAATCAACCCGGCAAAGTAACAGAATAACGTAGCAGACGTACCGTTATATTTGTAGATGGTAATGGTGCCATCGCTGGCGTTTGCCGGTATATATAGTTCATCGTTATAAACAACCATCTCACCATCAAACATAGGTTGTGCTCCATCCGGTAACGCAATCGCGGACAGGATTCCATCTTTATACTTATATACTGTTCCCGGGAGTACGGGTTCAAAACTTCGCTGGTAGTAAAATGCGTTTTCCCAAGCTAATATACCCGTTGTCTGATAGCCATACTCGCTGTCCAGGGTTGTGAGCGTGGTACCATCAAAGTGATAGATCATATAGGCATCTTGTACAATCAGGATATTGGGTGTGCCGGGCATCCCTACGATATCACTGACATTCCACTGGAGAATATCAGGAAGTGTAATAGAAGAGCTTCCATCATACCGGACGATTCTTGCATAGGCACCATCCGGTGTATCAACTGAAAACAGTATATATAGATATGCTCCGGCTACAAACAGTTCGTACTCAGAACCGATAACTGTAGCTGCAATGGGAAGTGCCACGCTAACCGTAGTACCATCATACCGAAGCAGTTCAAGACCGGCAGCTGTCTCAGTAAGCACGTGGAGTTGGCCATTATATACCACCGGGTTTGACACGGGGTGATGAGGCAACGGCACGGCAGTAAATACAGAACCATTAAAACTATACAGATACTTGTCAATAGCATAATGAGACAACACCGTGTAGAGTTTATTGTCAAAAACGGTGAAGGGTTCTTTTAAATTATCATGAGCATTCACACTCAGTTGATTTCCACTGAGAACCGGGTATGTATAGTGCGTTACTGTGGTGCCATTATACGATCGAAGAAATGAAACCCCATTTTCCGACACATATAGTTTCGAGTCATACACAATGGTTTTGAACTTGCGATCCGACATAGGGTCAGGAACAGAGGCGATGTCAATTTGCGCAAAGGCAACATGTGCGCTGAGGCAAACCACCACAGCGAGACATAGATGGATTTTGATTTTCATAAGAGGGGGGTTATTTAAATTATATAAAATGATTCACAACGATTACTCATAGCACATCTATACTATAAGCAAACACACGATATGTGTAAGGAAAATACTTGATTAATAACTTACAATTTTTACTCACAACAAGTACTGCATACAAACGCTGGCATTAATTTTTAGATACAGTAAGCGTAGAAAAATTCTCAACATTATATAAAATCCTATGAACAATTTTTTCCGTGCACTGATAGCCGGCTATGGAGCAAAGAAGCTTGGCGGTGGATGCTTTGGTACAATTATCGTCTTCATCATTATATGGGTTGCGTTGGGACAATGTAGTTGAAACATGGGTGTCGCAGATATATACTAGGGACAGCTGGGCGGAGTATTTTGCTCTACGTGACTGGGTCCGAGAAAAATTTCACGTATAGCATCAACGTGTGCCTGCACTACTACACTTCTTGCGTTTTGTTGTGCTTTTGTTTGCATGTCTTGTGAACGCTGGCCGCGCGGCATTTCTATGGTAATGATTCGCATAGCTGATCGGTTTCGTTCAGGATGTGCAGCATCACATACAGCCGTACTGCCCCAGCCTCCTAAACTTACTCCTTCACCCTTGTGATCTTTTGTTGCTTGTCCTCTGCTGCGTTGCTGTTTTTTACCGGCCTGTGCTATCGGTGGATCCAACGCATAGGTAGTGTTCTCTTGCTTCGACCCTAAACGATTACCACGTACAGCTGCACCACGCGACTTTGCAAGCCGGGCCATGTCCAGTGCTAAATCACGGTCTGAATCATAACCCAATGCAAGTTGATTCTGATCAGTTCGCGGATCAGCAAATATACCGGCAGAAGCATCGCTATGCATCGCGTGTACACTAACAACTCTGCTCGGTTTGATCTTGTCAATGAGATTTAACAACATGATGTTTTCACGTTCTATATACCGACCTCTGCTGTCCATTGGTGCTGACGGATCGAATGATCGGCCGAACTCAGGCATTTGACGATTGGGATCTACGCCTGTCTCATTTGTATATCTGCCTACATTTGAATCGGCCCGGATGGCTGCCGGGTTGCCTTCACGTACATTGGCGTTATCTGGAAACAGTCTTGGTATAATAGTTACTGTATAGTAGGGTCGCGGTCCGGTTCGTAATTGTTGAATGAGTCGTTCCACCACTTCAATGCCGGACAACTCAGAACCGTGAACACCTCCGATCACCAGAGCACGATTGGCTGTAGTCCCTACAAATTCATACGCATATATACCTCTGCCGCTGGCAGAATCTCCCAGGTGAATCGGACGATTACGAAGCCACTCTGCATATGCTGCACTATGCTGTGTAACCTGATCGCGTGGCTGTCCGGTTTCTCTGCTGAAATCATCCAGGATAGAGTCATGTATAGGGTCACGCCTCTCGAAAGGTGCTCTTCGGATATTAGTAGACTTTGTAGTATTTGATTGCTGTTGTACTACGTGTGTGAGTTCGTGTGCGAGTAATTGTTTACCGGCAGATGATTCCGGTGAGAATTTTCCGGAGTTGAAGTATATATCATTGCCAACGGTAAAGGCCTGTGCATTCAAATGCGTTGAAAGTTCAACGGCTTCATGATTGTTGTGAACACGTACATTTGAAAAGTCTGTATCAAACCGACTTTCCATAAAGCTTCTGGTAGTGTTATCTAAAGTGCTGCCGCTGCCACGCGTTGATGCTATTTTATTGCTGATTGAATCGGATACAACGGTGCCGCTACTGGCTGCTTCTTTTTTTTGTATGAAGGCTGTAAGCGGCTTGCGTTGCGCTTTCTCCTCTTCCTCACAATGCTTGCACTTGCGTTGTATAAAACTATTCACAGTCCCAACGGGACGTTTACATGGAACAGGTTGCATTCCCCAATGCCCCTGCACGGCAGAATTCAGCGTTTGCCGTTCTGCCGCTTGTATGGATCGAGAGGGTGTTGCCGTTAATGTCTCTTTCATAGTTTATGACTTATACTACCCGGATATAGATATATACCAGTCTTGTGTCTGTTATATTTTCACCTGGTAAATGTCCACGGGCGTTCTGGTCTCAAGGGCGTATTTTCAAAAGGCTTTCTGCTACCCAGTGGTGGACACATCGAACTGAATTCAATCTCCACTCTTCGGTTGGCTGCCGAAAATTTTTCTCCGGCATCGGCATCAACAGGATTACTTTCTCCTTCCGAGCGTGTAAAGATCAACGAGGGCAATCCTCCGATCCGAAGCTTCATCAATGCTAATTGTAATTGGAATTTTATATGATCAGCCCTTCGTTGTCCCAAATCCATATTATGCTCTTCAGTACCGGGCTTGTCAGCGAAACCGGTAATCATAACCATACTCGCAGGACACATTTCCATGAAATCATGAATTTGTTTTTTGATTGTCTCAAAGTGCGGCTTCTGCCTGCTGTTCAATACCGATTCATTGATGTTATAGTCATCAATAACACCAAGTTTAAAACTCAGACTAAACGGCTGTGGTTGGGGCTCAGGTTTCTGCGGAGCAACACACATGCCGTCTACTACATCAAAGGGCGGCATACAACACTTGCCAAGTGAATCTTTTTTACCAGGTGGTATACAGATTTTGGTAGGATCTATCGGTCCGAATTTTTCACATTTGTTTTCAGTATTTACAAATTCATCATCGCTGCAACATTTGCGCGGGTCTGCTATCGCTAATTTATCTTTTGGACAACAGGTATGTGCGCTTTCAAATGTCCCATGGCAACACATACCTTTGAAATCTCTGGTTTTACCCTCGTAGTAGCCAGCGGCAGCATCACATACACTGCCCGATGGCGTTTTTCTATTGGCGACAAGATCAATGATTCCCTCTCCTACTTTTTTTAATCCTTCTTTATACTTACTGTCAATGGGTGCCAGGTCTATAATTTTATTCAGCACGGCTTTGGTAATTGTCTCGGGTGCTTTGTCTATTTCATCAAGGATCTTTTTGCGCGCAAACTCCGGTAATTCCTGGAAGAGTCCGTTCTTGTTAAGTTCTTTGCCGATCTCACTCTTCGGACCTTTGTCTTCTTCAGGTTGTCTCCGGATTTGCTGTGGTATATTTTCGGATTGCTGGATAACGTGTGTTAACTCGTGTGCCAGTAAGTGTTTCCCGGATGCGGAATCTGGTATATATTTTCCGGAATTAAAGTATATATCGTTGCCTACGGTAAAGGCCTGTGCCTGTAAATCGTTGGAGAGCTGCGAAGCATACCCCCCGGTGTGAATGCGTACCGATGAAAAGTCTGCACCGAACCGACTCTCCATAAAATCTTTCGTGGAAGTATCCAGCGCATCACCTCTCCCACGCGTTGAATTTATTGTATTGCTGGTTGCATCCGGTATAGCAGATTGATTACTACCTGCGGTGTCTTTTTTCTGAACGAGTGTAGATATAGGCTTTCGGTGTGCCTTCTCTTCTTCTTCACAATGTTCGCATTTGCGTTGTATAAAACTTTGTGCAGGCATGCGCATTACGTGATCAGCCATTGTATCAGCTTCAGCCTCCAACGGATCGTCTACAGCTCCAACGGTTAGTTTGCATTGAATAGGCAGGAGTATATTTTGTGCATTGGCCTTTGCCGACACATGTGTACAAGGCTCGGCTGCATGTATGGTTTCCGAATGCGCTGATGATGTCTCTTTCATAGGTGTTAACGTATAGTGTTATATATAGCCATTGAAAGCCTGCTGACAGATTCCGGGTATATAATTACGGACGTCTGGCAGGACTGTTTAGAGAAAGCACAAGTTGTGCAGCACTCACCACTTCCGAAGGACATGTTACTTCTGCATAACTTTCCGGCACCGGGTGTTCATAGTCTTCCTGTCGCGAAGTTTCTTTCTCAAACACGACAGCGGCTCTTCGCAGCAGCGGGTATATAATATCAGCCTGCTGCGCAGCAGTTAAAGGTTGAAGCCGTTGCATCAACGCTTCATCGCGATGCACCGCTTCTGCCGGGTTTGTTGAGAATTCTCCGGTTGCATGCCGGGCCAGTGGATCGCCTTCGATGCTGTCGTCCGGCAATGAGTATAATTCCCCGACACCGAGCGGGGCAACGGAAGGTATAACTCCGGATACACACGAGCCTCCGGTATCGGTAAGTGTAGCACATATTTGTTGCAGTCGTTGCTGTGCCGCATTTGCGCGATCTTCGGCAAGTTGGGTATTGCCCATGAATGTACTTCCCCTTCTTCTTCCCAGTGGTCCCTCGGGAGAAGTAAAGCCCTGTATCTGTGTTACACGATATCCACTTGCGAGTAATTGCTGTATAGCCATGAGGTTCCGACTGCTTTGTGTCATGTTTATTCCAGCGGTAGCATAGTTAAAGTATATATACTTTGTTTGTGTATCGGTTGACGTGACCGTTCGCGTTCTTGTCTCGGTGCGTGCCGGTGTGAGCCGTTCACATTTAAAGCGTGTGGAGATTCGCTGACGGAGTTGAGTACACCGGAAGCGATCCTGTGTGCGACCCGGTGTAAAGCGAATGTGTGGAATGACACTGACTCCGCCCTCTTCACTTCCCTCTACAGAGGCACCTATATCGACTGGTCCTATTTCGAAATCCAGGCTGCCGCCAGCACCGGTAACACCTTGCGAGTTCACGGTAATTTCTCCCCGGGCGGTTAAACGGAAAGCGCCTGACT
>DJFR01000017.1:0-245 GCA_002432545.1 Flammeovirgaceae bacterium UBA5867 | reverse complement strand
GGTATATTTGCGCCAAGCGTTATGTCACCACGTAAGCGGTCGCTGCACCACGTCAGATTTATCGAGACATTATTCATATCTATACTCCCTCCGAACCGCGGACGCGGTGTGGTAGTAGTCGTTGTTGTATTAACAACGCGCGTTACCCGATAGGTAGCACCCTCGTGCTCTACCGTTGCACTGTTAGGTCCCGTGGGTCTAGCACTGGTTCGCTGTACTTTTCGTTGTATACCTTGTTGCTGTAT
>DJFR01000263.1 GCA_002432545.1 Flammeovirgaceae bacterium UBA5867 | reverse complement strand
CCGCTACCTGGAATGATTTCAACAACGATGGATGGCTCGATGTATTTATAGGAAATGAAACTTCCCCGCAAGCATATCAGCAGGCACATCCGTGCGAACTATATATCAATAACCAGGATGGTACATTTACAGAAATGGCCGTAGGTGCAAATTGTAATATTCAGAATTTTGTAAAAGGCGTAACATCAGGTGATTATGATAACGATGGGTGGCAAGATCTGTTTATATCCACCATGGATAACGGGCGCCACCTGCTCCGAAATAAAGCAGGCGGGCATGGCAAGGTCTTATTTGAAGATGTGTCAGCATTTGCCGGTATATATAGCGACAAGGGGAGTAGCTTTCCGACATGGTTCTGGGATTATGATAATGATGGATGGCTCGACATTTTTGCATGCGATTACTCCTTCAATCACACCCTTGCATATTATGCAGCAGCCGAAAAACTTTCTATTGCTGCCGGCAATCCGCAGAAGATGTATTTATACCACAATAATCACGATGGTACATTTACCAATGTAGCCAAAGAGAAAGGACTTGATAAAATTGTATTTGCCATGGGCTCCAACTTTGGTGACATTGATAACGATGGTTACCTGGATATGTATCTCGGCACCGGCAATCCAAACTATCAATCCCTTGTACCCAATAAAATGTTTAAGAATATAGGAGGTGAAAAATTTGTTGACGTTACGTCATCAGCACGCGTAGGTCATTTACAGAAAGGACATGCCGTTTCGTTTGCCGATATGGACAACGATGGTGACCAGGATATATACATTGAGATGGGCGGTGCCTATATAGGAGACGCTTACCAGAATTCATTCTTCCTCAACCCCGGTCAGGGCGCCAACAACTGGATCAACATTCTCGCAACGGGTACAAAGACGAACCGTTCGGCTATTGGCTCGCGTCTTAAAATTACATTCACAGAGAACGGGAAGAAAAGAACGCTATACCGCGATATAAATTCCGGAGGAAGTTTCGGTTCATCGCCCTTGCGCAGAGAAATCGGTTTAGGAGCGGCCACAAAAATTGACGCACTCGAAATTTACTGGCACGCCAGTAACACCACCGATGTTTTCTATAATATACCCGTTAACCAGTATATAAAGATCATGGAGGGCAACAAAACTTTTGAAACCGTAAAGCTGAAAAAGATAGACTGGATACTTCCGGAAAAAATCTGTGCACCGTTGGCGATGAAGTGAAATATAGTATACCATTTACAGGTATATAAATAAGAAGGGTAGTCGTATAACTACCCTTCTTTTTAAGCTAAGTTGAGAACTTACCGTATTGTCTTTCCCAGTTCGAGCCAGTCAAACCCCGTATCAACACGATTGTGTCGCAGTGCCGGGATCTGTGTTGTAATCAGCAACGTAGTACTGCCAAGATCAGCGCGATGATACTGCGGAAGCTGCCGCTTGACCGCTTTAACCATTTTAAACGTTGCATCTGCGAAAACTTCCTGTACCGATTGCTTCAACGTTGTAATGTTATCCATGCCAAACATCAGCACAACCTCTGGTCTATACGCAGCCATGTTTTTAACAATCCGCTGTATACGCGCCTTATATACATAGTCCTGGTACAGCGCACGACTTTTCAGAAAACCCAGTTGTGGCATATCGAGCCAGCTATAATACCAGCCATGATTATGCGGACACGGCAAAGGGTATAGCTTGATCAACGCCTCCTTACCGGCATCGGGCAATAGAAATTGTTTCTGCTGGTATGCCAATACATCCGTAAGTTCTTCGCCTCGGTAGCCGTGCGCGAACGCTATCAGATTCTTCCATACACCATGCAGCGCTGCATTACCATCAAACCGGTATTCGTACTGATTAGAAACCAAACCAGCTTTGGAACCACCCGATCTGAAAGCAACATGCCGGTATACTTCACGAATATCACAGAGTGTCTCAAACGTCTTTCGCATGCTATACAGATAGTTGAACTTCTCTGCTACCTCTTCCGGCAAATCGCCACCGCTCTCTTCGTAACCTATATACCAGATCCTGGCATCCCATGAGCCGTAGCCGTAGAAATTATCAATCCAGTAGGAGAGTCGCTCTTCTTCAATCAGCATGCGTATTATTTGCCTTCACTCCAGGGAGGAGCAATTTTATTCATGCGCGCATAGGCAATCAGTTGTCCCAGGTGTTCATTCGAATGTCCAACGACAATAAGGATTGCCGACATGCTCGTATAATCTCCCGGGAATGGAAATTCAACTTTATTAGCTAATGAAGCATCCTGAGTATTTTTAATAGCACCGATAACCAGGTCATACGATCGCTTGAGCTCCGCAGCAATAGCGTCTTTTGTTTTCAAATCTTTTTCCAGTGTTTCCATTTTAACACCGTCTGGAATTTTAGCACCGAGCTTGGAAGCAAAAAAGTAATTCGCAGAGATAATGTGTGCACAAACTTCGGCTACAGAACGCACACCTTTTTCCGGAGTCCAGCTATACTTATCTGCGGGAATTGCCTGAGCAAGTTGCATCACATGACCGGATACATACGTGAGCGATCCTGCAGTTTCTTTCTGGAATTGACCTTGACTGAATGCCTGTATTGAACACAGCAGCATTAGAACAACTAACAGTTTTTTCATAAAAGGTTGGGGTTGGTGGAAATATGTTTCAAGATAGAAAGAAGAGCAGATGATACCTTATTCGATCGGAGTTAGAGTGAATAAAATTGGAGTTAGAGTGAACAAAGACAGAGAAAGTGTTTGAATTGTATTTAACATAATATAAATTATATAACTTTAATCAAAGCTAAAAGCGGCTGGACGTGACGTTACCGGCACCAGAATCTTAACTGCGGACGCTGAGCAAATTATAACTCAATCTCTTACATATACACTGGTAATGGAATTCTCAGCGCGCAAAAGATCTTTTGGAGTACCTTCAAAAACAACGCGACCTCCCCTGTGACCACCTTCAGGTCCCATGTCAATAATCCAGTCTGCATTCTTTATAACACTAACATTGTGCTCAATCACCACCACGGTATTACCAGCATCTACCAGTCTGTTCATGATTGCCAGCAGATGGCCTATATCTGACATATGTAAACCGGTAGTCGGTTCATCCAAAACATATATACTTCCACGTTTATGCAACTCACTGGCGAGTTTAATGCGCTGGCATTCACCACCAGATAACGTGCTAAGCGGTTGTCCCAGCGTAATATAATTCAGACCAACATCATGCAGGGTAAGTAATTTCTTTTGAATTTCCTTTTGTGTAAGAAAGTCAATCGCGGCATCCACGGTCAGCTCCAACACATCGGCTATCGATTTGCCATCAAGTTTATAAGTTAAAACTTCTTCCTTAAATCGTTTACCATCGCAGATCTCGCAAGGCGTTTTAATACCATCCAGAAACGCAAGATCAGTATATATTACACCGGCTCCCTGGCAATTTTGGCAAGCCCCTTCTGAATTAAAACTAAAGAGCGAAGGACTAACTTTGTTTACAGAAGCAAATGCTTTACGAAGATCGTCCATGATGCCGGTATAGGTAGCGGGATTTGAGCGTGTGGAAGTTCCTACAGCGGATTGATCAATCACAACAGCATCCGTATGCTGTTTTAAAAATACCTGATGAATCAGTGAGCTTTTGCCTGAACCAGCAACACCCGTTACTGCTGTGAGTACTTCTTTCGGAATATCTACACTTACATTCTGAAGGTTGTTAACCCTGGCCCGGTGAATGTGCAAAGCACCCTTGTGTTTTCTGACTGCAGCCTTAACGGGAACAGTCTGCTGTATATGCTTTCCTGTTAAGGTATCAGCCTTCAAAAGTGCAGTATACTTTCCCTCAAAGACAATTTTTCCACCGAGACTGCCAGCTTGTGGCCCGACATCAACAATATAGTCTGCAACTTTGATGACGTCAGGATCATGCTCAACTACAATAACCGTATTACCTTTATCGCGAAGCTTTCGTAACAAGTCGTTAAGACGATGCACATCGCGCGGATGCAGCCCCACGCTGGGTTCATCAAATATATACATCACATCAACAAGGCTGCTACTCAAATGCTTTACCATCTTGATCCGTTGTGATTCGCCACCTGACAATGTATTTGTTTCACGATCCAGACTTAAATAGTCCAGGCCCATGTCGACAAGGTGCTGTAGTCTTTCTTTTAGTGTAGCAACCATCGGAGCGCCAACGGCACTGGTAACTTTGTCAAGAAACGAGATCACGGCAGAGATTTCCATGGCCGATAATTCTGCTATATTTTTTCCATGGATCTTACAACTCAACGTAGGCTGACTCAATCTCGCGCCTTTACATAAAGGACAAACTGTTAGTCCAATATACGGAGCAACTTTTTTTTGTGTTCGCTCTGAAAGCGTTTTGATGTCTCTTTTAATATAGGCTTTTGTAAACTTCTCGATGATGCCCATATAGGTAACGTTGATCACACCTCCCCCGAAGTTCATTTTGACTTTACGCGGTTTGCTGTGAAGAAGCAGATCCATTTCTTCGGATGTAAAGTCGCGGAGTTTTTTATCCACATCAAATAAGCCTGAGCTGGAATACATAGCACTTTCCCACGAAGCAAAAACCGGCACCTGTACAGCACCTTCGTTAAGTGATTTGTCCATGTCCAGGAAAGAGTCTGCAAGGATGCCCATCTTCTTTCCAAGACCATTACACTCCGGACACATTCCCTGCGGATCATTGAATGAAAATGCATTTGAAAAACCAATATGCGGTTTTCCTATCCGCGAATATAAAAGTCGTAACACAGGTGCTATATCCGTAATGGTTCCTACAGTGGAGTGCGAACCACCACCCAGTCTTTTTTGATCCACGACTATAGCCATGCTTAAATTTTCTATAGCATCGGCTTGTGGGGGCGCATAACGCGGCAAGAAGTTCCGAACAAACATGCTGAAGTTTTCATATAGCTGACGCTGCGCTTCCGTTGCAATCGTGTCAAAAACTATAGAAGATTTTCCTGATCCGGATACACCTGTAAATATAGTGATCTGCCGCTTCGGGATTTTCAATGAGATGTCTTTCAAGTTGTTCTCGCGTCCACCGCGAATCTCAATATATTCCTGGTACATGATTTTGTTGTTTACATAACGACAATGTCTCAGCGATTTCAGGGGTAAGTTAAAAACCGCGTTGTAATCCGGCAATTCCACCTATATAATAGATGGACGTATTCATGTGCTCGTCCCGGGGAATTGTTGTGATGGCTTGGATACTTACCAGAATCACAAAAAAAGAGGCTATCTCTATTTGCGAGACAGCCTCTTACTCCTATAGCTATATTCAACTAGCGCGCATCTACCTTTAGAAATTTTATAGTTCTCGAACGTGCATTGTTTTTAATAACAAACAGGTATGTACCGGGTTTGAGACTGCTTACATCCAATGATTGATTTTTTTGTGTTGGCGCGGCTCGCAAAATTTCTTTTCCGGTTAAGTCAACGATATGTGCTTCACCATTCGCAAACTCTTCCGGTAAGTTCAGAGACAGCACTGATGTTACGGGGTTGGGATATATACTGAAATCAACTTCCTTTATATCGGATGAAGATGGTGACACCAGTATAGATTCAGCAGATCGCGCGGAAGCATTTCCTACCGACGAAAACGAAAACAACTGGCTCAACAAACTGTTATTGCATGCGGCTTCAACTATATCGGCACCGTTGGTCGTAGAACTGTTCGCTACCTGCAGGCAGTTTCCTGTTTCTCGATTTCGAACCTGGTAGTAACTTCCCTGCGTTATTATATCAAACTGCTCTGACCACCAGCCTGTCGTGCAAGTATATTGTTGTATATCTCCGCTAACCACTCGCAGACATTTTCCGCTTTGGCGCGAAACTACGTAGTAATAACCATCACCTGCATTCTGCAATTTCCATTGCTGATTATTTGTTCCGTTGTAAGACCACTGTATAATATTTCCGCCATCACTCACAGAGAAATTTTGTACATCAATGCTTTTACCACTATTACGATTTGAAATGTTATAGTAATAATTTTCTGCCACAGCAGATACCTGCTGAACGTAACAGGCTTTTACAACGCCACGAATCGGATCACCAAACGTTGCATTGTTACAACCTATACTTCCACCGCTAACATCATATTTATAAGAGAACTGTCCGTTGGCACCATAGGCTATATTTACCATACCGGAAAATGTACAAGTCTGCCCTTCGTTGGAACATATAGTATAGCCCCCGGGTGAAGATGGATCTACCAGGAAAAAAGTCAGTGAGCCAAAGCCCGGCTGATCAAACGTTGTGGCATGACCACCCGGCCCTCCCTCCGGTCGCATGTTCGCAGCGTAGGCCGCTATATTTGGAATGAGACCAGCCTGCCCTACCCGCTTCGCGTAATGATTATAGATCATTTCCCATATAGGTCTCCACTCGCCACGTCCGGCAGATGAAATTACGGTATGCTGATTATACGCGCAGTTCTGCCCCGAGCCCCATGCGTACGTTGTAAAAGGAACGGTGTTACCCAGGTTATAGGATGCTACATATTCGGCTCCCTTCCTGAATCTTCCGTTATCATAGCCATACATATTCTCGCCCTGGCTCCAGGCTATCTCACAAAAGCTGGCCATCAGTCCTACACCCAGTAATGAATGTCCCTGGTCTCTCCCACTCTCCTGCCATTGCGCCAGCGTTGACGAATGTATAAACGGAACCGCATGTTTGACAGAACCATTGCCTGCTCCGGTCTTGAAATATTCAATGGCCCGGTTAAATATAGCGCGGTTATCACAGAACACACCAATGGCCAAAGCCGCAGCCATATTACACAAGTCCCAGTTAGCCCAATAGTTTGTGATACATGCATCATTATGATCGTCACCATACTGATTGCTCCAGAGGAATCGCTCTATTAACGGATAGTAATATACATTGAGCAGGTAATTCTGAAATCGTGCAACATCAAATCCTGGATAACCCCGCATCATCTCTGCAGCATTGGCAAACTGATAGCCAAATAACCCGGAAGCAAGGTAACGATCTGCGTTACCCGACAGCGTTGTATGTGTTGCCGACCATGCATTTAGTATATCTCTTGCTTTATCTCCATGCGCAGCATTAGCAGTGATCTTCCATAGCAAAGCATGCTGATACGCTGCAGCAACATCATTATATAGCAACGCTACATTATCACCTGTGCCACCACGAATTACAGTTGCTGTTGCGCGCGGATTCCAACCAAGCTGTGCCTGCGCACTGGCCACGAGCTTATCATAACTACCCTTCCAGGGTTGTTCGCCTGCATTTACTTTTTCACGCATCCGGTTAAAATCAGCTTGTGTATGCAGGACACCCGGATGTATAAAGGACTGACCTCGGGCAAACTTCCCAAACGTTGAAATACTTAACACAACAATGAACAATACCATGTTCAGACTCACAGAGAGCCTCCATTGAGAATAAATTATTTTCATAAGCGATGGGGTTTATGTTTAAATGAAGGTAGAGAACGGAGTATAGAGAGGGTATAAATTAAACTCCATTGCCTGTTAACCATCGCCCACCAGCAAACGATTGAATGATAAATTAAAACGATTGTATTTTATAGCTGTAGCAACTTCGAAATCATCTGACTGAGTATGATGTTGCCCCTGCAAATCGAACAGACGAATTAACGCTGTATACTAAACACAGATATAGTGTTACAATTATCGATCGTTTTATTCGCGTTGGTGGTATAGGTATCAAAGTTTACCACTACTAACTGATTATTAACTATCGCAAGATCACACGGGCAGTCTAATGCTGCCGTGCATGTTGCATCATCATTCTTCCACAACGTTGTTAATTGTTTGTCAGCCAATCGGTATTGAAGTATACTGTTTTCAAGAAAGTTAGCGATCAATAAAGCATTAGACTTTTTGTCAAAGAAGATACCATCACATCCCACCAGGTTTTTATGTTTTAACAAGGTTGATATAGCGGGCTTATCGGAATTTTTACTCAGACTGATTTTTATAAGCGTACCATCACTAAAATTACCGACATATAAATCGCCATGTGTATCAAAATCCAAACCATCTGTACCAACGCCATTGGCTGTGTTTTTATCAAGCGTCATTTCATGGAGCAAATACTTTAATTGATTTTGAGGATTGATACTAACTGGTTGTTGGGTCAATTCATCTATACGAAATCGATATATGCCGCTCTTTCTTTCATTGTCCGTCAGGGCATCGGTAACATATATATACCCGTTATGAAACCGCAGGCCATTGGCTACATTTAGCCCAGTGACTACGGTCTCAATTTTACCAATTTCACCGTTTTCAAGTTTAGCACGAAGAACTCTTGACCCGTTTTTCTGACCGGCAAAAATTTGATTGTCCGCAATATATAAGAAGCCATCCGACCCAATTGCCATTCCCATGGGATGTACCTTGCCACTAACCGGATGTTCTGGCAATGACGTCCAGGTGTTCAATATCTTTCCGTCTTTGCTGAGCTTTATAATCTTCGCTCCGAACCGATCAAACGTAGTCGCATTGGTAATTGATAGATAAATATTGCCTGCATCATCTATAGCCATGGCATCGGGCGTCATGCAGGTCGTGTCGAGTTGAATGAAAAGTTTGGGCGCTCCTAACTGCAATCCTGCCTGAGAAAATACATTCTCTGCCATGCTGATTGACAAAACTAAACCAAGCAGTCTTAAAACGTTTCGATAGAAACAGGCTGAGTTAATAGCAGCGTGAACTTTCATGATAGAGTATCTTTAGCATCTTCTATAGATAACGACTAAAGCAAAGCACAGGAACAGAAACTAAAGATAAAAGAATTTTCGAATTAACGGCAGCCCTATACGCTGCAGGTGTTTACTTTATCTGGCGGGTAATCGTCACATCCGTAATCTTGTCGTCATCAGCAAGCAGAAATGCTTTGCTGATAATGATGGAGAGTAAAGTATCACCTTCAAATGGAAGAAAGATCTTCTCGCCTTGCGCATTGTCCTTACGNNCTGAGCTTTCCTTTCACAATCAGAAATTTTTTATCGAATGAACATACCGCAGCAATTTTCAGATTGGGTATAAGCGACTGCAGCACCTGACTTCGTATCCGGGCGGATTCCGTCAGTTCACGAAATGAATATTCACGCCAGTAGGTGTTCTCAAGATTGTTGGCTCCATCCTGCCACGCAGCATCATTACCAATACTGGTTACACCTACAAACAAATCGACATCGCGCATGATCTCGCTGAACACAAGGGCTGGAACATCGTGTAGTGCAAGCGTCTGCCCCTGCCTGGTAAAACGAACCTGGTCTGTCGTAACATAGTTATATATACCCATGCTATTCGTTTCCGAAGCCTGGTAATCTGCATTAACAAGATATTCCGCGGCAATGTGCCAGGTAGCGAGATTTATATACGGAGTATTGTGAGAGTCCCAGGCACCCATAATGGTATAGTGCCAGCCACGCTGACGCAAAAGAGCCGCAAACTGATGTTGTCTCAAAATGTGCGCGGCAAAACGATTGGAATATACTTCCGTGCGCAATTCAGCATCTGTAATAATATATACTTCCCGGTAGGCTTGCTTAAAAGGTTGACGGATACCATACTGGCCAAGCAACGTACGCCATTGTAATATATATTCGGCCGGGAAACCGATCGGGTGCCATAACTGTACCGTGGTAGCATGGTCGATCCAGCGTATAGGATCACCGTTGGCGTTAACAAAATCATCACCTGTCAATAGCCCCTGGTCTTTCTGTTGACCGTTACTGAAATGCCAGATCAGTTTCGTAGCAAGTGTTGATGTAAGCGGATGATCGATATATAGCTTCTTCCAGTTCTCAAAGTTCCACACACGTTGTTGCAGGTAACTGTTTTCAAGTCGCGACTTGATTACCGGAAGCGTTGTATCGATCTCTTTGATTGTGTTTTTAAGCGCCTTTATCTCCGCGCTATAGCTGCGTTTGATTTCTGCCGGTATAGCTTTTTGTACTTTGTCGCCCCAGTCCCACCGAAGTTCACCTTCGGCAACGCTATAGCGAAGTATACCTTCCGTAAAAGCAAGTTCGATGGCATGGTTGCGGATACCAAAATCAGGAACAGCCATTTCTTCCATCTCGCTCATTCCCATTCCATGCTGTTCGGAAGTCGCCTTAATGATCTTATCAATAGCCTTCAGGATACTGTTGTTCTTAATGCGGCTACGAAATTTCGAAAGACGCGATACACCTTCTTTCACCGGCAACAAGGAGAATGCAAACATAGCAGCAGTTCCCGTTTTCACGGAGAGACTTCCGACACCGGGTTTCTTTTTATAGGCCCATACTGCATACTCATCCAACGCAGTATTCAGGGTTGGATGGTTCACCAGGCCAACGCACCAGATTAATCCTTTAAGGATATCGTGATTTTCATTACGCACAAAATCATTCGTCTCACCCTTGTGCATTTCTTTCAATATAGTCTGCAGAAAGTTGAGCCACTCTTCGAGTCTCAAAAAGAATGCGCTATAGCCAATCTTCTCAAGTAATACCTGCGCCTGTTTCAACCATTTCGCTGTTGGTGTTGATTTCGAACCAGCGCTTTTCGCATGAGCAAATAAGGCAATCCAGGCGGCACGCAATTCCGGATCTACACTGTTGAGATATGCAACAGCGGCTTTACCCCAACGATCGTGCTGCGATACTTCAACAGCGATGTCATCTTGTAACAGAAACACGAGCAGATCATTTTCTTTGTTTTGCTCGCTCGACAGAAACGGGTCAGGCGCATACATTAGTGCCTGCAAAGCACTTCGCATACCGGGTGTGAGCCCCTGCTTCACAACAGCTTTACGAATGTGTTCCAGGATCCGGAGTGTAGGTATATAATAGGATGCTAAATCTTTATCACGCAGCTGCTTCAATCCTTCTGCAATCTTCTGCAGCGTAAGCATAGCAGGCTCATGATTTTTCAGAATATATTCCAGCACCTTAAAGCCATGGAACCATACCTCATCACGCGAGTAACTATATTTACCTTTCTGCGACCACGACAATTTAATCTCGTTCATCAGAAAAATCAGAAACGAATCTTTCTCATCAACGGGCATAGCCCCGATATTTTTTAAACTATCGAGATTTGCATAACTGGAGAGATGGGTATACTGATGAAGTTTTTTTGCACTGGCTTCTTTTACAACCTGTATCAGTCCAATTTTATAACGCTGAGCGTGATGCGCGAAATCCGATCCCATACACGATTGTTAACCACCCACGAGTGGTGTAAGCTTTACAAAGCGAATAGGAGAAGTGGACGATAGCTGAACCTGTTGATCGAGCGACTCTACCTGTTTATTATTAACCAGAATGAAGTAACCATTTTTCATAAAAGCATCCAGTGCGATATATACTTGTTTCTCAGCATCAATCGGTTTTCGCTCCTTCAGCCTGTAACCATTCAATGTTTTTTCTGCATTTGTGGGCTGGACGAGTCCATTGAAATATTCCGGAAGACTGTTGTTATAGTCATTCACTTCTTTCCACACACGAGCTTCAATAATCTCCTTAACAGTTACTACTTCGGTTTGAAAACTGACATCGATCGTCTTTTGTATTTTTCCCAGACCAATCGTATCGTGTATGGTCACCGTGAGTATCATATAATATGCATGCAGGTTTGAGACGCGAAGATACAAAATTAGTGACAAAGACTTATGGAACATATATACTCATATACGCGTAGTATTTTGTTAAAAATCCATCCCCAACCTGTTTTTCACTGGCTAGTGCGTGCTTCGATGCAATTCAAGCCCGCAAGACCGCATTAACGTGCAACGATTAACGGATAACAGCTAACGGATAACGGATAACAATCATACCTTTGTCGATCAATTATCCCGGAATGAACCCACATGGTCTTTGAGCTGCTACGACTAAATATTCACGTTACGGATGAAAAGTTCAACACGATCTATCCTGCTAGCATCAGACGCTTATCGGAGAAACACTGGACACCCGTTTCAGTAGCAAAAGCGGCTTCCGAATTCCTGGTCTCCAGTTCCGGTACGCGCGTATTGGACATCGGATCTGGTGCCGGCAAATTCTGCATGGTGGGTGCTGTTAATACCAATGGTCATTTTACGGGTGTGGAGCAACGCGTAGAGTTGGTTGACTTGACACAAAGCCTGATACGGAAATATAGCTTACAAAATATAGAGTTCATTCATGCCAACATCACCTCCATCGACTTCAGAAAGTATAATGCTTTCTATTTCTACAATTCATATTATGAGAATATCGATTTCGGAAACAAGATCGATGACAGTATACTTTTAAATACAAGTTTCTACAAAGCATATACTAAATATACGCTGGAACAGCTCGCTATACTTCCTGCCGGAACACGCCTCGCCACCTATTGGGCATCCGATAAATTTACACCGCCAGGATTCACCCTGATAGATTCCCTGTATGACGAACGACTAAACCTCTATGAGAAACAATTCAATGGATAAAACTTCCGATATCGAAATTATTCCTTACCAGGCTGTGTACCAGCAAGCTTTTAAATCATTGAACTTGGAATGGCTTGAACGCTATAATCTGCTTGAGCAAATCGATGTTGACATGCTTAACGATCCGGAAAGATATATACTGGCAGACGGCGGCTGTATTTTCCTGGCACGTATTAACAATGAAATTGCAGGTACAGCCGGGATCGTTAAGGGAGAAGGCAATACCTGTGAGCTGGTTAAAATGTGTGTCCATCCCGACCATCGTTCAAAAGGAATCAGCAAGCTGCTTATTGAAGCATGTATCGCAAAAGCAAAAGAGTCAGGCGCTAATAGAATCATTCTATTTTCAAATCACCAGCTCCAGGCAGCACAGGAACTGTACAAGCAATACGGTTTCAACTACGTAGCGTTGGAAGATTCACACTTCGCTACAGCAGATATAAAAATGGAACTTAAAATATAGTATTGTCTTTACTTTCTGCACATCATCAAATTGCATTCAACTTTCTAAAAGCAAATGCGGGAACAATACGCGACAGTATATATAACAGCTTTACCTTGCCAACTCTGATCTCATCTTTACCCGCTTCCAGTTTCTTTACCATTTCATCTATCGCTTTTTCCGGAGTAATCGCAATGCTGGGCGGACTACCGTTATGCCACGGAGTAGCTACTGCCGGAAACAACACTTCTGTAACTTTCACAGGACTATCTTTTAATTGTTTTCGTAACACTTGCGTGAACGCATGTAATGCAGCCTTCGTAGAATTATAGAACGGATATACCGTGCGCGGTATATATACCAGGCCGGTAGTTACATTGATAATGTGAGCATTTGCCTGTCTGTTCAGAAGTGGGTATAATAATTTAATCAGTACGACAGGCGCAAGGAAATTGGTGGATACTTCCTGGTACAGTTTCTCAATCATCGACTCCCCTCTCACAAAGTCATCTTTATGAACAATCGCTGCATTATTGATCAGCATGTTGAGTAACGGATATTGGCGCGTTAGCCAGGCTACCATTTCTTCGCAGGCAACTCGGTTGGCAATGTCGCATTCATATGTGATTACAGCAGGAAGCGCCAGTTTAGCCTGTCTCAATTTTTCTGCCGAGCGTGAACAAATGATTACCGTATTGCCGCGTTCTAAAAATACCTTTGCCATTTGCAGTCCTAACCCCGAACTTCCACCGGTGATTAAAATAGTATTGCTTTGCATCATCATAAGTATATAATCTTATGATTCAAAACTAACGAGACCGTGTGCTATAAAAATTGATCTATGTTAACCGGCCATCTTTTTTCGAATGCGGCTTAATGACTCCGGTTTTATACCCAGGTAAGACGCTATAATCTGTAAAGTAAGCCGATGCTCCAGCCCGGGAAACCCGGTGAGAAAATCTTTATACCGTGTCTCAGCATCCAGCAACAGGAGATCGCGTTCGCGCTTCTCTTTGACACAAAAGCCCTTCTCAAGCATCCGGATCAGAAACAAATCCCAGAACCGATTTGTCTCTTTTAATTTCAGCCATTCTGTATAAGGCACTTCCAATACTTGAGAATCCTCCAATGCATGTATAGCAAAGAAAGAAGGTGTTTGATGAAGCATCGCAGAGTACGAAGCCAATATATTATTCTCGGGAATTATACTTTTCGTGAACTCATTCCCCTTCACATCACTATATACATAACGAAACAAACCTTTCAGATTAAATGCGATCTTCCTCGGAATTTGCCCGCTGGAAAGATAATATACATGACGATCAATACTTACGACTTTAGAAATCATTAATAAATCCGCTGCCTCGGCAGCGGGAATTCCGTAAGAGGAAAGAAGATCAGTCAGTTGCTCGTCGGTCATACACAATTAGTCGTATCAATATAGTATTTATTGAATATGCATTTATACAGAAGCTCCTCTCATTTTTCAAACCACGCCTTGTAAAGTTTCTCCACCACTGGTCTTATTACATCCTGCGGCAAACTTCCAAACTCAAACAATACTTGCGGCTTCCGCGGCATGGCTCCTTTATTGCTATAAAAACCACTGGCAGGCGTTACAGCAATGCCAGTGGCCTGTGCACGTTGTATAATTTCTTTTTCGCTAAGGTGGGTATTAATATGCAATAGTATATTTAGTCCCGATGGTGTTTGGTTGTACGCAATACAACTTGCAGGCAGGCGTTGCAGCGCACTCACACAAGCATCGTATTTCTTTTTGTACAGGGTCCTCATTTTTTTCAAATGTCTCTCCCAGAAACCTTTTTCCATAAACAACGCCAGCGTTCTCCGGGTAAAATACGGAACCGTATTGGTAAGGTGTTGGTGGGATTGGTATGAGACTTCAAAATTCTCTGGCAACACAACATACGCCACTCGCAGCGAAGGCATCAATGCACTGCTAAATGTACCGATATAGATAACACGATTGGTCTGATCAAGCCCCTGCAGTGAAGGCATGAGATTGGTTTTATAGCGAAATTCACAATCAAAATCGTCTTCAATAATATAGGCGTTGTTCTTCTGCGCCCAGTTGAGCAATTGTATGCGGTGGTTTACCGGTATAGCAACCCCGGTAGGATATTGATGTGATGGTGTAATATATAGCAGGTCGGCTCGCTCCTTTCTGACCTGTGTGAGATCAATACCCTGCTCCATAACGCGTATAGGCTTTACGTTGTACCCGAATTCCTGGAACAACGAACGCGTACGCGTATAGCCGGGTTCTTCCACTATAATTTTCTTACAGCTATTGCGTAGCACAAACGCCAGCCAGAAAACAAGCACACTCGCACCGGATCCGATTAGTAACCGTGCAGGAGTTGCCCGTACACCACGGTATTGAAACAAGTATTTAATGAGCTGCTCTTTGAGCGGATCGTCCTGTTCATATTCCTGGTATTGAAAACTGATTCGATCTAATGCCCAGTTGCTGCACTTGCGCCACTGCTTCACAGGAAAATGACTTTCATCCACCAGGCGTACAGATGTATCGTAAGCAGCAGGTCTTTTCTTACTTTTTGATTCTTTGTTTGCAAGTGGCAGTGACGGGGCTGCAGAAGGCAATTGCCAGTCTGATCGATCGATCTTCGTTACATATAGCCCCTTGCGATGTACGTTGGTAACATATCCTTCCAGCACCAGTTGCTCATATGCTTTTAAGACGGTATTGTTGGCTATACCCAGTTCTTTCGCCAACACGCGATATGAAGGCAATCGTTGATTGTAAGCCAGCCGCTTCTGCAGTATAGCAGTCTTGTAGAACTCGTAAACCTGTTCATACAAAAGCTTGTCCGTTTGGTGAATAGTTGGGATCATAACTGCACCCATCAAAAAGTTAAATTCTGCATCCAGGCATGGGTGCAAAGATACGCTACTTTTGGCATATCAAGTACGCGAAAACAAACACATTAAAACCGTAAAACAATAACAGCTATGAACCCAAAAAAGACCAATGTAATTCTGTCGTTGAGTATACTACTTAGTCTGTACACAACGCTGCCGCTATGCGCGCAAATCCCCAAAGACTTTAAAATGGTCAATGCCAGCATGGATGCCAAAGGAGACCTGGTGATCACGGCATCCAAGACATCATCTGCTAAGGACTTTGACTTCCTTGCCGGTAAATGGACCATGGATAATAAACGCCTGAAGACACGCCTGAACAATTGTACCGAATGGGTGGAGTATAAATCGGATGACGAGAACTTCGGACCAGTACTCAACGGAATTGCCAACATTGATATTTACCGTACTGCCTATAACCAGGTAAACGATAAACCGTATGAAGGTCTCACACTACGAATCTTCAATCCGCAAACAAAACTATGGAGTTTGTATTGGGTAGACAGTAATATCGGAGTACTTGATCCTCCCGTAGTAGGTTCCTTCGAAGGAAGTGTAGGTACATTCTATTGTAAAGATATATTTCAGGGGAAACAAATCCTGGTGATGTTTAAATGGGACAAGACTGACCCGAACAACCCGGTATGGAGTCAGGCCTTTTCACCGGACAATGGCAAAACCTGGGAAATGAATCTCACCAACACCTCGCACCGCATAACTCCCTGATCGAACACAAGTATATATTTCTTACATCAAACTGTATACAGTACAATGACAATATACCAGGCCACCACACAAGATCTTACGCCCCTTGCCCGATTATTTGATGAATACCGTGTATTCTATCAATACCCCAGCGACATACCCGGTAGCGAGATATTTCTCGCTGACCGGTTGTCGTTTAGTGACTCCGTTATTTTCGTAGCGCGTAATGAAGACAACTTGATGACGGGCTTTGTACAGCTATACCCCTTGCTGTCGTCCGTGCGTATGAAAAGACTTTGGCTGCTGAATGATTTGTATGTGCATCCCTCCTTTCGTGGATTAAAAGTTTCTGTAAAACTGATCGATCGCGCTAAACAACTTACCCGTGAAACACACGCAGCAGCATTATTATTAGAGACGGCCAAATCTAATGCCATTGGCAACAATCTATACCATCGAACGGATTTTGTTCTTGATACTGACCATAATTATTATTCATGGAGTCACTGAACTATATGTACAACATAAAAATGATCTTTCTTTCAATGTTGTTAGGTCTAACAGTAAGGGTATACGCCCAACCTGTTATGCTAGCCGCAGAATCGTTTTTGCCAGGTATTATCTCCGGTGATTCGCTTGAATTCAACGCAGCTTTCTCACCGGATAGAAACTCTTTTTACTTTACACGTTCTGTAAACAAACGCTCACAATTATACTATAGCATGAGAACCCGGGGCAAATGGTCAATGCCAACACGACTTCCATTCTCTGACACGAACTACTCTGATGCAGATCCTGCATTCTCACCTGCCGGAGAACTATATTTTATTTCAAACCGCCCAATAGCCCCGAATGATACTATCAAAGATTACGACATCTGGAAAGTAGTACGAACAAACTCCGGACAATGGTCGCAACCCATCCCTGTAAAAGAACTTAACTCCCCGGAGGATGAATACTATATATCTTTCACAAAAACGGGTGATGCCTGCTTTTCATCATCACGGAAAGGCGGATATGGAGAAGAGGATATATACTTCAGCAAGTATAAAGGCAACACATTTTCAGAACCTCAGAACATGGGCGGTACCATCAATACAAATCATTCGGAATATGATCCGTTTATTACCACTAATGGTCAGGCATTGATATTCACATCATCTGGCAGACCGGACAGTTTTGGCAAAGCCGATCTATACTGGTCTGTAAAAATTACAAAAGAATGGCAAAAGGTGAATCATTTTAGTGATGCGATCAACACATCCGCCAGAGACTATTGTCCCTATATTTCAACGGACAAAAAGTATATATTTTATAGTAGCAATGGAGATATAAAATTTACAGACCTTGGCATTCTTCCAGCAGGATTGATACAAGCTATAAATAACAAATGATCTGTTACCACTTTGTTCTCAGCACTGTCAATTCATCATAAACTGAATGACTGCATTGGGAAGTGGCCGCTCATTCATTATTTTCTGTGCACGACCATTATTCTCGTTTATATTCTCCCAACGCTGCTGTCCCATTTTACCCAGGTCGTTATATACACCCAGCAGATTGAAGCTCTCAAAAACGAAAGGTATACCTTCTGCGCCTAAGGGTGAATTACGATTAGCAACATGAAAGTGGAGATGCGGACCGGTAGTCTGTCCGGTAAATCCCAATGAGGCAATCACGTCTCCTTTTTTAATCTTTTGCCCAACCTTTACACGAATACTGCCAGGTTTCAGATGCTCATAGAATGCAAAGCGGTTATTGCCGATGTCTAATACAATATAGTTACCCGTTGCTTTCTCTGCCGGCACTACGGGATGTGCCGAGATTGTTTTACTTTCGGTGAATTCATCACGCACCGTAACAACCATGCCGTTGGCAACCGAGAGAACATCTGCACTATAGCCATACCAATTGGCAACAACGTCTTCATTTGCTTTGGTATATTGTCCATTATCGTTTACAAGCATAAAGTCTATTGCGAATCGTCCGGGTATACGCGCTTTACCATCCATCGTATAAATTACTCTGCGATGACCACGTACCCATGCAGGATCATATATAGCTACCCACGGTCCACCACGCAACGGGGCACCAAGCACTACAGGTTCTCGACTATTAACTGTCGTTCCTTCGTCCTGCACCTGAATCAAAGACCGTTTCCCTTTTTTTAGTACTGCACCTTCCAGGATATGACGTATCAATGTCATTGTCTTATCGACTGTTGTCTCAATATATAGTACTCCTGTACTGCCTGGATTTAAAACTATTCCAGCATCGGATTCCGTTGCAACGGTGGGGACATACGCAAATCGTCTCTGCAAATCATCAGACGTAAACGAAGCAACGAAAACAGAATCACGAGCTGTGACTATGCGAAGAGACTGAATCGAAATCGTATCGCTGGAAAAGTTTGTAAGCAACAACTCATAATAAACTATAGTTCTTCCTCCCACCCTGACCGTTTCGGGTGTATAGAGTACACGCATATCAAGTGACGGTTTGTAGGTCTGCGCCTGAAGCGTTGTGTGAGATAGCAGAAAATAGAAAAGTAAAGCTTTTGAAAGCGATTGTACAAGTCTGCGTTTCTCCGGGAAAGCTATCATCCAACTAATATCGCTGGATTTTACTTGACAACAAGAAGTCATCACACTGACTTCAAAAATATTTTATAGCCATTGTCCGCTTGCTGCAACCTTGTGCATCATAACTGCAAACAATTTAAACTCAGTCGGCTCAGCAGTTCCAGCAAAAACGGTGAAGATGGGTAAATGCAGTAACGCTTGGGCATAGACTAACAAAAAAACGTCAGTCTATTATTTTTTTTAGCCGCCAAACGTCTGCCTACAAGTATATAGGCCTACTCTTTAATTACCTTAAAAGTATAGCGCTTATCATCCTTTGTGAATCTAAGCAAATATAATCCGGAGGGATACATCTGTAAATTTATGGTTGATGTACTTCCAATATTTGTATGCGAAGACATCAATGTACCTGAAGCATTATAAATAGAGAGTACTGTCCCATCTAAGCCAGTGGTGCTTATATTAATAACATCGGAAGAGGGATTGGGATATACTTTGATGTGGTGTTGACCGCCTTGTTCTGTATCAGTTACTAATTCATTGAAGGCATAGAGCTGTTGTCCGTCCGTTAGTGACTCAGCCATAAATAACACTACGTTATCATTGACAGCAAGAAATTCATGAGGATTGGAAGATATAGCACCAGGAATTACATCGACAGCTAAAACAGTCTCTGTCCCGTCAGTACGCCAGATTTCATATCCATTTGTCTCTGTATAGGCTGAAAAATAAAGGCTATTGTTCTGTGACATAAGTCCATAAGGTTTCGAACTCAAATTTCCTGGCGCAATATCTTTTACCATTTTTGTACCTGAAGTAGTACCGTCGGTTTGCCATAGCTCACTGCCGGAAACTTCGTTGAAGGCTGTAAAATATAGTAACCCATTATTTACTCTAAAGTCGGGTTCCGCAACACCGTTCAACGAACCGCTCGCGATGTCTTTCAAAAGTACTGTGTTATCCGAAGTTCCATCTGTAATCCAAACCTCACGCCCCGTTGAAGTATCAACCGAAGTAAATACAAGTTTGCCATTATAAGCCACCATACTTGAGGCCTGTGAATTTTGCGATACGTCAGTTTTCAACAACTGTGTTCCTGGTAATGTCCCATCGCTGATATAAAGATCGCCCTTGGAAATTCCATAGGTGTTCTTCCGAATGAAGTACACTTCATTTGCTACAGCAGTCAGCTGAAATGCGTCCACCAAGTCAATTATTTTAACCGTACCTTCGTCTGTACCATCAGTTTTCCAAAGATCTGTTCCCTCGCCCGAAAGTAAAAAGTACAATACTCCATCTGAGGTCGCTGCCATGTCTGTAATACTATATGGCGAATTATAAGAATTTTTACCCAGGTTCCTTATCTCCGTAATTGAACCTGTGTGTAAATTCATTACAAAAAGTGAAGTGGTATAATCTTCATTCGTTGCTTCGAAAATTAACTTCTCTTCATTGATCTTAATTAAACGATAGACATAGGCATTAACTATAGAAAGATTTGTAAGCTGTTTAGTGCCGGCTGTTGTCCCGTCAGAAACGAATACTTCACTTCGTCTTCCGCCTATACTCGCTATGAAATATACCTTATCATTTGCGTTTATGAAGTTATCAGGAAAAGAACCGGAAGCTCCAGGAACAATATCCACAAGCATCCGGGTGCCTGTCATTGTACCATCGCTAACCCATAACTCAATTCCTAGGCCTTCTGTAGAGCCACCAAACAATGCAACATCTTTAACCTTCACTATTCCAGACGACAGCACCACACCTCTTAACGATGGATTTACGTCTTTGACCATTGACGTACCTGCAAGTGTTCCATTGGTCTTCCATAGTTCGATTTCTTTCACACTATTGACGCCAACGTAGAAAAGCATATCGTTATGCAGTATCATGTCCTTAGACACCGAATTAACTGAAGCTGATAACTTTATTGTGCCAGATGAACTTCCATCTGATACCCAAATTTCTCCAAAATTAATGTCTGTCTTTATTAGCTCAATGTAAAGGAGGTTACCTCCTAGGGTATGAGACGCTGAATAACCGCCGGGTATAAAAAAAGGAGGACGAGAAACCTGAGTCGCCAATTCCGTCACTTCGTAGAATTCCTTTGCCATCGCATCATATTTCACAAGTGATGTACCTCCATTAGCGTTGCCTGAAGTAAAAAATAGTCCATCTCGGTAAGAACATAGCGATGAAGGAGAAAAATAGTCGGCATTAGATAAGTCATATATATTTCTGGTGTTCGACTTCGTACCATCAGATTCCCAAACAGAGTAATGGTTATGATCAAAATCGAAAAACGAAAAATATAGCTTGTCGGCATGAATAACAGCATGACCGAATTCAACGATCTCCGAACTTCCATTATAAATCCCCAACATATATTCCGTTCCAATTACGGTCCCATTGGTTTTAACAATTCCAACGGAATTACTCCCGAATTTTGAATACGATCGAGCTATAAAATATAGTGAACCATGATACTCAATGAATTGTGTTGGGTGTGCAGTACCCCCCAAATTAGCACCATTTCCATCCAGTTCATCAGTAATAGGATATGTACCATCTGCCGTTCCATCCGTGCGCCATACCTTCGAATAGCCACCATTCCCTGTCTGCGCTGAAAAGAACACCAAACCCAGTGCACTCATGAGATTGTCGGGAGCATTCATCGTAGAAATGCCTCCCTTAACGAGGGTTAAGCCATTATTAGAACCGTTAAACTTCCATACACCAAGGCGGGAATCAATAGCTTGCAAAAAATATATATAGTCTCCAGCTACTACTATAGTATATATTGACGATGGCAAATTATTAGTAACAATAGTTGTGCCCTCGGCAGTACCATCAGACATCCAGAATTGCGGCCCGTGAACACCATCATCAGCAACAAAGTAAAGTCTGTTTTTAAATACAACCAGGTTTGAAATAACCGAATTACCCGTGCCTGCATTTATATCCTTAACCAATGACGTACCAGCATCAGTACCATCTGTTTTCCAAAGCTCATTTCCTGTACGTGCTTCAGTGGCAACAAAATACAATTTGCCGTTATACGTAGTAGGTTTTTGGGGACTGGAGTTGGAGGACTTACTTGACGAGATTATTTTAGTCAATTGAGTTTGTGAGAATGCAATGCTATAAAGCAATACAAACAAGGCGGTTAGGTAATTCTTCATAAAAATTCAGCCGGCAAAAGTAAGGAGTTTAATGGAATCGAGGAATATCAGATCGCAATTTCAATTAAATCGAACAGTAATTCTCAATCACAAGAAATAGTAACCTCATCAACAAAAATCCACGACTTACCTCCTGCCCCTGCATGCCATGCGGGAATGGCGCCTGCGTTTTGAGCCTCGATACGAATAAATCGCGCAGCGATCCTGTTCAACGTGACTTGAAAGGTTTTGATCGAAGCTACCTCAGTCTTCGTTGCTGTAGTACTAAAGTCCTCTTCGTAGACAGGTATATATTTTCTGCCATCGTTCGATACCGAGAAATATACTTTTCGCGGAGCAAAAATCCAGGCTGACTGATCGTGTAGAAAATTAAGTTTAACGGAATGGACGTTCTTTACATCGCGTAGATCAAGTACGGCATTGAAATCAGTACCTTCAAATCCCAGCCAACGTCCATCGCGACCATTGAGTGATCCGGTGAGTCTGTCGGTTAATGCTTTTTGTCCGCGAGACCTATAGTTCTTGTGCGGTAGATGCTCAAGTTCGACCAGCATTCTCTTCGGGATAGCCTGATAATGAACTTGTGCAACTTCACTTTTGCTGTAGTTTGTACGAACCGCTATAGCTTTTACGACTGTTGATTGGCGTATAGTGAAAGGCTTTGTATATAGTGTAGAATTCTCACTGGCATCACTTCCGTCCAACGTATAGTATATATATTCGGAAGAATCAGCTTGAATGGAAACGGTTACAGATTCACCTTGCTCTATCTCTGGTATAGCAGGCTCGATCATGGGTGGAGCACTGTGATTCTTTTCGGGATCAGCATAAAACAGCTTATCTACCGAAAGTACTTCGCGTCTCGGTTCATCGCCTTGTTGAAAATATACCTCGACCGATTCGTCCGGGATCACATGTTCGTATTGAAATGTTACCGGGTAATATCCTTTTTTCAGATAGACCGCTCGCCCCTGTCCTATAACCTCATTGTTTATTAATGCACGCATCGGGTTGGCTGCATAACAGAAGAACCGATAATCATCGTCAGCATCAATAGAGATATAGCCTTTCCATGTCACACCAAAGGTATCAGCAGGAACTGTTGGTACATGTATATAATTTTGCGGAGCTACAACAAGTGGTGCATCCTTTGTCCAATGGAAGGATTTACCATTTATTTCTTTGCGGAAATAAGAATATACCAGTCCATGCATATTTCTATTTATAGCAGGCTTCGCGTCAGTTCCCGATAGCGCAATCCTCTCCGGGATAACCGAAAGTTTCAGTTGCTTGCGAAGTCGTGCCATTGCCCAACACCACCATGCTACCTGTTCACCATTGCCTGGGTCTACTATTTTCCACACACCTTGTTCCAGGGTTTTCAGGTCTGTTTTGGTGAGGGTATATATATCTTTTTGTGTTCCGTCCGCGAGGTAGGCGTTCTCCATATAAAGCGGATGCTGATGCTGTATAATCCGCAGCATCTTGCATATCTCGTATAGCCTTGCCCATTCCTTTTCGCGTGCAGCATACTCTATCTCCCATGCTATACCCTTTCCAATCATTTGCCCGTAAAATTCACCATTGGGCCATGAGTCGGTAGGCATCCATTTAATTCCATTCCATACCTGTATATTTCTTCGTAACTCCGCCATTGTATTCACCATGACATCATGAGGAAGTGGCTCCCACTGCGCTGCCACAGGCGATAAATTCACCCAGCCCATTCCATAGAAAGGTATATGAGCATCCTGCTCTTTCAACAATAACTCATAATAAACATCTTTGCCGTCCGCATTCCGGACAAAATATTTTTGTATACCACCACGCAGTATATCGAGATGTTTTTCCCAACGAGTGGCCACAACACTTTCACTTCTGCGTTTGGCAATCTGTATCATCGATTCAAGTGCCGCCCCGACAAAGCATTGCGTCAATAAATTATAATTACTCGGTACGAGTCGCGAATGCTCAAATGCGTAATTGTAAATAAGATCGGGAATATGGCCATTCTCTTCAACGCCAAAGTATGGCTTTGCTGTAGAACTATCCATCAACGCAGCAACTATACGCCAGGTTCGATTCTCAAAGTTCGTCTCTCCCCGGTATAGCGCCAATTTGGCCCACGCTAAAATAACGTGTGCCTGTCCATCGATCTGGTCCGTGCGACCAATAATTCTATAGGGATTGTTAACTGAATCTGCCGGTTTATCGAGGTATAGCTTGCGATCAAGCACATGGGGAACACGCGTCATGCCATTGGTAGTCATAGCATTCAATACACAGTTTATCAAACGTTCAGCACGTTCTATTTCTCCAGTCTCCAGCAGTAATGGAACCATTGCTCCCACCGTGCGGGCATACATACCATCGTACTGACCTGTTTGAGATTCCTGCAGAAACCCGTCCGGTTCAATGCGATCCAGCAGGTCATAATATGTATTTGAATATAGCGTCTGGAAAAAGTCTGATGATATCTCATCCTTAACCGCCCGATACATAGCATCATCGCCATCATCAAACCGGCAGGAACAAACAAGCAACAGAAGGAAAATATACCGCATTTTTGAGCGTGTTTACGTGTGTATGTGTGCACGTGTTTACGTACAAGTGTATATATGCTACGTGTTATCGTGTGTATATATAGCATTCCATATATACGCCACGCTACAAACATAAACACTTAAAAACACAAACACCCACACACATACACACATAAACACGTTAGAAGCCGAGTTTGTCGAGGCCTTGCTGTACTTCGGGGGCTGACATGAATAATTTCCACAGCAAACCGGAGCGATGATTTTCAATCATAACAATGATAGGTCCCTGATCGATAGCCAGGTAGCGCGGCAGATACCAGTTGTGATGTTCACTGAAGGCATCATAGAAACCGTACTCGCCAAATGTTTTATCACCAAGATCAAAGTAAAAATGTTTCAGGGCTTTCATCGATTCTTCTGGCGTATAGGGGAATGACGAGAGCGCTGCTGTTGGAGAAATAACACCAAGGTCTTCGGCAGGACTATGCGCTGCATAACCGTTGATGGAGTAGCTTGCTGTTAAGCCCCAGCTGTTTTCACCGTAGCCTTTATATTGTTTCGGGTTCTCAACACAATATCGATAGTTGATCAGTGTATGATTTCTATTGTGTGTCCAATAATCGGCATAGCGATCTTTAAGATTGTGCGGATCCAAACCGAGGTACGAGTAATGTGACCAGAATAACGGACCGCCATATTGCTGTGCACCGTTGTGACGAAGGTCGAGGTGATAGCCATATTGCTGGTGCGTTGAATCGTTGCGTATACCTCCCTTGCGAGCCCAGCCCTCGTGATATACTTCTGCGGGTACCCCATGCGTTGGCGAAGCCGCTGCCAGTATATACATGATGAGACACTCGTTATAGCCTTCCACTGCAAAGTTCATGGCCCATGCTTTATCCGGAGACCAGTGCCAGTATAAAACATTCTGCTTGTTCTTGCGATGCCAGTCGAATTCAACTTCGCGCCACAGTTTATCGATGCGACCAGCCAGTGTTTTCTCCTGCTCATTTCCATCTTTGAAATATTGACGGACACATAACAAACCTTGCAACAGGTATGATGTCTCAACAAGGTCGCCACCATTGTCATTAGGACTGAATGGTTTTACTTTACCGGTTTCACCATTCCACCAGTGTGGCCATACACCATGAAAGCGATCCGCTTTTTCAAGCCACGTTATAAAATGTGTGAGTCGTTCAAGACCTTGCTCACGGGTAATAAACCCGCGCTCAATGCCTACGAGAATAGCCATCACGCCAAAGCCAGTGCCTCCGGAAGTTACCACGTGCTTATCATTTTCAGGATAGACGTTGTCTGCATGAAAGCGTTCACGTGCCGCGCCACTGGTTGGTTCAGCACCATTCCAGAAGTATTGAAACGTTCTTGCTTCCACCAGTGTCAACAATGAATCATCGCTGATGCGTGCTGTTGTATCAGCAGCAGATGCTTCGGGCTTTTCTGTTTTCTTAGGCGTACACGAAGCCAGTGCAACCACTGATACTAAAAAGTAAATTAATTTCTTTCTGAGCATGGTATCCATGTTTCGTTTTGGTTGTATAAATTATATAACAGGAATATTATCAGAAATCCTGCAAAGAGCTGAAACGCATGAACACAAAAGCATATTAAAAATGTATACGACCACGCCTAGCGGCGAACACTTTTTATAGATAAAAAACATTCACTAAAACGGTTCCAGCTTCTTTGCAACTAAGTTATCAAAGTGATTTTGCACTAAAAAAACAATTACATAAACAAAGTCAGGATGCTGGCTGCTCCAGCATCGCCACAACTCGTGCCGGAGCTGCCGAGGCTCCAACGATCTTGAGCGGAAACACGGCTACTTTAAAACCGCTATAGGGCAGTGCATCAAGATTTACAAGCTGTTCCATGTGACAGTATTCTTTCTGTTGTCCCACAAGGTGAGCTTTCCAGAATGCGCTGCTATCATTTTTCTCCTTTGCATTTTTTATCTGGTGTGTAAGCGGCAAGTCCCAACCCCATGAATCAATGCCCATCACTTTTATACCTTTGTCGATTAGCCATGACGTTGCTTCAGCGCTCATCCCGGTGCCGATATACGGGAAATTTTTAGTGCCGTTGAATTTATCACGACCCGTCTTGATCAGCACAATCATACCGGCACGCAACACGAGGTTTTCTTTCTTCAAAAAACTTTCGATGTCGTCTACCGTGATTGCATCAAAATCCGCCTTGTGTTTCATATCAATTACGATACCGTCATTATAACACCATTCCAGCGGGACCTGATCGATGGTTTTGGCTGGTTGCCCATTGCAGGTCGGTGAGTAATGCCAGGGTGCATCAATATGTGTAGTGGCGTGCACACCCATCTTCTCAATGGTATCATCAGCCCACCCTTCAAAACCTTGCGGGAATAATCGGAATGGTAATCCTAAAAATCGAATCAACCACTTGGCCTTCCGGTGAGGCTTGTGTTTGATTTTGACGCGCATGAACCAGGGATCGTTTTGATTGAACTGAACCGGTTTTGATAAATCAATAATTTTCATCTTGAATAAAACGTTGTGTATATATCGTGTACAAATGAAGTAAATTTATACTTTCATTGTACACCGATCGGATAACTATATATCTATAGCTTGCTATATATACCACAGAACAAAGACGCGTACGAGAATTTAACGAAACTTATACACTCCCGCAAATCACCATGATAAAGATTTTCTGTATAGTTACACAGTAAAAAGTTCCCTATATCTACAATAATATTCTGTTATAGAATATTACTGAATTGTTAAACAGTGCATTAATCTGCTTAAAGCTTCCATTCGTACAGTTTTTTGGTTGATTGGTATAGTTCTTACAAAGATAACAGCATCAGTCATTAGGATTCTTCATCAACTCTTCCCAGATTTACAACCTCATCTCGCTCTCGTACCCACCTGTAATAAACAAACCCAACTTTTGATGGTAAATCATGAGACTTTACTGGTGCTGCGCTTTACTTTGAAAAATTCTGATGGCTGTTTCTGTCATATCGATTCCGCTAAATATAGCAGGGTCATAACCGTGGCAGACGCATCGCCCGAATTTTTCTTCAAATATGTATTGAGTATTATACGCGAGGAGTTTGAACCGGCCCATACACGACTCGATATTACACTGGACGATGAAGAGATTCCCGTAGACACGGAACTTATCAAAGACTTCCTGATCGTGGAAAATTAAGGCGGTTCGGTATCATCCCCTAAATTTTAAATTACGGTTGCAATACCTATATTACATCTGCAGTTGTATAGCAGCGTTCATCCGTCTAAACACACACTGAGACACCAGAAAATTGCTTTCACCGTACCGCTTTTTTAAAGTGTTTGAATCCGCTTAATTTTGTCCATAACGTTTACCTATCCGGGCAATGAATCGTGGCAAGGCTTTCGTCTTAATCTCTATCCTGAGCTTCTTTTTCTGCATTGCTGCTGCCCAATCCAAAATTACGGATAGCCTGGAAAAACGGCTTCCGCAAGTGACCGGTGAAGAAAAGGTAAATATTCTGAATCAACTCACGTACGAATTTATCACGCACGACAATGCGAAGGTTGTTCGCTATGGCGATGAAGCTATTCGTATCAGCCGGCAGATCGGCTATACCAAAGGCGAAGCTATAGCACATACATACCGTGGCGTATATGAATATCTTTCCGGAGAATTCAAACAGGCACACGAAGATCTGCATCGTGGTCTTGCTTTGTCCATTCAGGCCGGTGATCGCGCGAACCAGGGATATACATTGCTTCAGCTCGGTGTGTGTTCATTGGAAGAAGTAGAAAAAGATTCTGCGCTATATTACTTTGAAAAAGCCTATACAATTTTCAAGGACAGCACCAATGCACTTACGCTTTCCAAAATATACCGGAACATGAGTGCGCTGTATGGACAACGTTATCAATACGACAAGCAGCAAATTTACCTTGACCGCGCCATTGCTATACGGAGATTATTGAATGATGATATCCTGCTGGCCGATGCGTTGATCCTGAAGGCTGGAAACATTCTTGCATCCGGAGAAATTGGCGAAGCTGAAAGTATATTAACAGAAGCTGAGCAATTGGTTATCAATCACACAGAAGATAAAGAAGATCTTCACGATATACGTCACCTGCGGGCACTTATACTTTTTCGTAAGGGAAAATTTGATGAAGCGCTTGTCCTGTTTGATTCTGCACGAAACTATTACTTCAGCAAATCGCTTATCCGCAAGTATATAACGTTGCTCACCGACATGGGCAAAGTATTCTCAGATCGCGGGGAATACGAACTGGCACTTAACAACCTGTACGATGCCTTGCGTCTCAGCAAGGAACATGGCTTTGAAGCCGACACCTATATTATTCGGAACCGTATAGGCTGGGTTAATTTTCATTTAGGAGATATGACACAAGCGTTGCGTCTGGCGAATGAAGCACTCCGTGACGGTCCCAAGCGGCAACTCGAAGGCGATCTGGCTGAAGCACTCATGCTGAAAGGCGCTGTGCTTACTGACCTGCACCAGTACGATGAGGCAAAAGCAACGCTGGACTCCGCGTCACAAGTATATACCCGTTTGCAGGATGATCGCGGATTGAGTGAAGTGCTCATGAACCTTGGTTACCTGGAAGCCAATCAAAAGCGATACCCGACTGCCCTTGCGCTATACCAGCAAAGTATGCAGCGATCCGAAGCATCGAACTATGCCTATGGACTGGCACGTTCACGCTGGGGAACAGGCGATATATATACCCGTCTCGGTAATTACAAAAATGCCACCCTCCTGCTCAACCTGTCGGAGCAATACTGCAGGCTTGCACATGCCAATGAGTTACTTATACTTAACTACAATACGCGCAGAGATTTACTCGCAGCACAGCAGCGTTACAAAGAGTCTCTGCAATATTCCATGATGGCAAGCGCTTTGAAAGATTCCATTCATCGTACTGATCTTGCCCGAAGGTTTATAAACCTGGAGAAGACACAGGAGATCGAGCAACGTGACCGGAATATCAAAGAACTCCAAAAAGACAAACAGCTTGCACAGGACAAGATCCATATTCAGGAATCGCGTTTGAGACAGCAGTATATATTGATTGCGGCTGGTATTATATGCATTGCGTTACTGGTCGCGGCCGTATTACTATACTATCGGTTTTATAAACGTATCAAAATTCTCAATGTAATTATTACCGATAAAAACAAGCGCATACAAGCTCAGGCTCACAAGTTACAGGATATGAATGCCGAGCTGAAACATCTATACCAGGAAGTATCGGAACAGAACGAAGAAATACAGGCACAGTCCAACAAGCTCACCGAAAGTAACAAGAGCATCAGTGATCTGAACCGAAACCTGGAGCGCATTGTAGCAGAGAAGACGCAAGAGCTTAGTACGACCAACGAAGCACTGGTTCGCTATAATAACGAGTTGTTGCAATTCTCTTATACTGTGTCTCACAACCTGCGTGGTCCGGTAGTACGCTTGCTTGGACTGGCAGGATTGGCACATGCAGAGACGGAATTAGCGCAGGCAAAGCAATGGATTGACATGATGGTAAAGACGGCTGAGGAGCTTGACCTGATCATTAAAGATCTGAGCAAAGTACTCGACCTTCGAAACGATCCTGACCGCTACCTGGAGCCTGTCGATTTTGAAAAGGAATGGAAGCAAAGTATAAGCCTGTTACAGGATACTATTACAGGACAGGAAGAGATCATCTACGACTTCAGCGAACTACCGGGCATCACAACTGTTCGCGCCATGTTACAGAGTACATTCTATAATTTATTAAGCAATGCGATCAAGTTCAGATCGCCCGATCGCAAGCTCATTATCAGTGCTACCAGCAAACGGGTAAATGGACACGCTATTATCGAAGTGCGCGACAACGGTCTCGGCTTCGACACCAAACTATACCAGGAAAAATTATTCAAATTATACAAGCGATTCCACTCCCACGTAGAGGGCCGCGGTATAGGGCTATATTTGATCAAAGCACAGATCGAAGCGTTGCATGGGACAATTATAGCAGAATCGCAGCTTGGAGAAGGGTCTTTGTTTCGGGTGAGTTTGCCGTTGGGGAATGAAGAGTAACCAACACTATATTATACACTATGCGTTCCAATCTGCATGATCCGGAACTATAACTTGTTCATATACCTGTTGCCAGTCTGAATATGTTTCTGTTAATGGATACTGAGGATCATGTGAATGCTGCCAGGTAAGATGAACTCTAGCAAATTTAAAATCGTCTCTGTTTAGTACTTCAAAAAGAACATCATCATTATCCATTCGTCTTGCAACCGTCTTAACGGGTAGCCTGTATAAAATATGTCCTCGCTTCACTTCTTTTTTCAATTCATCGATCAGATTCTGATCTGTAACATACCAGGGTTCCAAGACTTCAGTTACATCCATACAAACACCTTTAATCAGATTTCGAAAAAACGTTCTACAGTATCGAACACTTTGTATAATTTAAGCAGCTTCGACATGCTTCTTCTTCCACTTTTTATAGTTCGATGCCAGTAATTTTATAGCAGTTCGTATAGATGGTGCCCAATAGTTTCTTATTCCTATACCATCCGGAGCAGTGGTATAGCGTTGTGAAATCAGGACTTTCTTTGTGGCTATATCAAAGATCACAACAATGTGAGTGCCCTCTTTTCTCGCCTTGTAATAACGCTCGGCTATAAATACAATCCCGAGTCCTTCGCTTTCAGTCCCTTCATAAGCAGCAACCATAGCAGCAATGTCAGACTTCCCCAAAGTACTATCGCTGGGTATAGACCGGATATCCGGTACCGATAAATCATTGAGTCGGGTGACCGATGTAACATCAACGTTAACCTTGTCGCGTTGTAAGGCTGCAGCTACATTGTATTTCTCAGACTCGACCAGGATTAACGTGTTCCATCCCCGGAAGTAATCATGCAAGTCCTTATCGGCAAACGTTCCAATCATTTCTGTCCGAGTATAATCAATGCCATACCAGGTAATCTTGCTGTCAGCAAACAAATCATTTAATGTATATACTTTCTGACTTAGTGCAGAGGAATAAATCATTACGAGAAACACAACAAGAAGACGTGTCATAGAATATTGGGCTCGGATATAGATTTTTATGTGGTCAGGCGTCTCGTTCAAAAAATCACTCAATTCAGAACGAACATGCAAGTATAAATAAAATATAGTATATCGTTGCTACTCCTTCTTACCAGCTTCCACCATCTCCCTGATCTCCCGGGCAACAAGGTCAGGTTCGTCAGCATGAATGTGGTGTCCGCTTTTGTTTGTAATGATGTGTTTTATCTGTGGAGCATCCTTCAGCCATTGCTTGTGGAGACGGACTTTTGCAGCTGTAGCATCCCGTAAGAATGAAAATTGTGAAGGCGGCATATTCGTTGCCGTCAATACGGTAATCGGTATATCATCAGGCATCTTTAAATGCTGCATAATTTCCTGGCTTGCCTGAAATTGTTTGGATTCCTCCAGTTGACCAGGTGTCCATAATGGATCACCAGCTTTCCAAATTTCGCGTACACTGTCAAACTGAAATATCTCGCGATCGCTAAGCGACTTCTTGATTTCCTCATCTTGCCACTCGGGTGTTGCATCGACCAATATAAGTCCGGCCGTTTCCTGCGGATACTGATGCGCAAAGAAGCGAACCATGTGTCCACCATACGAATGACCAACCAATATATAGGGAGCCGGTATATCTTCCTGTTGCAACAAGGTATGTAATTCATTGCAGATGCTGGTGAGGCTTCTTTCCGTATCAATTTGCTCAGATTTACCAAGCCCGGCCCGATCGTACGAAAGCGTCCGTGTAAATTGACTCACCTGTTTTTGCACGGCATCAAATGTAGTAAGGTCTGTACCAAAGCCTGCGACAAATACAACGGTGGGGCTACCCTCGCCTAATTCAAGAAGATGAATCTGTTTATGCTGAATTTCAGTAAAGCGGTCGCTGTCCTTCGGCTTACAGGTTATCAAAAAGAGAAGTACAACGAAAAGAATTTTCATATATAGGGTTATTGAAATATTGTCCCGTATACATTGATCTCTCGCAAACCGTATCCCGCTCCTACCTACTCTTTCTAGACAGTTGCCAGCTCAAGCATATTAGTCTTTGGCACTTCTGCAGACAGAAGTGCTACACGTTCTGTATTTACCGGTATTGTTACAGTAAAAGTAGTAAATACATTGGGTTTTGTTTCTATATCGATGCTGCCACGCAACGCCTGAATGGATTTGGACACAAGGTAAAGCCCCAGTCCGTTACCTTTGGAATACTCATTGCCTACAAAGAACATATCCCACAACTTCATCTGAATTTCTTCCTTAATACCGATACCATTATCCTGGATGCTTAGCACGAGTTTATTACTCTCCACTTTTGCGCGTACATATACCTGTGGAACATTGTCCGTTTTTATACTCGAAAAGAACAATGCGTTGTCAAACAAGTTATATAAAATCGTATCGATAAGAGCCGGGTATGAATGGAACGCCAGATCCTTTGGACAATCAAAGATCACTTCAACCTTGTTTTCCATAATAACCTGGGCAAACTCCCGATTCAACGCTTCACTCCTTTCTGAAAATCGTATCAAAGAATAATTACTCGGTTGATTGATCTCATTGATCACGCGTAATTTCTTCAACATGCGGTCCATGCGCATGGCAGTACTCGACATGCGCTTAACCAGATCAGGTAACTCGGAACTTTGACTATGCAACGCTATATTACAAAGTCCCATAATCGAGCAGATAGGTGTGCGCAGATCATGAGAAGCACGATACAGGAATATATCCATCTCACGATTCGCATTGATCAGCAATTGTGTGCGCTCTGAAACAAGCTCCTCAAGATTTTCATTCATACGCGTGATCTCGTCATTTGCCCTGATCAAACTTTTCTGCTGACGCTCCAGTTTCATGCGCAGGTATATCAGGAAGATCACAAAAATACCGAATACGAAAGCGATGGACACCACGATCAAAATTTTCTGGCGGAAAGCGCGCTGCTCTTCTATCCGTTTACTTTCACTGATCTCAAGTTTTTGTTCGAGATTCTGAATATCAAAAAATGATGACTTTAATGATGACAGAATTGCTTTATAGCTTGTCAGGTTCTTGTAGAATTTATCTTCATTCTCCGTTAATAAATGCTCGAGTGTATTCAGATCTTCCAGCAATTTATCGCGCGTAGGTTGATCAAGACTGGCAGCACCACCCGAAAGTTTTTCGTTAATGATTTTGATCTTCCGATCAAAATCAGAGCGCAGATCATCGAGCAATTCATTTTCATAACGCGCCTGCGCCAACAGGTTGGTCACATCCGTTCGCACAAAAGAAGAGTCTGATATCTTGCCTATAAATCTGCTCTGCTCTTCTTCTGTTTGCAATTGCCTCACCAGTTGATGAAACTTGGCATCGATCTTCTCTTTCATCTCTTTTGGCAGCGATGCAATTTCATAGTTCTTGAACACAGCGTAAAAAACCGTTAGCGACCGGATCGAATCAATCTGACTGATGTCAAAGTTTTCCAGCAACTCTTTACTGGCTGTGTTTTCATGTCCTGCATTTTTATTCGTTCGGATCAACTCAACTACAAGTGTCTTTCCCTCTTTGGATGGAGTCAGTTGTACAATCTTATAGCCTGCAATAGAGAATTGCTGTAACCGGGGTGATTCTTCATTCAACGCCAGGGGCAACGTAAATATACCCTGAGCATTGGTCGTTGCTTCTATAGTCTTGACACCGCGGTAATTTACAGAAATGTTCGGTACCGGTTTATTATCGGCACCCAGTACGGTTATGGTTAAGCTCTTATAACTTTTCTTCCGAATGATGACAGATAGTATACCTTTGCTATAGTTCCATGATTCAGCTTCCAGTGTTTCGTCATTGATTTTAACAGACCGTGGTGGAAGATCTTCCTTCGCCACCTCATGAAATACACCGCTTTTACTATCAATCGTTATATACTCTTTTCCGTTGATCGAAATTTTAATATTGGCAAGGGAGCCTAGCTGCTGATCAAACGCTTTGATCTGGATCAGATTTTTATCCTGTGCCCTCACTCCTACGCTGACCATGATCAGCATCAACATCATCGCTATATATCTCATACTCTCCTTCATTCCGTTTCCATTCATAGCTCACTTGATTAATCCGGGTTGTGCCGTACTTTTAAAAGCATTCTTTACTACTACGATCTCATATATATTCTCCGTGATCTTACGCTTGGACAGTTCCAGTCCAACTAATATTTCGTCACCACTTCGTGCGTCCACTACTTTTATTCTATATTGACTGAGGTATGGAACTGTTAGTAAGAAAGATCCGGTCTCATCCGTTACCGTTTGACTTACCGCTATATTTCTGTTATTGTCCAGCAAGGACAATTGTGCGTTCGGGAAAACTTTGAGTTCAGACGAATCCTTCCAGCTCTCGGCTTTATACTTCAATACACCTTTTATTACCAGCGGATAGGTTTGCAGGTCCATCTGCAGTTCATAGATATCGTCATTTCCATTCGCGCGGTTTGATGCGATAAATCCATGAGTACCGTCATCACGAAGGTATATACCAAAGTCGTCTGCGTGGGTGTTAACGGGATACCCGAGGTTTGTTACCTCTCCAAAAGTACCACCTGACATTGATGCCTTAAAAATATCAAGCCCACCAAGCCCGGGATGGCCGTTGGATGCAAAATATAGTATATTACCGGTATCGATAAACGGAGATGATTCGTCTCCTGCTGTGTTAATCGCGTCTCCCAAATTCACAGGTTTTGTCCAACGACCATTAATTAGCTCAGACCGATAGATGTCCTTCTTTCCCAACCCGCCTTTCATATCTGATGAAAAGTATATTGCCTTTTGATCTTTCGTCATGGTCGCATCGCTAATAGAATATTCGCTGTTGCTGTAGGGAAATGGCTCCACTATATTCCAAAAGCCCTCCTTGCGCTCAGCAAATTGCAACTGCAAAGTCTTTTTACCTTTTCCCTTTTGTGAAGATGCGCTGACAGCAGTATAGAGCATCTTATCGCGATCGTACATCGCTACAGGCCCTTCGTGAAATTTTGCATGCAGCTCCCGACAGAATAGCACTGGTTTGCTATAGCGCGCTACTGGCTCGCTGGTTAATGTGTCTGTTACGAGCTTGCTGAAATATACCCTGTAGAACGATTCATTGTCTGCATCTGTATTGTTGATAATTCCTTTACGAGGACGATTCGAGATGAAGATCAATCCGTCATCATACGGTATCGCACCAAATTCACCAGACGGTGTATTGATGTCCAATAACTTTACGGTATAATGAATGGAATCTTCATAGAGGAATTCACGATTTCGAAGTCGCCATATTTTTCTGATTGTGACCGGATCAGTCGGATTCTTTTTCTGATACTGACTGTACCATTCTATCGCCTGATCGTACTGCTTCACGGCACTCAGCATTTCTGCATATATATACATATCCGCTATAGGAAGCGTCTGCTCTTTTTCAATTGCCAGTTTATACCATTGGGACGATTCAGACGGGCGATTCAAATAGTAATATGATCTCGCTACCTGCAAGTACAATTCACCATCGCTCTCTTTTTTCAACGTTTCTTTGTACAGATCGATTGCCTTTCTGTAATTCTTCTGTCGAAAATATTCGTCTGCCTTCTCGGCATTGGTTTTAAAAATCGAGAAAACAGTTTCCTGTGCCAACGAAAAATGAGACGATGCCAGCATCAGCAAAAACGAGATCACATACTTACGCTTTATCGACATGTCCATAAAGGAGTTTAAAAAATCAACGTGGCGAAACCACATTGTCCTTAGAGAATTTAAATATATAGTTAATCAAAAGTTCGTGAGCTCCATTACCCGCGCGTGCCACTTCACCTGTACCATAATCATAGGCGTATCCTAACTGAAGCTGTGGTGTTACACGCGCTTTCAGTAAAAAATCAATAGACTCCTGCTTCCGGTACGATAGTCCAAACATCAATGCCTCTTTTATGAGCACGCAGGCATTAAGATCGTAGGACACTGGTACACCCCGCATATATTTTATTAATACACTTGGCTCCAAATCCAATATGTCGTTGAGAGGTATACTATATTTGGCAAAGAGGAAATACTGTGCCTGTTGCCACGTTACACGGGCCGTATCACTAAATGAAATTTTCTCAGGCACTAACTCCGGCACGGAAAGTCCCGCTTCAAATCGTTTACTTCTATAAAACAATCCTGCGCCCATGTTGAAGGCCGTACTGGATAATGTTCCATTTGCCAACTTCGGATCATTCATGGATGTAGTACCACCAAGCGATGCATAGTCAGATCTATGAACATTCAATCCCGCCTGTAAACCCATCGACAGATACGCGCTTTCGGAAACGTGTAATCGATAGGAATAACTACCTTGGAAACTTTGATTTTTGTGAACACCAATCTTATCGTTTACGAGATACAACCCCAGGCCTGTACGCATGTTGCCTAACATTGCGTGAGCCGATAATGTTTGTGTAACAGGAGCTCCATCAATACCTGTCCATTGACGCCTGTTTAAAAAAGTAATGCTTAACGCTTCATCACTACCTGCCAGCGCAGGATTTAGTATGAGACCATTAAACATATATTGTGTAAATTGTTCTTTTTGCTGCGCATCAGCGGAAACAACGGCACATAGCATAACCATGATTGGCACGCAATAACGAAGACAGTATACGACACGCAAATTTTTATTCAACATATACTGTTATTGAATTAGCTCTATAAACCCCTTCTTCTCCATCCATGTACTACCCGAACGAACCGATACCGTAAAGAAGTAAGTACCGGTTGGCAACACCCTGCCGCTGGTATCTGTACCTCTCCAGATGGTGCGATCGTTATTATAATTCTGTACACTATAGATCACACTTCCCCAACGGTCGACAACAACAACCTTGTTTGCTTCGTACTTATCAATATTCTCAATACGCCATTCGTCATTCTCGCCATTGCCATCAGGTGTTATTATCTGTGGAATTGTCAAGGCAGCCTCCGTTAGCTGAATCACCACGGTAAAGCTACACGTTGCTACATTGCCGGCATTGTCAGTAGCGGTATAGGTGACCTCGGTGGTTCCTAACGGAAATGGAGTTCCCGGTGTATGCGACACCTTTACTTTGGGCTGATCACAATTATCAGTTACCACTGGCGTTTGCCAGGTAACAACCTGACCATTCGGATCAGAAGCAGATACCACTATATCTGCAGGACAGTCTGCTATCACAGGAGGATCAATATCATTAACGGTTACTTTAAATGTATATGTACTTATGTTACCGCCTGCGTCTTTCGCAGTGTATAGTACGAAAGTTGACCCCGTCTCAAATTCGTCTCCGGGTTTATGAGAGGATGTTATCGTAACAGCAGCGCAGTCTGTAAAGGTTGGTGGTATCCATGAAGCAGTAGCCTTACAGCCGGATCGTGTTGATACCGCTATGTCTTCCGGCTTAGTAGCTACTACAGGAGCAGATGTATCCTCAACTATGACCTTGAATTTGCATTGTGTTTGATTGCCCTCAGCGTCTCGCGCTGTGTATATAACTTCTGTTGTACCAATAGCAAACTCACTGCCGCTGTTGTGCGAACTCGTCACGTTTACAACACTGCAATTATCCGTAAAAGTTGGAGGTGTCCAAATCGCTTTGGCTTTGCAATTATTATCGGCCTTCAATACAATCTGTGCCGGACATTTCGATACCACAGGAGCTAATCGATCGCGTACAACAACATTAAAGCTACAGATTGTGCTGTTGTTATTTATATCAGTGGCTGTATAGGTAACGCGCGTTGTGCCTAACGGAAATTGTGTTCCCGAAGATCGGTTGCTTGTAAAAGTCTTTAAGTTACAATCTGTTGCTTTGGGTGCCTTCCATGTCACAGCCGTAGCACATGCTGATGTAAGCTGCACTTCGATATCGGTAGGGCATTCAGTAATTACCGGAGCTGTTACATCGACAATATTAGCGGTGCAACACAGGTTACCGCCATCCTTGCTTCTGGCACTGACAATGGTAAATGAACCATACTGTGTACTTGGATCAAACTCCAGCGCGCAATTCACCTTTATCTCTGTATGCAGCGCGCCATTGACAAAAATATAGATCTGGTTACCTGAAAATTTGTCGTTCGATTCTCCCCGAACCGTAAATACCTCTCCGGGTCTTAACGTTTCCCAAAAAACAGTCTCTGCATTATCACGAATGAACACAACGGCCGGGCTATTGCCCGTATACTTTAACGTAAGACGTGAGATACCACCCGCACAAGGATTACAATCCGTTTGGGACGGACAATTACAAGATTGCGCTTGTATGCACGTTGTAGGACTAATGAACATCACTGCCAAGACAAACAGCATCTTTTGCGCAGGTGACGTAAGTCGCTCACATAAAAAGACACAGTAGGCCACTAGCGACCGCCTATGCGTAGGTAGAGTAAAGCTCATAAGTTTACGTATGCAAATATATATCCATGATATATATTTCCCTTAAAATATGCAGACTTTACCCCTTAACAAAGCCGCTCGAACGAAAAGTATAGTTTAAACAATTATAATTTGATTAGCAGTTACATTATGAGAATAAATTTCCCCATACATACAAGAAAAATATTGGTATGGTTATTTAAATAAACATTTATTACAACGGTCAGGCTACTCTGAAATGAGTTTGTTGTCACTAGCAACGTGCAGCATATTGAACATTACCGAGAGGCAACCTGGTCAGCAACAATTCTGCTTCCCAATATACAGGCCACCGTACCAAGCCCCGGCCACGTGCTATCACCAGCCAACCAGAAATTCCGGGTACCTATGTTATGAGGTAATGCATTAAAATTTGAGTTTTCAAAAGTTTGTCGCACACCGCCTACTGCACCCTGTGGTCTTCCAGTATATTTATGATAAGTGCGTGGAGTGCCTACTTCATATATAACAGCATTTTTACCCAGATCAGGATATACTCTCCTTGCCAGATTCAAAAGGTGATCGCCAATTGCGTTCTTTTTCTTTTTGTATGCCTCATCTGTAAGTCCCTCCCACTCGTGTATCGCACAATGTGTTGAAAGCATCACAGCCCTATATCCCGATGGTGCACTTTTATGATCACCTGCCGAAGAGACAGATATAAACATATTGTTTCCGTTACCAAAAGGCTTTTCATAATCCTGTAAGAGCTGATGATGTGTAATGGACTGATAACAAACTTCCTCTTCGGGAACTCCCAGAAATACGACAATGGCACTGCCTAAAGAAGTACGATCGCGTTTCACATATGATTCTAATCGCTTCCGTATACCATCCGGTGCCAGCCGATAAGTGATCTCTGCAGAAACAGCACTCACAACTTTCTTCGCCTGAAATATACCTTTACTTCCATGCAGGTAAAATATAGGGTCGGACATCGCTACACGGTTTACTGTATTTCCCATAACAAGTCTGCCGCCTAATTCTTTGTAGTGCGGAATAAGATGATCCCACAACCCCTTCATGCCTCCCTTTGCACGTTGAATGCCAGCACCACGAATGGTGATACCCAGCGCTGCATTGATCAACGGAGCTTTGTCCAATGTGCTGTGCACCGTATCTTCCACCAGCATGCCCAAGGCACTTCGTAAAACAACATCATTGTGGAGATTAAATTTCTTAAGTGCATCCAGAAATGTCCAATGGATATAGCGCGTAAGAAAAATATTCTGGATACCTATAGCAAGTATAGCCTGCACTATATCTCCTATATTTTGAATAGGGAGTTTAATGCCGTTGCGACTGGCGTTCCAAAAAACACTTGCTATATGATCGAGGAACTTCCAGAAGGCAACGTGTTGAGGCGTGTCACCAAATTTTACGAGACGTTCTGCTTCCCACAATGTTCTATCATGATACATTGTAACTTCCTTATCCGGAAGCCATAGTTTATAATCAAGAAGATCGGCTTCGGGCAAAGGTATATTTGTACTCCTGAACAATTCTCCCCCAACACCTGTAACACCAAAGTCTACCAGTGTAGTAGCTCCCACATCAAAAGTAAATCCCTTTCGTTTGAAAAATCCTGCGCAACCTCCGGGTTGTCCGTGCGCCTCAAGCACGATAGTTGAAAAACCTTTTGCCTGTAATCTGAGTGCAGTAGCCATGCCGGCAATACCGCCTCCGATGACGGCTACATCGTAAGTCGTGGTGTCCATTTTTTCAGAAGGAAGAAGTAAGGAGAAGAAGTAAGGTGTGAAAGATTGTTACGTTGGGATGCTGTGCCATTCGTGGGGTATATTTTCCATCAGTAAGGCATTGTCAAAAGTAACGCTGCGTTTTGGAAATATAGTCTCATCTTCAAAAAAGTTTGATGACAGTTCCTGAATATCGAGTGGCTTCACGGCCCAACCGGTTGTCTTTAGCTGAATTTGTTTATAGTGTCCTGGCTCCATGGACGGTGAGTATCCCCATGAGCATTCCTGAAAACACTCGGAAGCATGTTCGATCGATCGGAACATCGAGCTGGAAGGAAATGTACTACCCACTTTTGCCCGCACCAATACACTTGTACGATGGTCACTACTTCGCACACTCACAAAATAATTTTCATTATCCTCTTCCGTCTGAAATTGTGCAGGATAGTGCGGCCACGCGAAAACTTTTCCGGCAAGCCATACATTTAAAAGGGAATCGGTGTCTCTTCTGGGAATATATACTCCACAACGCACCTGTTCTCCTTCACGCCACTGCACCAACACACGATGTGCTGCATTTTCTGAATTGATCTTTAGAAATTTTGGGGAATATTTTAAGCCTATATCCCGAAGTTTCAACAAGCATATACCCGCACTGGCGTATCCACCGATAATAATTGGTTTTAAGGGATACGGTAGTATTTTTCTGATAACATCCGGATCAACCCTATAGTTGATCAATATTCTGCGTTCGATGATTCCACTCAATACGGGCAGTTCCATAAGACAGTGATTTAATTGTCTGTTATTCATTCATGTATACGGAAGCGAAAGGGATAAAGTTTATCAAATTTTCAAAAATTACTGAAAATTTGATATTTACAATCCTATAAGTTGGCAGAAAAGAGTATTCAAAATTTATAACAACAACCGAAACCCAAAGACTGCGAGATGGCCCTGCATAAAGTCAAGATCTTCCGATCTTTTAAACCCTATATTTTCATACATCTTCCAGGCCGCTTGCATGGCCATGGTGGTATGAATAATTACCTGCGAACGTTTTTTCTGCCTGGCTTTGGTAATGCAGGCGAGTGTAAGAAGTTTACCTATACCCAGACTGCGTGCGGCTGTACTTACCGCGAGAAGCCTGAAACCTGCTGCGTCCTTCTCCAGCGTGGCTGTACCACCGGAGCCGTATTGACTCATATCGCCGAAGTAAACTACGGCTCCTAAGATATCATTTGCCGGTGACACGGCTACCAGAAGTTCTGTATCTGGTTTTTGAGTAAGATCACCTACGTTTGCTAACATTTTATAATACACTGGCTGCTCCGTTTCTTTCGGGAAACCGTCCAGTTGTGAATACACCTGAACCATTAACTGTCCTATAGCAGGAAATTCCTCCCGCCTGGCATTTCGGACTATATATTGCTCGCGGTCCATAAAGTTATTTATAGTATGTATATAGTATACTTATATAGATAGAAATCGATCCACTCTCCTACTTCCAGTCCTTCTTCTCCAATACTAACAGCTCTTCTACGGCCATCTTAAGCAACTTTGAAATTTTAAGCGCTAATATTGTGGTCGGAACGTACTGTTCCAACACCAGTAACAACAAACCGATCAGCGTAAAAACACTGGCAAGCTTTCGTCTGGGTTCAGACTGCTCCCACTACCTTTCAAAAAATGAATATCTTATTTTTTTGAGGAAACAGAAGACAGGGTCTAAACGTATTGCGAAAAATATTTCAGAAAGTTCATTCATATCTTCGGTAAAATCCTACTTTTGAAAAGTTACCCGTTGTAACGTTGTACACCCCCAATTCTATAAAGCAAATGAGATTAATTGATAAACTGGCCTGGATCGAATTGAAGAACAAATCGATACTTGTTACGAAAACATTCGGTAAGGATAAATACTATATACCGGGCGGAAAACGCGAGCAGGGTGAAACCGATGACCAGGCGCTATGTCGAGAAATTAAGGAAGAGCTCACCGTAGATCTGAAGAATGAAACACTTCAATTTGTTGGTGTATTTCAGGCACTGGCGCATGGCCATACCGATGGCACGCAAGTAAAAATGACTTGCTATACTGCAGTCTATACAGGCACATTAAAAGCAGATTCAGAAATTGAAGAGATTCGTTGGTTTACGTATGCGGATATTGAAAAGGTATCGCATGTCGATAAACTCATCTTTGATTTTCTGTACGAAAAACAGCTGCTTGCATAGTATATATATACTACTTTGTTCGCTCATATATATCTTCCCAGCCTGGTTTGCCCAGCAGTTTCAACGACACGGTACCGGTTGCTGATGTAAGGAATTCCGCCTGCAACCAATCAGCTACCAGGAACAAACTGCCCTCGATGGGTTTCATCAGAAAAGTTCTTCCGTTGAAGTCATGCAGGTAGAGCTTTGCATCTTTCGTTGTAATAGTAAACTTTCCTCCGTACTCGCCAATATAGCTTGTGTGAGAGGCATTATCGGTTGTAGTGGTATACTCATGAACCTTTAGCGAACGCACAGACCATTCTATCTGTTTCTTCTTCTGTTCTGATGTCGCAGCATTTAACTGTGCCTGCAATGCAAGTCCGTGCGCTTTCAGTAAAGCCTCATCTGAGCCAACCGCTATATCCGGCACCACACCAGTTCCTTCCCAATCTGTTTTGGTTATGTGGTTAATGGATCTTGCAAATGGAATATCAACAACAAAACCCTGCCCTACGTCTACCGGTCCCGTTGGATGCGCACCACCTCCGGTTGTCTCACCCACAATCGTAGCACGTTTGTTTACCTGCATGGCATAAGTAAAATCTTCAGCTGCGGAGAAAGTATGTTTGCTGGTAAGTATATATAGCGGCATCGATAACTTCATCGTATCAGCAGATTCCGGCTCCGCCCAAAATTCCATAGTCTTATTTCTCCTGCGTTCATATATATCATTTAGTCGCGTACGTTCCTTATAAAAGTAACTGCTGATCTGCTTTACCATCCACGGACTTCCACCTCCATTGTTGCGCAGGTCAATAATCACGGCATCTGTATTGGCTACAAAACGAAAAGCTGCTGTCAGCGTAGGTTTAGCCTCTTCTATAAATCCGTTAAATCCCTGAAAGAGTACATATCCTATATTTCCATCCAGGATCTCGACTTTACGGAACGAAAAGTTTTCTTCTTTCGCATTTCTGATAGCTCCTGCAAGATCTGGAGGTCCGCTGTTCTTTTGTTGTGTCGCTGCGCGTGCAGAGAATTCAGGATCGTAATGAATGCGAAGGTGTCCATCTTTATGAGCCGTCTGCAGATCACTACCAATCTTATCCGCGAGCAATTTCGGGTCGGCTATATTTTTATATACTCCTTTTTTCAACTGGGCTTTTAGATAGCTAGCCATGACCTGCGATTTGTCGGGAAATATATAGACGCGATCTAATGCCTTGTCTAAACTATCGATCAGAATTTTCACTGATACAGGTTTACTTTTTCCTTGTGCAGATTGCGCAAACGCATCGGGCAAGATGGTGACACTCACCAAGAGACAAAGTGAAACAATTTTCATAGAGCAGGATTTTATATGTTCATTTTCCGGTAATCAATTGCAATTGCGTTGCCAACTAAAAACATCTTTTATCTTATTAATACCAGCCATTCTGCGTGTAGCCTGTCCGATAGAGCGAAAAGTTGTTCGGGAATGATCAGCCTTTCGCTACCTTTTACATAAAGAGTTTAGCCGTCTTTTTTTCTCGAACGAAAAAATTTTGAACGTTCGTCTAAAAAATTTTTATAAAAAATCACCCTATCCTCATCAACGGCATCACCTTTCAAAAGTCATCGTTCTACATCGATTTCTAACCCTTCTTACGATTAACTATAACTCTTTTAACAGCCTATAAAGTCGATATTAAGCAATTTTATACCATAAATTGGGTGACATAAATTTACATGAAAGTAATCTATTTTGTGATGAATGACTTTTGAAGTGATTCATTTTGTGATAAGTTTGACGCCCTAATTAAATTTTTCATTAACCCAACTAAGTAGTATGAAAAGAATTCTACTCGGAATCCTGACCTTGGTGTTTGCTGTGGCAAGCATTCAAGTGTTCGCTCAGGATCGAACGATTTCTGGTAAGGTTACTTCCGTTGAAGACGGAGGTGGACTGCCCGGAGTGAATGTTGTTGTAAAAGGTACAACAGAAGGAACGGTAACGGACGCTGATGGTAATTATAGCCTCGTGGTTCGACCTGGTTATAACACGTTAACCTTTACGTTTATCGGACTTAAATCTCAGGATGTTGAGATTGGAACACAATCGAGCGTTGATGTTCAAATGGAACAAGATGCTACGCAATTGTCGGAAGTGGTTGTAGTAGGTTATGCTACCACAACTCAACAAGCTTTTACAGGTACAGCAAAAGTTGTATCGGCTGAAAATCTGACACGCAAGAACGTTCCTAACATTACACGAGCACTTGCTGGTGAAGTTGCAGGTCTTCAGGTAATCAATAATAGTGGTCAGCCTGGAACAGTGTCAACGGTGCGCATACGCGGCTTTGGTTCTGTAAACGGTAACCGTGACCCACTTTACGTTGTGGATGGTGTACCCTTTACCGGAAACCTGAACTCGATTAACCCTGCCGATGTTGAGTCAACTACTGTATTGAAAGATGCTGCGGCTACCGCGATCTACGGATCAAGAGGTGCGAACGGTGTTATCCTCATCAACACACGAAACGGAAGAGGTAAAGATTCATTTATTGAAGTTGATGGTCAATCCGGTTCTAACTTCTCTTTGTTACCACGCTACGATGTTATCAGATCTCCGGAGCAATATATAGGTCTTAGCTGGGAAGGTCTCTACAACCAGGGTGTTGCATTAGGTAATGCTAACCCTGAAGCGTATGCCAATGCAAGATTGTTCTCCACTGCCGGTATAGATCCTGACTATAACATGTGGAATGTTGCGAATGGTGGCGAACTGATCGACCCTGCAACAAGAACGGTAAGACCTGGTGTAACACGCAGATACAATCCTGAAAACTGGGAAGACCATGCATTCCAGGCTTCGTCACGTAATGAAGTGAACGTGAAGTTCGGTGGATCTAATGAGAAGACTCATTACTACTCTTCTTTCGGTTACTTGAAAGATGTAGGATACTCGATCAACTCTGATTTCCAGCGTTTCTCTGGTCGTTTGAATCTGACGCACGAAGTTAAAAAGTGGTTGAACACCTCTATCAATTTCGGTTATGCAAAAACGAAAACAAACAGAGGCGGACAAAGTGAAGACTCCGGAAGTATATTCTGGTTTGTTGATAACAACCCCTCTATCTATCCATTGTACATGAAGGATGCTGAAGGTAACAACATTGAAGATCCTATATTCGGTGGTCCACGTTTTGACTACGGTGAGGCTGGACGTAAATTCGGTTCACTGACGAACGCACTTGCTGATGCTACATATGATACACAACGTGATGATCGTCACGAATTGAATGGTGCTGCATCGGTAAACATTAACATTACTAACGGCTTGTCATTTGAAAACCGTCTGGGTCTTCAATACTATAACAACAAGTATGTTAACAGAGGTAACAAGTACTATGGTTCTTCTGCATCTCAAAATGGTTCTATCTACAATGAAAGAAGTGAGATGTTCTCGTATAACTTGTTGAACTTACTGCGTTACAACAAAACATTTGGTGAACACAGCTTTGAAGTTTTGGCTGCGCATGAAGCAACTGAATATTCATTGGACTATATGGAGGTGTCTGCTTTCAATCTTGTAGATCCAAACTCTGAAGACTTCAACAACGCTGTGGTTTCAAACCCTATTGATTCTTACCGTGAAGAATATTCACTGGAAAGTTTCTTCGCTCAAGTATCGTATGACTTCAAGAAGACATACTTTATTTCTGCCAGTGCCAGAAGAGATGGTTCATCCCGATTTGTAAAAGACAAGTGGGGTAACTTCGGTTCGATCGGTGCAAGCTGGTTGATCACCAATGAGTCTTTCATGAAAAATCAAAACATTGTAAACTCATTGAAACTGAAAGCCAGCTATGGTCTTATCGGTGAGCAAGCTGGTATAGGTTACTATCCTGGTTACGATCTTTATAATGTTGACAATCTTAACAACGGCCCTGCCTTTTCATTCGACACTAAAGGTAATCCAAACCTGACATGGGAAACTTCACGCATGTTCCAGACTGGACTTGAGTTTTCTGTTGGTACATTCCTGACGGGTGCTATTGATTACTATGTTAAGAATACTACTGACCTGATCTTCGACAGAAGAGTTGGTCCTTCTATCGGCTATGCGTTGATCAAAGTAAATGGTGGTGAGTTAAGAAACCAGGGATTGGAATTTGACCTGACTGGCCATATACTTAAAACTGACAATGCATTCATTGACTTAACGGTAAATGGAGAAATTCTGAAGAACAAGATCACACACATGCCTATCGATCCAGCAACGGGCAGAGAAAAACTTATCGACCCGCAAGGAAACTATGGATGGGGTGCTGGCCGCTCGATCTTTGATTTCTATATGCGTGAGTGGGCTGGTGTTGATCCTACAGATGGTCGTGGCAGATGGACTGTCTATTACCAGGATCTGAACGCAGACGGTCAATTCAATACAGGTGAACAAATCACTTCGTTGCCTACATTCCTGGATGCAAATCCTGATCTTGAAGGAAGCATTCAGAAATCTACTACGAAAACATATTCGCAGGCTACACAGATGTATATAGGTAAATCTGCTATTCCAAAAGTTAGAGGTGCTATCAACCTTTCAGGCGGATTTAAAGGCATTGAACTTAGCGTTCAAATGTTATATAGCATCGGTGGCTATGCTTATGATGGTGCTTATGCAGGCTTGATGAGCAACGGTTTGATCGGTGGTAACAACTGGCATACTGATATTGCAAAAAGATGGCAACAGCCAGGCGATGTTACAGATGTACCACGTATATCCAACAACCAGGATGCGAACGTAGGTTCTGTTTCATCCCGCTATGTAACAAAAGCAAGCTACCTGGTATTGAACAATGTTCGCCTTGGCTATAACATTCCTTCGTCTATCCTGGGTAGTTTAAAGATCAATACGGCTAGCATTTGGGTATCCGGTGATAACCTGTGGCTCAAGTCAAAACGCGATGGATTTAACCCATCTACTGCGGAAGCAGGAAGTTCGAATACATATCGTTATTCTCCGCTGTCAACTATATCAGCCGGGCTTAAAGTTAAATTCTAAGCAGACTACGTTTTACTATCAATAATTAAGGACATGAAATTAAATTTCTATATAACCTGTACAGCCCTTCTGCTTGCATTAAGCGGATGTGGTGATGACTTCCTTGATAAAAAGCCAAGTGAGCAATTGTCGAAGGAGCAGATTGCAGATGCAGCTAAGAAAGATCCGGGCCTGCTGAATGGTAACATTGCAGGTTTATACTCTACAATGTATAACACGGAAACCGGTGGTACAACGAACCACGATGACTTTGGTCAGAAAGGATATGATATCTATAGCGACATGCTCGCTTCGGATATGGTATTGGGTGCATTGAACTACGGATGGTATTCTACGGTAGCGCGTTATCAGGCTACCAAAGACTATACGCAGAATGCCGCCTATCAGCCATGGCGCTATTATTATAGAATTATCTTCTCTGCAAATACCGTTATCGATGCATTGGGTGGTACTGATGCTGTTCAGACAGAAGATACGCAAAAGTATATTATGGGACAGGCCAAGGCTATGCGTGCTTATGCATACTTCTACCTGGCACATTTCTATGGCACAGGTTATGGCGATGGCTCTGAAAAGATCCTTCCTATATATACAAACACAGAAGTACCGAACCAGCCACTAGGTACTACGGAAGACGTCTATAATTTAATCATCAGCGACTTAACACAAGCTGTCGGATACCTGGATGGATTTAACAGGACTTCAAAAGACCAGATAAATGTGTGGGTAGCAAAAGGTTTGTTAGCGTATGCTTATGCTGCAAGAGGTACAAATGCCGATCTGCAAAATGTAGTATCAATAACAGACAACATTATCTCTAACAGCGGTTTCAGACTGAACAACGAAAATGAAGTGCTTGCTAAATTTGATGCGGGCACAGGCGCATTGCTGAATCCACAATCCGGTTTCAACAATGTTTCTAACCCAAGCTGGATATGGGGTGTTGACCTGACACTTGCCAATAACCTGGATCTTGTTTCATGGTGGGGACAGGTAGATTTATTTACCTATAGCTATGCATGGGCTGGTGATCCTAAAGTAATTGACAACGGTTTGTATGCAGAGATCCACGAAGATGATGTTCGTAAAGGACAATTTGTTGATGTATATGGTGATGGACTCTATTGGCCAATCAACAAGTTCTATGCTTCTCAAAGAACAAAAGAACTTGATGAGAACGAAATCGGTGGTCAGCGGAGCATCATTGATGACTATGTTTACATGCGTATGGAAGAGATGTACTTGTTGAATGCTGAAGCCAACGCCAAGCTTGGACAAGAAGCTGATGCCAAAGAAAAACTGACGGATCTGTTAGAGCTGAGAATTGAAGACTATAGCTATGTTGATGCTTTGTCAGGTCAGGCATTATTGGATGAAATTTACCTGCAGACTCGCATTGAGCTATGGGGTGAAGGAAAAGTGTACCTGGCATTGAAGCGTAACAAAGCAACAGCAACAAGAGGTGATAACCACCTGTTCTTCCCTGGTGAATCATTTACGTTTGATTCAGATGAACTTACATTCCCGATTCCACAAGCAGAGGTTATCAACAACCCTGTACTGAATCAGTAATGATTGTTCTGAAGGTATAAATTGAAAGGGTGGCCGATAGCCACCCTTTCTTATTTTATATTGATGCCAGCAGTATATCACACGGCACTGTGCCTGGACTATACTATATCGTTACTGTTTTTAAATGAATGTTGTTTTATCCCTGGAGTAGGTCAGTGTTAGCAAGTGCATTGCGCGGGTGCAGGCTATATATAGCATGCTTCTGTCTACATCGGTGTGGTAGTTTCGCGATGATGCAAAAGGAACGATTACTTCATCAAACTCTAATCCTTTGGCAAGATGTGCCGTGGTTACCACAACACCATTGGCAAACGATGTACTATCCGGTGTGAGCAGATGTACTCCGGGAGATTTCAAGTCATGGAATAAATCCTCAGCCTGCTGTAGTGTCTTGCAGATTACGCCTAATGATTGACGTTCTGAGTTTTTAAATCTTTCAATCAGTCCTTTGATCGCCTCTGCTTCTTCACTGTTATTGCTAAAGTGCAGCACTTCCGGACGCTGACCATGGCGTTCCATCGGCACTACGTTGGGATTACTTGATATATGCTGTGCAAATGCTGTGATCTCGTAGGTGGAGCGGTAACTTCGGAACAGCTTTACGGTATCGGCCTGCGGAAACACTTGTTCTATACCTTCGGCTGAAGATGCACTGTAGGGATTTACCGTTTGACTTATATCTCCAAGTATAGTTTTCTTGCAATGAAATAATCGAGACACTACAGCATATTGAATAGGTGTATAGTCCTGCATTTCATCAATGAGCAAATGCTTTACATCATCGTATGTCTTAACACCTTCGAGCCTGATCTTGCAATAGATAAGCGGAAAAACATCAGCGTACTCCAATGCTCCGCCCGGCCCGACACGAAACAGGTTCTCCTTCCCCATCCACTTATAAAAATCCTTATACAGATCGAATACACTGCCGAGTCTGAACATGCGCGGAATGGTTTCCCATATCTGTGCTTTTTCACCACCTGTTAATTTTCGTTTGGTATTGCTTCGTACATAGTTCAGTACATCTTTCACCACTTCCGGAAAGCGCTTGAATATAGGCAAACGATGATACGCACGTAACCGCTCAATGATAAAAGGCCACGGCACTACTATACCAGCCACACGTATCTCCTGCTCAGCCGCGCCAAAGTAATTATTCTCAACATGGATAAGGTAGCGATTAAGCTGTCCTAAAAATTCAAAGTTTGATTTGAAACGAATACGTTCAATAAAATCAGCATCGTGTTTTTCGAGTAAAGCCGAAACCTGGTCGAAGAAACTTTGAAATTTATACTTGTCTTCGAGCAACTCCGCTGCCAGTTCGTCAATTCCCATCTCGGGTATATGTTCTTCACCAAGCTCAGGTAAAACGTTCGATATATAGTCTGCAAAAACCTTGTTGGGAGAAAGGATGAGTATATCTTTTGAAGAAATGGTCTCGCGGAAACGATACAGCAAAAATGCAATGCGGTGTAAGGCGATGGAAGTTTTACCCGAACCGGCAACACCTTGTATAATCATAACCTGCGCTGTCTCATTCCGGATCACAGCATTCTGATCACGCTGAATGGTTGCCACGATGTTTTTCATTTTGTCATCGGAAGACTTGCTCAGCTCCTTCTGCAAAATGTCATCGTGGATGTTCACAGCATTTTCGATCATGAATTCCATCCTGCCTTCGCGGATCTTATACTGGCGCTTCAATGCAACTTCACCTTCTATCTTGCCGGAAGGTGTTTTATACCAGGCTTCACCCAATTCAAAATCGTAGAACATGGACGATATAGGAGCACGCCAGTCGTAAACCAAATTAGCTCGTTGTGAATCATCCGAAAACGAATATATCCCTATATATATAGGGGTACGCTCCTGCCCTGCTATAAAATCAATGCGACCGAAGTACGGTGAGTCTTTCAGTTTATAAAGTTTCCGTTTTTTGGCAACAGCTGATTCGCCTGTAAAAGCCATCCGGTTAATAGACTGACCAGCCGCTACCATATCGGCTTCATCCATACCGGATTGATTCTCGTAGATATATTGTTTGTTCTGCCGGAGTTCAGCGGAGAATTGTTTTACGGTATCATCAACCCGTATAAGGGCTAACTGAAGTTTTTCTTTGATCTCCTCAAGGTACTCGCGCTCTTCCTGTTCTGTGCTATTGATCATCGTCACGTATAAATTCAAAAAAAATCAGACCTGCTCTTGCAGGCAAGCCGCAAAATTAAACGTTTATACGCACAAAAGGAGATCGTTTCGAAAAGATTCTGGACAACACAATTACTCCCGGAAATACTCCATAAAGGCATCACAATCACCTTACAAAGTCTTTCTGATATCTGGCATAGTGCTGCTGCACGATGATGAGGTTATTCGCACATTATCCTGCAGCACTGTTCTCACGATAGGTTACTTCGATTTTTTCGCACCGAATTTTTTAGCGGGCGACTTACGCTTTGCTGCGTATTTCACTTCGTGCTTCTGCGATTTATTGACATAGTCACGATCCTTCGGACCACGTGTCTTAGCGGCTTTCTTAGCAGCACGCTTGGCGGATTTTTTAGCTGTTTTTGCCATAGCTGTATTTGTTTTCAATAGAGATTATAAAATTCTGTACCAACTCCAGTATTCTGCATCCTTGTCAATATACTCGCCAGGACACTCCAGGGCGACATGTATATAGCTTACCGCTCATTATATTTCATCCGTGAACTATTTATAAACTTACCGGAACGTTTTTTCCACCTTCAGTCGAAAGGGAGCAGTCATAAGTATACCGTCCTTCAGCATATAGGTCTACTATTTCAAACCCAAAACCAAACGCGAAATGAAAAAACAGTTATCACGAGTTCTCCTGGCAGTCATGCTGACAGCTGGATTCACATTTTCCTGCAAGGAAGAATTTCTCATTCCAAAAGAAGACGATGCTGCAACATCATCTGTAGCAACAGAGAACGCAAGGCGCAGTAGCCCGGACGTTGACTACGAAGTCTCACACGAGGTATCCGGAACTACCTGGACGTATACCATCACGAAAAGCAATACATCAAAACATCCGGGGCACTTCATAATCAATTTCGGGAATTGTGATGCAGAAAGTCCTACGATTGAAAATATAGTCTCGGCCAGCGTTAATGGAATAGATTGGTCTGGCAAGATCTCCGACAGCGAAGGAAGAACCGGATGTATACCATCATCATTCAATTTCGTAAAGTTCGATGACCTCGATTGCGCCAATCAATATATCATTGCGTTTACACTCGACACACTATATTCCGCTGTCCCATCGCAAGGATGGATCAAAGCAGGGCCATCGTGTGTCTCCAAAGCATTAATCGGCCCGGGCTGTCGTGGTTATACACTCACATCAACACTGGATGCAGATCCGGCTATAGCCGGCAAACCATACAATCAAATAAACACCTATATGAAAACGTACGGGTTTGATTATTCAGAGCATCCCAACTGCTCGGGTGGGTATGGCGGGCATATTGATGGTGTACATGCCGATGCCGTGAGTGATATATACTTTAACAAATCTGTTTTCAGATTTGATATACACATCGACCCGGTGATGGATGGTGATCGGTGCAGCGCAGGTACAGTTGACCGTCAGCGTAACGAAATGAAATCCATCACAAACAATACAACATGGGCAAAGGTACAAGGCAACTGGGACGAGTGGCAGATTCTCGAATGGAAATTCAAATTACCGTCAGGTTTTCAGCCAACACAAAATTTCTGTCACATTCACCAATTGAAAGCGCAGGATGGTCCTAACAACGGCAGTCCTGTTATTACCATTACACCGCGCGCCAATAGCGATGGTACCAATAAACGCATGCAGATCATTCATTCGGTAGACGGTGCGAGTACAGGTAAGGGTACCGTTGTAAATGATATACCGTTATCAGCCTTTGAGGATGAATGGGTGCAGGTACGCGAGGAGATGCACTATACGCACAACGGCTATTATTCCTGCAAGATCACCCGCATCAGCGATGGACAAGTATTAATTAATTTCACGGACACCAACATCGACATGTGGCGCATCGGCAGCTCCTATATACGTCATAAGTATGGTATATACCGAAGTCTTGCCGGAGGACGACTGGACCAAACGCCTGTAGGACAAAGCCCGCTGTTAAAAAATGAATCGATCCTGGTAACAGACTTCAGAGTATACGAAAAGAACACAAACCCGGAGCCTGGCACACCGCATTGAGATAGCTTCGAGTTTTGAGCTATGAGCTTTGAGTTAGTTGCTGGCTTCTGGCTGCCAGCCGCTGGTTGCTTGTCTGATAGTTGTAAGATTTCTAAACTATATCTGTCAGATACCAGTGGTCAATAGCCAGAAACCGGCAGCTTTCTCTCCTCGCGGCTCGCAGCTCAAAGCTCACAGCTATTTTCCCACGTATCTGCTAAAGTACCCACACTCATTAATCACTTCCTTATAGTACTTTGTATTTGAGTATTCTGTCTTTAGTTTTTTAAAGCCGTTCCATGCCTGGAATGCTACTTCGGGTTCGTCCCAGAAATCGTTTTTGCTGTGGTATTCTTTTGTATAGAATGCGTTTCGTTCACACTTCGCCATCATGTATGCACACTTGGCTTTTTGTTCTGCGTTAGCAGCGCTGTTAAAGGCTTTCTCATAATATAGATTGGCCGTTGTGCAGCTCAGTAAATATGGCTGATAATATTCATCTATATAATTACCGTATTGATTAATGATATCGTTATAGTAGAAAACACGTCCGTTGCCAAAGTATGTCATGTTATAGTATGCATTACCCAGCAGTAAACTGTTATTGTATACATCTTGTCCTTTATCAACGTATGACTGCATCTCTTTCATTTTCTTCAGGAATGAAAGCTTGGTATACTTTACTTTCTGCGGAGCTGCATGATCACAATCGTGACAATCCTTGATCTTTCCGTTGAATGGATTTCCATAGAACTCTACATTCTTACCTTCGGCAGATTGTTCCATCAAAGCAATTGCTTCGTCAAGTTTACCGGCATAAGCACTCATTACCGCCTGGTATTCATATATATCCGACAATGATATACTGTAGATTCCTTCCGCGAGCTTTTCCCAGGCCGATTTGTTAGTCTTATGAAGAAACGCTTTCATAGCCTCAGCGTTGGAGGCTGTCTGGTAAAATGTTGTACTTCCGTTGAACAACTCAGCGAAAACGATATTCTGCTGGCTTGCATACAACGAAGCTATATATTGCTTACTCCAGCCCAACGCATTTCTATGGCGGAACGTTTCATCTTCAGAATCTTTAATATGATACAGCCAATCCAGTTCTGGTAATAATTTACTTTCACTTTTATCATCGAGTTTTGTAGTAGCATACAATGTATTGATAAGTTTGAGTAACCGGATCTGGTTAGAAGCCAATTCGCTTTTCGCGCCTTTCTTCTCAACTTTCTCAATCAATTGAATAGCCTGTGCGTGGTTGCCGGCAAATATATTCAGATACCCTGCAGCGAGATTCCACAGATAAGGCTTGCCGGTCTTTTCGTCTTTCGCGATTGTACTTACCAACTGCAGTGCGTCTTTATTCAGTTGGTTTTTCATCGTCTGTTTATACTCGGCCGCAGACTTAAATTCCATTTCGTTTAACCGAACTTCTTCTTTGTTTACAAGTCGCGTTAACAGGTAATCCAGGTGTTCGCTGGTCGGATTCAACTTATAGATTTCGCGTATAGCAGCCTTCTCATCTGCATAGTAACCGAACAATGCCCAAAGCCCTGTTTTCTCTTCCGGAGTTTTTGCCAATGCTAATGAAGCCTGAAAATCTTTTTGCTCCTGCGGATGGAAATTATAAGCTGTAACGGTTCGCAATGCAGGACATTTATCAAACACTACGCTATAGAGATAGTTTGACGTAGCATAATCTTTTTTGCGATAATATATACCCGCTATATACGATACACCCCGGTAATACAACGTATTTTGCGGAACGCTGGTCTTCGTCTTCTCAAAGAAAGTTACCGCACCTTGTTTGTTGTTGCTATAGAAATAGGCTTTCATAGTCTGGAACCAATACCGGTTCTTCAGAAATACATCGGTTGTCTCATTGAAAAGTTTTTCAACCTGCGCGAGCGTTTTCGGGTTTACAGCAGCAGCAGGTTTTGTTTCTTCGTAGCTCCATGAATTTAGAGGTGTGGTACTGCTCGCTTCAATATCTTTCGCATAGTATAAAAACTCTACGAAGCCTTTGATCTGCGCATCAGTACCACTGAGACGTGCATACGGCACCGGTAATTTTTGCTTTTTCTGAACAGCACTATATAACTCCTTTATCGTAGTTTGTGCACTGTCGTTCAGCAAAAGAAACGAAAGTTCTTTCGCTGTAAATTTACCCTTCACATACTCCGACCACGCTGATACAATATCCTCATTGAAACGTGATGTATAGTTCGATTCAAAACCTATACTATAGAACACATCCTGCGGAGCAAAGAACAATGGTGAGTACGATTCATCTACATACGTTTCTGGAGTGAAGTTTGAATCGTAATCGTATCCCCAAAAATAATCCGCACAGGCAAACAATATACCATAGGTGCCCAATGCCACGAGGCTACAGAGTACGGCTAATTTTTTGAAAGAAATGTTTCTCATGCTGGTAGTGTTTCAGGTTAAAGTTATCGAGGTCGTAAAAAATAAGTTCACCGGGTTGCTGTGTCATTGCTTCCGAAAGGTCTTCTATCATTTCTTCAAGATCATCAGCGCGAATGGATTCAATCTTGATACGATCACCTTTTTCAAAATAATAGCCCAGTTTAATAATGTCATCATGTACTTCAAAGTACGGAGGCTCCTTCATTACAAAATGTTCGTCTTCCTTAAAACTGGTTTCATCTACTTTATTCAGCAAACCAATTACTGTATTATTTCGCACATGTATACCCCACGAGAAAACCGGCAGTGCTATGTCTAATGGTAAAGGATAACTCTTCAGACTTCCGGTGTAAAGTTGTGCAGTCTCACGCTCATAGATCGAGTTGGAGGAGTCCGGGGCGATACGTCCCATGTTATAATACATTAATACACCCCGATCAACCGCGGGTACACCGGTACTTCTGAAATACTTCACCTGGTGAAGGCGTATCGTGGCCGAAAGTTTCTTGTTACTGTTCTTCTTCAGCAGATCAATAAAGCGGAAGTAAGTTTCTTTACTGCTAAGCGTCCAGTCACAATCGATCTGGATCTCATCGCAGGCAATAGCGTGTTTGGTGTTGATCTGATTTATATAGGATAATACTTTGTCTGCCAGTTCTTCAACGTTCAGAGCCGGTTGAAGCATGACTTCGTTCCGAATATATACTACCGGAATGATATGCTGATGACCAGGTGATTCATCAAATGCTATAGCAGACAACGGAACAGGTTCGCCATGCTGCAGTGCTACATCAAAGTAACGCACATATAGTTTTGTAACTTCGTTCTGCTCCAACACATATTTCTCATTCTCGGTGAGCTTGAAAACCGTTCGCCAGTAATAGAAAGAAATAGCAGTTTGATTTGTCTCCGGTGGTGTACAGGCCGACAGAATGAAACACAAAACGAACAGGTTAGTTATGCAGCGCATTTTATAAACAAGGGCCGGCAAATGTACTAATTTGGGTGAACGTATGCTTGTGCGAACAACAACTTTGAAACGAGTATTTTTTTTCGAAATATTTGATCCTCAAACAAACGAATATGACGAATACCGGAGACTTACAAAACCTGAATCACGATAACCTTCAATTGTATTTGTTGAAGCACGCCATTCAGAATACCATCTATTTACAGTCTATATTGAAAAAGCAGTTCGAGCTGCAACATTTGCTGCAGGAAGGGAAAATCGACAAAATTGCTGTTAACGAGGACCTCGCTGAAAAGCTTAGTCAACTGGATGCAGTTATCCAGAAAGAAATGATGCAGGCACTTGCCGATATCACTCCGAAAGGAAAGTAAATCTTTGTAACAGGGCCCTCTCTTCCTTTATCGTTTACAGATTGGACGGGCTTATGAGAAAAGTTATACCGATCTTCTTTTTGGATAGAAATACCTGTTTGTCAGGTACAAGCTATATATTTACCTCGTCAGCTTGATNNACCCGTCCTTCACGGGCAGATTGTTTGGCTGCTTCCAGTATTTCCACAACGATCAGATTATTCTCCAGCGATGACAGATCGGTCGGGCGAATTTTTACTTCACCGCGCACAACGGCTGCAAGGTAAGCAAACGGATCGCTATAGGGCTTTTCATAGGCAGGACTTTTAATATACTCTTCCGGTTTGTCAGAAGCTGTTTTTACTTTTGAGCCGTTTCGATCAGCCAGCACATAACCGCGTTCACCATATAATTCCATATCCTTACGACCAAACGGCCAGTTCCACGATGCCTGTATAATTCCCTGTCCATCCGGATACGTTACAATGATCGTAGCTTCATCATCAACACGCGGGTATATATTTGGTTTCAATTGTTGTGTTACGGCTGATACGGCTACAGGCTTTGCGCCACTCATCAACCACGTGAGCAGGTTCGCACCATAACATCCGAAGTCCATCAAAGCACCACCACCATTTTTAACGGGATCGGTAAGCCACCCGAGAAATTCCGGACCAACTCCAATTTCTTTTGGTCCTTCATGACCATCGTGAATAACAGCCTTGCGTAATTTTCCAAGCGAACGATTCTTTAAAAAGATCTCTTCCACTTTTTGATTACTGCTATACCACGTAGTTTCATAATTGGTTAGTACAAAAATGCTATGCTTCCGTGCGAGGGATTCTATTTGCTGCGCATGATCCATACTTACAGCCAGCGGTTTTTCTACCATGACATGAATGTGACGTGGAGCACATGCTTTCACAATTTCCAGGTGCTCAAAGGTGCTGCTGAAACCGGTAACAGCTTCGGGATGTGTTTTCTCCAGCATCTCTTCCAGCGAAGTATATAGCAGCGTTACTGGTAATTTATACTGCTTGCAGTAACGCTCTCCCAATGCGCGATCAGGCTCTGCAATGCCCACAATCTCGATATCTCCATCATCGGCACGATCGAGGATCCATCCGACATGACCATGTGTCAAGCCGGCAACACCAATGCGAAAAGGCTTTTTATCTTGTGCTAAAGCAGTAGTATAGGCAAACGCCAGCATGACGATTGAGAGTATTAGTCGCGACATACGATTCGGGTAAAGTATGCCGAAGTTAAAGAATACCCGCGAAGATGTTGGCGCGCGAAGAAAGTTCTCCTTCAGTGAGGAAATGAAGGGATGAGTGGAATTTCAAAAGGACAACGTGCTGCTGTTCATGGGCGCACTACGTGACGACAGGCATGGCAAATCACCACACATGCCAGTCGCCAGCGAGCGTGTATCCTGTACGTTGTAAATATCAGTTGATCTTGATATCCTCGACAGCCTCGATGCTGAGGAATGATTTTACCTTCGAGAAGAAGGACGTGCGTTGCTGAACAATGACATACTGGTTGTTGATGACCTGAACGATCTCACACTTCTCCACAATCTTGTTATTATAAGTGAGTTCGATAGATTGTCTGGCATCTTTCATCAGATTAAGAATGCTCACCTTTTCCTGAAACGACATCATAGTAACTTTTGGTTTGAATTTGTTTTCGTGCTGCAAAGGCGTCCTGCTATAACCTCCTTTACACCTCAATTGGATGCCGGAATATTCGCATGGTCACGCTGCGCGCTCACTATACAAAAATGCAATCGTTGTCGGCACTATACTTATCGAAATGCGGGCAGACATAACATAACTTGGGTATTATGATCAAAGAAGATGTTGCGATGACTGCATCTGAAAAACATGTGCGCATCACTGGAAAAGTTTAGACACACGCGACATTGTCTGCGATAACTACGGATCTATCTAAGTGTTTTACTTAGAAGTCAGGAAAGTGAGCGGTGTTTGAACAATACAAGTCTGTTACAACGGTAGGCTACCCGCCAGAAAAATGTTGATGTGACCGGTATTTATTACAAGCTAAAAAAATTATGGAGCAGAACNNTACCAAGATGATTCTCCAACAACGGGCATTATATACTTCCCTCTACAAAAATCAACAGGGCGGAACAAATCATGTCCCTGCCCTGTCAATCAATCCTAAACTAACATTTACTACACTATATAAGGCTGACACGCTCCTGTTCTTGCAGGTGCCTGCCTTCCTCATTAACATGAATTCTGCTTTCTACATTCACAACGCCCAGGATCGTTGCCGCCAGGTCTTCAGCAATGCGCTTCGCATAGCGATCTGCCACAGAACCCGTCATGACCACCTCTCCGTTTCGCACCTCTACTTCTATATCGGAAGCATCCACATAAGGATCGTTACACAAAAGTTCGCAGACAATTTCGCGAATACGCTGATCAGAACGCTTATAATTTCGCGGACCTTTGCCGCGATAACCTTCCCTATATATCGTTTCATTCCTCCGATTTCCTTCCGCAGCATTTGACAGACTTCCTGTATCGCCACGATACCGCTGGGTGTCGGGGTGCTCCCATTCGTCATAGCGATTTACTCTGTCCTCGGGCGTGCTTTGTTCATGGTAACGCGTCAGGTTGCCTTGTCTTTTTGGAGTGAGATAAGCCGCTCCTTTTTGTTCCCGGTGGTTTCTCATGCACTACAGTTTAAAAGGTTTGTTTGCTGCCTCCTAAAATTATGCCCGGCACACCAGTCGCGGGCTGATGGATTTCCGTCATCAAAAAATGTATATAGATGAGGAATGCCGTCATCGGTCACGTTATCAGGATGAACATTTGTCCAAACAGCATATGACTAACGCCAGCATTATATTTTTATATCCGCCTTCAGTATACATTTCCATTTCTGACAAATGCTTAGTAAATTATTCATTTTTGAGTAAAGACTACTTATGCGATGGCAATGGGAAATTAAGCCGGAGTCGGCCTGGTTTGAATGGAACTGGAAAGAAATTTGGAACTATCGCCACCTGCTGTTGCGTCTTATTCGCAGAGACTTTCTCACACAATACCAGCAAACGCTTCTCGGGCCTGCCTGGGTTGTTATACAGCCGCTGGTAACGGTGCTGTTATACGTTATTATATTCGACCGGGTCGTGGGCATTTCTACCAATGAGACACCACCGACACTTTTTTATCTCAGCGGTATCATTGTCTGGAATCTGTTTGCCGAATCGTTCTCCGGCACGGTTTATACATTTACAGCCAACGCTCCCCTGTTCGCCAAAGTATATTTTCCCCGGCTCATTATACCTTTCTCCGTAACAGCGTCACACATCATTCGCTTTTTTATACAGTTCATGCTCTTTGCCGGCTTCTATGTTTACAACCTGTATAGCGGCACGGTAACTTTTAATCTTGCATACTGTATACTCGCTATACCTCTTGCTATTGTGGTAAGTGCTGGTCTAGGACTTGGCTCCGGCCTGGCACTATCGGTATTTCTGGCTAAATACAGAGACCTGACCAACCTCATCCAGCTTACCATCCGGCTGTTGATGTTTGCCACTCCGGTAATATACCCGTTGTCCATCGTTCCCGACAAGATAAAAGCCGTTATGCTATATAATCCATTGGTGCCGGTTATTGAATTTTTCCGCATGGCATTTTTAGGACAAGGCACTGTTTCCGGTGTTCAACTTGCCTATAGCATTGTCAGTGTGATGGTAATTTTCCTGGCAGGAAGTATATTGTTCAATAAAATGGGGTCCAAACTCATTGATGTTGTTTAGCGCACATGTATATATCTGTATTCAGTAGATTCCGGTTTTTATCACGGGCAGCATCATGACCAACGATCCGATTATCCAGGTAGAAAATCTCTCCAAACTTTATCGTCTGGGCACCATCGGCACGGGATCGTTGCGACAGGATGTTCAACGCTGGTGGTATCAAACTATACTTCGCAAGGAGGATCCATTCTTTAAAGTCGCAAGTGACAAAGGAACATCAGCCGATTTTTTGTGGGCCTTGCGGGACATAAATTTCGAAATAAAAGAGGGTGAAGCATTCGCTATCATTGGAAGAAACGGAGCTGGTAAATCTACATTACTGAAAATACTTTCCAAGGTGATACGTCCCACACAAGGCGTTGTGCGCGGTCGCGGAAGAATAAACAGTTTGCTAGAGATCGGAACCGGCTTTCACGATGAACTGACCGGACGTGAAAATATATACCTCAACGGTCACTTCCTCGGAATGACACGTTCTGAAATCAAAAGTAAATTTGATGAGATCGTAGATTTCTCCGGTGTAGAACAATTTATTGATACACCCGTGAAGCGTTATTCATCGGGTATGTATGTTCGTCTCGCCTTTGCCGTGGCAGCACATCTTGAACCCGATATACTCGTAGTCGATGAAGTATTGGCCGTAGGCGATGCCGAGTTTCAGAAAAAGTGTCTGGGTAAAATGAACGATGCTTCCAAGAAAGAAGGGCGAACCATTTTATTTGTAAGCCACAACATGCAGGCCGTTAACAATCTTTGTCACCGCGCCATGCTCTTGCAGAAAGGTGCAATGTTGAAGATTGGAGCCGTTGACAAAGTAGTGAACCATTACCTCAGCGGCATTCAGCAGCACATGCTGTCGCAACAATGGCCAGACACAGAAACGGCACCAGGCAATGCTACAATACGGGTAACATCAGTACAGCTTACACCCCATCTTGAAGATACACTTCGTCCCATTGATGTGCGCACCGAACTAACGCTTACATTCGAATTCTGGAATTATGAAGAAGGTATAAACCTGGTTACCGGCATTCACCTCTTTACACAAAGCAGTGAATGTATATTTGATGTGAGCTCCAAACCACAAGTATATAGTAAGGGACTCATCAAAGGCACCTGCAGTATACCGGGTAATTTCCTCAATGACGGATCATACTATATTTCCATCATCTTCGTGAAAGATACCTCTACCGAAGTATTCTATCTCTCCGAATGCATTGCGTTCGATGTGGAAGACTTCAGAGAGAACACCAACTGGTATGGCAAATGGATGGGCCATGTTCGTCCTAACTTCCCGGTGATACTTACACCGCTTCCCGCTTTACCATAACCTGTATGGAACCGTTCAAGCCCTATCAATGTATACACCTGAACCTCGCGGTACAGGAAACGTGGCTGGAGCCGCTGCGCCATGATCAGGGTTACTATGTTGTGCTCTGGTGGAACGAAATTCCGATAGGACACCTCTTCGTAAAACCGGGCGAAGAATTACCACCACCGGCATTTGAAAAACGTGTTACGCACGCAGCCTCCTGGGCGTTGCAGCACTATACCGGCAAAGCTACATTTCAGGCTGGCACACTATATGATCTCAGGAACGCCTTCACAAATATCTTTACAGAGAATAAAAATATACCGGCTATATATGATGTCTCGGTAGTAATCTGCACCAAAGACCGCGCAGACAGTCTTCAGCAATGTCTCAACAGCCTGATGAATCTTTCCTGTAAGCCCGCGGAAATCATTGTTGTTGATAATGCTTCCGCGGATGACCGTACCTATCAGACCGCCCGCGCTTTCCCGCAGGTGAAGTATATACGTGAAGATCGTGCGGGACTAGATATTGCCAGGAATACAGGTGCACGCGCGGCAACCGCTTCCATCATTGTATATACCGATGATGATACCCTTATTCATCCCGGGTGGGTCGCAGAAATATATCATACGTTTCAGGATCCATCGGTGGCAGCGATGACGGGACTCGTACTCGCTGCAGAACTTCATACCGAGGCGCAATGGATCTTCGAACGATACTGGCCATTCAACCGCGGCTTTATTGATAAACGCTACGATCGTGCATTCTTCGATTCAACGTGTTCTAAGGGTACACCTGTCTGGGCAATCGGTGCAGGTGCTAACATGGCCTTTCGCAGAAGTATATTTACCACCGCTGGGTACTTTGATGAACGACTGGATGTAGGGGCAGCCGGCTGTAATGGCGATTCTGAAATGTGGTATCGCATACTGGCGGCCGGATATAGTATACATTATAATCCACGGGCCGTTGTTTACCACGTACATCGCCAGACGCTGGCCGCATTAAAGCGGCAGATATTTTATTATATGCGTGGCTTCACAGCCGCTATCCTTATTCAGCACCAGCGTTTCCGTCATCGCGGTAACCTGTTACATTTATTCACAGCGCTTCCGAAATATTATAGCTGGCTCTTACTCCGCGGTTTTCCGCTATATGGCGGGCGCTATACAACAATATTCCGGGAGCTGCACGGAATTTTTTCCGGTTTAATTTTCTATCTTAAAAATCGAAATACACCTTCCAATAATCCGTAACGAAAACTGTGTCATCGCAAGCACTCGTATCCGTCATCATCCCTTGCTATAACCATGCAAGATTTCTCGCAGAGTCGGTTGACAGCGTTAAGCAGCAGACCTATACTAACGTGGAGATTATTGTAGTGGACGATGGTTCAACGGATGATACCAAAGCCGTTAGTGAATCACTGCCAGGTATACGCTATATATACCAGTCTAACCAGGGATTGTCTTCGGCTCGAAATACAGGTTTTCAGAACAGCAAAGGTGATTACGTGGTGTTTCTCGATGCAGATGACTATTTATATCCGGACGCCATTCGTATCAACCTTGAATACCTTCAGCAAAATTCGGCCTGGGCATTTGTATCCGGATGGCATGATAAAGTGGACGAGTGGAAATACCCCGTGGAGAAAGACGAGCTCTCGGTTATACCGGACAACCACTATATTTATTTTTTACAAGGCAACTATATCGGTATGCATGCTGCCGTGATGTACACGCGCTGGGTACTGAATGAATTCAACTTTGATACTTCGCTTAAAGCATGTGAAGATTACGATCTATACCTGCGCATCACGCGGAAATACCCGGTGGGCTGTCACGACAAAAACATGGCCGCCTATCGTATTCACGGCAACAATATGTCGGGCAGTATTCCATTCATGCTGCAATCTGCTCTGCACGTGTTAAAGTCTCAAAAGGTATATTTAAAAAATCAGCAGGAAGAACAGGCCTGGAATAACGGTCAGTCCATCTGGACGGATTATTATACCAGCAAATTAAGAAATATACTTAACCGCCAGGTATCCAAAACAAAACAGGTTCCTTCGCAGGCTGATCGTTCCGCGCTCCTTCGTCTCAAGACCAAATATGGATTGCAACTCGAAGGAAAGATACTGAAGCTAAAGGTGAAAAATGTATTGAAGAAAGTGCTGCCAGACTCTATTAAGAAGACATTATACAGGCGCGGCTATATGCACCAATATATACCGGCCCCCGGTACTATACAGAGGGCTGACCTGGAACGGACGTCACCCATGAGTAATGATTTTGGCTACGACCGTGGCGGACCTGTTGATCGTTACTACATTGAAAAATTCCTGAATCAAAACAGCAACATCATTAAAGGTCGTGTGCTGGAAATTGGTGACAATGCGTATACACTACGCTTTGGAGGAAGCGCAGTAACACAAAGCGATGTACTGCACGTTGCGCAGGCCAACGACACCGTTACGTTTATCGGTGACCTCAGCGATGCTCCGCAGATTCCTTCCGATGCGTTCGACTGCATTATACTTACACAAACGCTGCACTTTATATACGATTACAAGGCTGCGCTAAAGACCTGCCATCGCATTTTGAAAAAAGGTGGCACCCTCCTGCTTACCATACCCGGCATCAGCCATATAGATAAAGGTGAATGGAAAGATTACTGGCTTTGGTCGTTTACCGATACATCCATGCGAAGACTGATGCTTGAACTTTTTGAAGATCAACAACTGCGTATACAAACCTATGGAAACGTATATGTAGCAACAGCCTTCCTATACGGCATGGGGCTTCCGGAAGTGCGGGCCGATTTTCTGGATAAGCATGACCCGAGCTACCAGGTAATTATAGCGGTAAGCGTAAAGAAGTAGCATGCGATCATTCCTGAAAAATATATTCAGTAACCGGAAGAAGGGCGCCATGATTCTCATGTATCATCGCATTGCCACAGCTCGCATTGATCCCTGGGATCTCTGTGTAAGTCCGGAATATTTTGAGGAACAGGTGCGCTATATCTGCGATAATTTTCAGCCCGTTACCATGCGTGATTTAATAGCTCGGGCAAAGGCGAAACAGTCGCTGCAAAATTATATAGCCATAACCTTTGACGATGGCTACCGTGATAACTTTACGGCTGCAAAACCCGTCCTGCAGAAGTATACCGTACCGGCTACATTTTACCTGACTACCCGGTTCACAGCGGAAAAGAAATCATTCTGGTGGGATGAACTCGAGCAACTCATTCTCGCTACACCTGTACTTCCTGAAAGGATCAATCTGCGCATCGGCCAGGATACCTTTGCTGCTGATCTCGGTGCTGCATATATACTATCCACCACAGCTGAAAAAGAAATCAGCGAATGGCATTACGGACATCCACTCTGTAATGCACGTCTGAAATTGTTTTACGATCTGTGGGCTGCTATCAGACCGGTATCGATAGCCGAACAACAACGCGTTATGCAAGAGCTGCAGGCATGGGTAAATAAAACTATATCACTGCCTGCCTTGATGGACGAAGCACAGGTAAAAGAATTGTCTCATATATCTTTATTCGAGATCGGGGCACATACAGTAAATCACCCGGCTTTAGGACATCTGCCGCCTGAAGAGCAACGTTATGAAATTGAAGCGAGCAGGTCTGTACTGGAATCGATCATTAACAAACGCATCAACGGCTTTGCTTATCCGTATGGCAATATCAATGAACACACTCCGGGTATAACGCAAGAACTTGGTTTTGATTATGCAGCGTCTACACGCGAAGGCAATGTTACCCATCGGGATAACCTATATGATTTACCACGGTACCAGGTGAAAAACATCCACGGTAAGGAATTTAGTACGACACTTCATACATGGCAACAAAATCATCTATAGCCATGAATATAGCAAGTCCGACAGTCTCGGTAGTAACGTGTTTCTACAACGAAGAAATCTTCCTGGAAGAAACCATCCAGAGTGTACTCGCACAGACGTATACCGACTGGGAATTACTGCTGGTGGATGACGGCTCGCCCGACACAAGCACAGCTATAGCCAAACGGTATGCAGAGGCCTATCCGGATAAAATTATATACCTGCAACACGAACACCGAGCGAACAAAGGCGTTTGTAAAAGTCGCAACCTCGGTATAGCGAAGTCGCGCGGAAAATTTATAGCATACCTCGATGCCGATGATGTCTGGTTACCGGGGAAACTTCAAAACCAACTCAACATCTTCGATCAACATCCGCAGGCAACCGTGCTGCTCGAAGCTTCCAGTTACTGGTATAGCTGGCAATCTTCCGAACGTAAAAATGTAATAATCCCCATCGGCAGTCATGAGCAGGATAAACTATATACGCCACCCGAATTGATGCTGCAGCTATACCCGCTTGGAAAAGGTGCAGCACCCTGCCCTTCCGGTATGATGGTAAGACGAAGCGTTCATGATCACATTTTATTTGTAGAAGATTTTATAGGACCGACTGCGGTTTATGAAGACCAGGCTTTTCTTGCACAGCTATATTTGCATGAGAATGTTTTTGTATCATCAGCCGGTAACAATCTATACCGGCAGCGACAGGCTTCGCAGGTGTCCAACGTACACCAGGACGGCAGGTATCACTATGTGAGACAATATTACCTCGAATGGTTTGAACGCTATCTTAAAGAGCATTCGATTCACAACAACGAGATTGATGCTTTACTGAAGCAGGCACTCATGCCTTATCGTTCCCCGCTACGCTTTCGTGTATTTCATGATATACCTTTGCGGATTGTTCGTAAAGCAAAACAGGTTGCTCGCAAACTATTAAACCGTATAGCAGCATGAGCAGTCCAAAACTTACGGTGCTGATGCCGGTATACAATGCAGCTTCCTACCTGCGCGAGGCCATGGAGAGTATACTGCACCAAACCTTTCGCGATTTTGAATTTTTGATTATTGATGACGGGTCGACTGATGAAAGTATAGCGATTGTTCTGTCCTACAATGATTCGCGCATCCGCTTTATACAGAATGAAATCAACATGGGTATAGCAGCTACATTAAACCGCGGCATTGAGCTTGCTTCGTGTGAGCTGATTGCCCGTATGGATGCTGACGACATCAGTTATCCGGAGCGTTTGCAGAAGCAGTATGACCACATGAATCTGAACCCTGCGTGCGCGCTGTTATCCACCGCGTGTCGCATTGTTACAGCAGCGGGAAAACATGTTCGCCTGGAACGATACACCAGTCGCTTTTTCTATTATAACCTTACGTTCGAATGCTGGATATACCACCCTACCGTTATGTTTCGCAAGGCTGCCGTACAGGATGCAGGTATGTATAGCAAATCTTTCTCGGAAGATTACGATCTCTTCTGGAAACTCTCGCAAAAATATCCGATTGCCAACCTTCGTGAGGTATTGCTGGATTATCGTTTGTCACCAACCAGTCTCAATACTGTACTTCGTAAGAAAGAATATGATATTGCCAATCGTGAAAATGTAATCCGGAATATACAGCACTACATGGGACAAGACTATACATTACCGGAAGAATACCTGGAGTGCCTTCGTCACCATACTGCCCCTATAGCAGCACTGAATAATATACCTGAAATTCTTAAATGTCTTGGCAAACTTGATGAAATCACGCTACAGATCATAAAGACCGCGAACCCCAACCGCAACGAAAAAGATATTGAGGAAGCTGCGTGGTTCAAGCGCGACTTCATAATTTATCAGCTTTTCCACGAATTGCGCTGGCCCTATAATTTACTGTTATTGATAAAAACCGGGAAATTAAATCACGTAGCACGGAAAGTTGGTATAGCTTTGCGGTGGCGTATAAAAAATATCAAACACTATTTTTCGGTATCAAATAATAAAGTAAATTTAATATAGCAGCCTAACCAGCAGTATAGATTGAGTATAAATAGCCATCACATTGATGTAAACCGTACCCCCGACTCTCCCCCTCGCATCAGACCTGTAACAATAACAGACAGACCGCTCTGGTCTGTTATGATACCGGTTTATAATGGCGGTAACTTTCTGACGCAAACACTTGAATCGGTATTAAACCAGGCTGATAAAGAAAGCAACATGCAGATTGAAGTAGTTGATGACTGCAGCACGGATATAGATGTAGGACTGCTCGTGGAGCAAATCGGCCACGGGCGTGTATCCTATTTCCGGCAGCAACATAATGTTGGCAGTCTGCGCAATTTTGAAACCTGCATCAACCGCGCAACCGGCAAGTATATACACCTGCTTCACAGCGATGATCTGGTGCACACCGGCTTCTATAAAAAACTGGGTAACCTATTTTCGCATTATCCCAACGCAGCGGCAGCATTCTGTCATTACCAGTATATAAATGAACAGGGAAATATAGTTTTGACTCCCGAGCAGGAAGCCACGGAAGAAGGAATACTTGAAAACTGGCTGCTGCGACTGGCCGAGCGACAGCGCATTCAATATGTATCCATTGCTGTAAAGCGCGAAGTATATGAAGAGCTTGGCGCATTCTATGGTGTACATTATGGAGAAGATTGGGAAATGTGGGCACGCATTGCGGCTAAATATCCGTTTGCCTATACACCGGCTATATTGGCATCGTATCGCAGGCACTATAATTCTATTTCGGGACAGTCGTTTACCACGGCTCAGAATCTGAAAGATCTTCAGTTTGTGATGAAGAGGATAAACCAGTATCTGCCAGAGCACGAAAAGCAAAAGTCGCTGCGAAAGGCGAAGAAATTTTATGCGCGCTATGCATTTCGCACAGCGGATTCATTATGGAAACGATTCAGAGATCGTAAAGGCGCCCTGGCACAAATGCGCGAAGGATGGCGTATGCATCCGGATATACCCCTGGTATGGATGACGTTGAAAATGATTGGCAAAATAATCTTTAACCGATGAGTAAACCCGGTGTATCAGTTGTGATCTGTACATACAACGGTGCCAGTCGGTTACCGGAAACCATTCGTCATATCGCGAGCCAGCAGGTTCAGGAAGATATACCCTGGGAGTTTATCATTATCGACAATGCTTCAACCGACAATACCGCAGCTGTCGCGCAACTGGAATGGAGTAAATATATAGGTCAGCAGCCGTTCAGAATTATAGCAGAGCCACAGCCCGGCTTAAGCTACGCGCGTGCCTGCGGTTTTGCCAGTGCACAGTATGACTATATTTTGATGTGTGATGACGATAACTGGCTCGACCCGCACTATATAGAAACAGTATACGAGGTAATGAATGCGCATGAACACATTGGAGCGCTGGGAGGAAACGGTTCGCTGGTCTTTGAAGAAGAACCGCCCGCCTGGATACGATCTTTCTCCGTATATGCAGCAGGGCGCCAGGGACAACAAAGCGGACCCGTAAAACGTTGTACGGTATATGGAGCGGGCTGTGTTATTCGCAAATCTGCTTATGACATTCTGCTTCAGTCCGGCCATCGAAGCTTACTTACCGATCGGCTGGGAAAAGAGTTAAGCTCGGGAGGTGATTACGAACTTTGTCTCGCACTATCCATTGCCGGGTTCAGCATCTGGTACGATGAGCGACTCACGTTCAGTCACTTCATTACACGCGATCGCATCACCATAGAATACTACCGAAAATACCTGAAAGAAAGTGCCAAGTGCCTGGAAGTACTGCATCCGTACAAAGTAATCTGCGACTGGAAATCGCAGACTGTAAAGATCTTCCGCTACCGCATGGTGAAGTCACTGCTATATTTACTGCGCACCTATATTCGATTCATGCTGATCATTCCCTTTCTGAAGAAAGACGAAAACCGGCATATACTCGTGTCTCTGCAGGCGTACTCGGCTCGTATTATGATCTCGGTATATATACGAAACTGGAATACCATTGTTAAAAATTATAGATATGGCAAAGCGCTTCAGCAACGATTTACCAAATCACCTGGGTTGAAAACAGCGCAGGCCAGCAGTCCTTCGTTCTTCCCGCTTTGAGTTGACACCTCGTGAATATAGCTGTCACTTCTTCACAAACCGTGTGCGATATACACCTCGATCTGTCTTTACAACCAGTACATAAACACCAGCCTGTAGTCTTGCTATATTTAATGTTGATGGTGCTCCCGGTTGGACAAAGTATTCCGCCAAACGCCCATGACTATCCATGACGGATATGGAAGAAATCGGTGCTTTGTTCTTTAATGCAACCGACACAAATCCGGTTGATGGATTGGGATATAGTATAAGCGCACTTGCCGTAAGCTCATCCTCCGTATCAGTAATGGTTGTCTCCGCCTTCCACAGCTCGTAATCGAAGTTCCACTGGTCAGCCTGAAAATAAATTACATCATCCAGTACAAACGCATCCGAAGTTATGTAGGCACCATCTGCATAAAATGCTGTGCCGGCTTCTGTACCATCACTCTTCCACAATTCGCAAAAGCCTACCTGGTTTTGAATAAAGAAATATAGTTCGTCCTCCAGTACCAGCATATCACGTGTATAGTAATAGCCGCTTCCAGCGGGTATATTCTTTACAGCTTTTGTTCCGGCATCCGTACCATCGCTTGTCCAAAGTGCATACGATCCATTATAATCACTTACGGTAAAGTAAAACTGATCACCTAACGTAATACATTTTGAAAAAGCGGCATATCCACTCGTGCTGGTCAGCTGTTTTACTTTCGTTGTACCGGCCTCCGTACCGTCCGTGCGCCAGAGTTCATAGCCACTGTCATTGTTATTCAACCGGAAATATAGTCTGTCGTTAAAAGCAAACATCCCCTCAATAAAGTTGTTCCATACTCCTGGTGTCGTTCCTTTTACCTGCACGGTGCCTGCCGCAGTACCATCCGTCTTCCACAGCTCTCGCCCATCGTCTGTAGGCTCTGCCACAAAGTATACCGTGTTGCCAACGCTTACAAATGAGTAGATATAGCTGCTTCGACTGCCCGGTCGTACAGCTTTCAAAAGCATTGTACCCGCTTCCGTTCCATCGCTTACCCATAACTCGCCACCTTCGCTTGCCGTGTGGACGACCATGTATATCTTTCCATTGTTGAAAAACGGAATGTTGATGTAATACTGTCCATAAGTGTCGCCTAATGTAGCAATCCGCACAGTGCCTGTAGCCGTACCGTTGGATTTCCACAACTCGCGAACATCCCCGCTTCCCAGCGCAGTGAAGTATAGCATACCGTTGCCTGTAATAATTTCACCCGGAAAATTACTCGCTGCTCCTTCCACCATCTCTTTCACCATCGTGGTGCCAGCTGCCGTGCCATCGCTTTTCCATAGCTCGTATCCGGTTGCTGCAGTTTTGGCAACGAAGTACAGTGCATTATCGAAGACGGTGATATAAATGGGATCACTGGCCGATGCTCCCGGTTCAATGTCCTTTACAAGCTGTGTTCCTTCCGGTGTGCCATCACTTCTCCACAGCTCATTGCCATGATCCGCATCAGCCGCAGCAAAATATAGCACACCATTCAGCGATACGAACCCGTTGGGACTTGAAGCGAATGTCTTCGCGGGTGTCAGATCTTTTACCATGTATGTACCGTTCACCGTTCCATCGCTTCGCCATAGTTCTTCACCCGTCTCAGGTGTATACCCATTGAAATATAGTATGTTGTTGAGCATAACCAGGTCACTGCCCGCACCATGCTCTTCTCCGGCTGCTATATCTTTCACAATCGTAGTGCCTGCCGATGTGCCATCCGTTCGCCAGAGCTCATAGCCATGTGTCTCATCATTCACAATAAAGAAAAGTGCATCGTTATTCGCCACAAATTCGCGAAAGGTAAGCCCGTTATCCGGTGCTATAAATTTTACCAGGCTGGTACCGGCTGCCGTGCCGTCACTCTTCCATAACGTGCCTTCTACATTCAGAATAATCTGATTTCCAAATGCGTGTATACTGCTGATGTATTGCGAGTCCCACTCCTTCACCAAGGTAGTCCCGGCATCTGTACCGTCACTTCTCCACAACCCTTCGCTTGTTAAAGACGTCATCGCTTTAAAATACAGTATACCATTCACAACCGTCAATTGTTGCGGATAGCTACTCTCATCGCCAGGCCATAAATCCTTTACCAGTACTGTGCCATCCTCCGTTCCATCACTTTTCCAGAGTTCAAAGCCACTCCCCGGCACTGTAGGTGTAAAATATAGTATATTACCTATAGCTGTAAGCGATTCGGGCATACTGGTTTCGTCTCCCGGAGCTACATCCTTTACCAGCACGGTTCCGGCTTCAGTACCATCACTTTTCCAAAGTTCATCGCCGGTCTCATCCGTTTCCGCGCGGAAGTATAGCGTACCATTTACATTCATCAAGCCGGAAGGTCCACTTGATTCATTACCGGGTACTATATCTTTTACCATTACCGTGCCGGCCTCTGTTCCATCAGTCTTCCAGAGTTCTATACCATGTTCATACGTAGTGGCTGAGAAATATATAGTTCCATTTACATTGGCAAACGAAGCGGGATAACCGGAATCAACCCCGGGCATTATATCTTTTACCAGCATCGTTCCCTCTTCGGTGCCATCCGTTTTCCAGAGTTCCACACCCGAGTTTTGCGTACGACCTGTAAAATATACCGTGTTACCGGATGCTACAAAATAGTCGGTGGTGCTCCAGTTCATCACCTCAACTTTATAGATAATGTGCGTGCCGTCCGCGGTGCCATCACTTACACCAAGGCCGCTGTTGTATTCATTGGTACGCGTAGAGAAATATACCTTGCCACCGGCACTGGTCTTGTAAAATATATAGCTTGATACAGCAGGATCTGCCTGATTATTGATGTCTTTCACACGCGATATTTGTGCCGTAAGCTTGCCCGCTAACAGTAACAGGATAAAAACAAACAGATTTTTCATAGGTAGAGTTTGGGAGAACGAGTTTATCAATTGCAATTTAACGTCAGCGTCTCAAGATAACAAATTAGCCACGAGCTGTCAGTTTCGAGCTGCGAGCCAAATGCAAGCACCATCGCTACTACTAACACCAACCGTTAATGTACAACCGTCCTCCGGCAGCCAGCGGCTGGAAGCTAGCTGCTAATTATGCCGCATTCTGCCACGAAGATTGCCGGAGTTTCCCCTGCGTTGTTCACTGAATTGACTGTAGGTTTGTATCAGTGCTGAAGGGAAGATTCAAGACATCAAGTTTTCTGTTCAGACTATATATCTGAATTTCATTCACCCAAAAAACTAAAGCTATGAAACTGAAAATACAGGAAGAGTTGGACACGGTTACAACCGAGCTCTTGTTGATGATCGCCTCGTTCGACCAGGAACAGGTTAACCTCGTTCCGTTTGAAAATAGCTGGACAGCAGCGCAGGTAGCAAACCACCTGGGTAAATCTGATGCTTCTGTTATAGCATCGATCTGCGCCCATGGAACTCCGGCAGAACGTGCTGCCGATGAAAAAACTCCGGAGCTGAAAGGTATATTTCTGAATTTTGATCTGAAGATGAAATCTCCTGACATGGTTGTTCCTGACAATCGAATCTTCAGCAAGGAAGAACTTATTGCTACATTGAAAGAAACACGAGCTCGTTTATCGACAGCAGCGAGCACGTTAAACCTGGCGGAAGTGTGTACGCACGAAGTACTGGGCGACATGACCCGGTTGGAGTTCCTGTCTTTTGTACTGTACCATACGCAACGGCACATCCACCAGTTGAAACGTATTCACGAAAAGATTACGCGTATTCAGCAGTCTGCACAACGGTAAGGCTACTCGTTCTTCAGCACTTCCGCGGGATTGCTTCGCGCTGCACGTAACGTTTGTGAGCCGATCATAATCAATGCCAGCAGCATCACGATGAAGAATCCCCACGCCAGCTCACTGATGCGCATCGGCTCGTGATACATAAACTTTACAAGCACCACTTTATCGAAAAAGAAATAGGTAGCCGGCAATGCTATACAGGCAGCAATCACCAGCAGTATAATAAATCCCTTGCTGAGCAGGTATACCAGTCGCACTTCACTTGCCCCCAACACCTTACGGATGCTTACCTCTTTGAGGCGTGTCTCCGTAGAGAATACAACCATGCCTAACAGACCCATGGACGCGATGCATACAGCCAGAAACGCCAGGAATCCGAAGATCTTTACCATAACCGAAAACTGATTATAAGCTTCCTGTATCTGGTCGCTGTAAAACCTTGCTTCCAGCGGATGTACCTTATCAACCTTCTGCCATATTGCGTTGATCTTGGCAAAGGTGGCAGGCCAGTCATTCGTCTGCACACGCAAATTGATATTGCCGTAGTCTTGAATGTGTGCATAGCGCATAATCAATGGCTCGATAGAACGCAACAGTGTTCCATAGTGAAAATCCTTTACAACACCTACAATCGTCAATCTCATGTTATCAACCAATAGTTCTTCGCCTACTGCTTTTTCAGGATCACCTTTCGCTATATTAAAACGCTTGAGCAGTTGCTCGTTTACAATCACCTCCGATTCTTTAGCACTGTCAGCTATAGCATGTATATTTCGGCCTGCCACAAACTTATGCTGGTGCAGGGGCAAATAGTTTTCATCAATCAGGTTCAGCCACACTCCGGCAGAATCGTCTTTATACTTCACCTGCATACCATGTATACTACCAAGACTGGTAACCATTAAGGATCGCGACATGTCGGTTACTTCGGGTAACTCCTTTAATTCCTTTGCGAGCAAATCTCCTTTCACACCATTCAGTTTAATGTTCACTATATTCTCGGTGGTAAATCCAAGATCGTACGAAATCATTCCTTTATACTGGTTATAGCCGATGATGGTGGTCGTTATGAACACCAGCGAGAAGGTGTATTGAACCACAACCAATGCTTTGCGCATGTTTATATGCCTGAACACCTGCATGGACGATATGTCCTTTAAGACTTTTATAATATTTACCCGTGCGAAGAAAAGCGCAGGCAGTATACCGGCCAGTAGCCCTACCGTAATAGCCAGCAAAATGAACCAGAGAATAAGCCGTGGCGAAAGCTCCAGCGACAACAGGTTTTGCAGCATCGGTGACATCGAAAGAAAATCTGCACGCAGCAACATAAATAGGGTAAACGACAGTATAACCGCCAGCAGTGCTATAATCACGGCTTCCACTACAAACTGCGCGAGTACATGCAGCTTGCGTGCACCCATCACTTTGCGAATACCGATTTCACGCGAGCGCCTCAAAGAGCGTGCGATGGAAAGGTTGGTATAATTAAAGCAAGCCGACAGTATAATTACGAGTGCCAGCCCGCCCAGTATCCACAGGGCAATACCGTTCATCGAGGGCCCGATCGGGTTGCCAAGTTTTGCGTTCAGCGGAATGTCCTTCAGGGGCTGTATCTTCAAATCAATAGGCTGGCCTTCCTGCACCTTGTTTTCTGCAGCGCTGATCTTATCAATGCTCGCCTGTACGGTTTGCACATCTCCATGTTCCGGCAAAAGTATATAGGTGTAATTCGAGTATATATTTTGCCACGACATGAAGTCTCCATCGAGATCAGGCTTGGCAAGGTCAACCGTGGAGAAAGATACCAGCGCATCAAAGTACATATGCGAAAGCTTGGGTATATCTTTCATTACAGCGGTCACAACATAATTTGTCGTATCAAATTTTATGGACTGCCCCAACGCATTCCGGGAACCAAATATTTTTCGCGCTGAAGTTTCGGTGAGCACAATTGAATGCGGATCTTTCAATGCTGTAGCTGCATTGCCTTCTATTACCGGGAAAGTAAATATGGATAAAAACGTTTCATCGGCCCACAACCCCGACAGTGGAATTACAGCTTCGCCTACCTTTGCATCGCCACCGAATCCTCTACGCAACAGCGTAACTTTCTCAACACCGGTAACAGATTCTTTAATTCGCTTGCCGGCACGCACCGATGATGTAGCAAGATTAATTGAAGAATTGTCGCTATTCTGTTGAGTTGTGTTTACCCTATATATCCTGCTTTTGTTTTCGTGGAAGTTATCATACGAATGAAAATCTGATATGAGCGCAAGCACCAGTAATCCAACGGACATACTAATAGCCAGTCCGACAATGTTGATGGTTGAAAAAAGTTTATTGCGCACAATGCTGCGCCCCGATGTTTTGATATAGCTGCCAATCATAATCCAATGAATTAAGAGGTTGATGAATTCAGGTTTACGTACGGTATAAATTCGAAAGAACTTCATGACATCCAGTATATAGATGATCCGCGCACGCTTCACTCCTTTCGCTTTCACATTGCGCTCAAAATATTCATACAGATCACCTTGCAGGTCTTCCAGTATAGCCGGGCGACAATACCAGCAGAGAAAACGTTCGGCCCATTTCGGAGGAGCAGGTTGTGAAGCTTTCATGATGCACCTTTTAAAATGAAATCCGGTATACGGTTCCAGAGTTGTTCGCGCATCTCTCTTGCCTTTAACAGTGCTGCCTTGCCACTGCTTGTTACCGAATAAAAACGCTTTCGTTTTCCACCGCGTGCACTCGTTGCTTCACCAAGTTTACTCTTTAACAAACCCTTTTCCTCCAGCCGGTTTAGCACAGCATGTACTACACCGAGCTTTACCGAACGCCCGGTATTTTTCCCGAGCTCATCGCATATAGCAACACTGTAGGCATCATTCACCAGTGCGGCAATGGTGAGCAATACAATCTCCTCGAACTCTCCCAGGTTTGTTCCCTTCATACAATGATTAATTACGTAAATGTATGTAAAATAGTTTTTGTAAAACAAGCATTTAAAAATAAATCATCCGGTTCGATGCAACCTTCGTGTAGCGATATGAGTCATTATATAGTTATATCTGAATAACCGATAAACCCCACGCATCATGAAAACCACAGTTTCCCTATTAATCTGTTTTATGTTATCCATCTCGTTGAGCTGGTCGCAAAACGGTGAGTACTCTTTTAAAGAATCGTATGATCTCGCAACGCCTGCGAAAATGAAAATATCATCATCCGATGGTAACATTGAAGTATCACCCGGAACTACTAAAAAAGCAGAGGTACTATATATTGTAAGACGCAACAACAAAATACTCCAGATCAGCCGCAAGGAACTTGAAAAAGAATTAAAGGTAACAGTAGTGCATACCGGCAACAGTCTTGACATAAACGTTGAATATCCCAAGGTGAATGGGTTCAACTGGAAAGATCACATGCAGGTTAGTTTTAAAATTACCGTACCCAAAGAAACCTCGTGCGACCTGATTACGTCAGATGGTAATGTCTCACTCACCGGGCTGGCGTTGAATCAGCAATGCAAAACAAGCGATGGAAATATAGCGATCTCTTCTGTTGGCGGTGATGTTGTTGGTCGCACATCGGACGGTAACATTAGTGTGAAACAGATAGCCGGTACGGTGGAAGCAAGAACAAGCGATGGTAACATTGTTGCTGAAGACATTAAAGGCAACACACAATCTGTAACAAGCGATGGAAATATAGTATTGTCTCATGTAACCGGCGATATTGCCATCAGCACTTCCGATGGGGACATTTCGTTTTCAGATGTATCAGGTTCTGTAAAAGCTTCGTCTTCGGATGGTAACATTCGCGGGAATATACTCGAACTTAAAAAGTCACTGGCTGTTCGAACAAGCGATGGTAATATATCGATCACGATTCCCGACCGCCTGGGGCTGGACCTCGACATTAAAGGAGAATCGCTGGATGTTGCTCTCACTAATTTTAGCGGCACCTCCGAAGAAAAATATATTCACGGCAAGGTTAATGGCGGTGGTATACCGGTAAGCCTTACTTCCGATGGCAATGTATCGCTGAATTACAAGTAGGACTGAGCTTTATCCGCATCTTTTACGAAAGAGTATCCCCTAACGGATACTCTTTTTTCATTTGGAGGAATAGATGCATTTGCATTAGCCTAATACCATTGGTCGTGCTATTTTTACGCTTATGCGACAACTGGCAGCTATACTTTTTGCAGACATGACCGGCTATACTGCACTGATGCAGGAGAATGAACAACTCGCCCGTGCCAAGCGTAAGCGACTGAAGGATGTACTGGAGGTGATGATTGCGAAACACAACGGTAAGACTATCCAATATTATGGCGATGGCTCGCTGAGCATTTTCAGCAGTGCAATTAATAGTGTGATGTGTGCCATTGATATTCAGCATGAGCTGCAGCGCGACCTGAAGGTTGATCTTCGCATCGGCATTCACACCGGTGATGTTATTATTGAAGATGAAGCCATCTACGGTGATGGCGTTAACCTGGCTTCACGCATTGAGTCGCTAGCTGCACCCGGCAGTATACTTATTTCGGAGAAAGTACTGGATGAGATCAAGAACCAGGCTGCTATACAGTGGCGTGAGCTCGGTTATTTTGAAATGAAAAATGTGAAGCAACCGGTTCGTGTGTATGCTATTGCGAATAGCGGTATCGTTGTGCCGGACCGAGCCGAGCTGCAGGGAAAAACAAAGCAGCCTGTAAACCGGCTTGCGGTGCTGCCTTTTGTGAATATGAGTGCTGATCCTGAAAATGAATACTTCAGTGATGGCATTACGGAAGAACTGCTGAATGCGCTTACCAAAGTAGACGGCCTGCAGGTGACATCGCGTACATCGGCCTTTGCGTTTAAGGGCAAGAATGTGGACATCCGGGATATTGGTATTCAACTGAACGTTGATAAAGTACTGGAAGGCAGTGTGCGCAAGGCAGGCAATCGCGTTCGCATCACAGCACAGCTCATTAACGCTGCTGATGGCTATCATTTGTGGAGTGAAAATTATGACCGGAACCTGACGGATATATTTGAAGTACAGGATGAGATCAGTACAATCATTGCGAACAAGCTTCGTGAAAATCTGATGTCACCACCACAGGCTATACACCTGGTAAAGTCACCGCCTGCACGTAATACAGAAGCTTATACCGCTTACCTGAAAGGACTTCATTACTGGAATAAAGTAACACCTGCCGATACACGCAAAGCGATAGAGTGTTATGAACGCGCTATAGAACTTGACCCTGACTATGCATTGGCCTATGCGATGATGGCCGGAGCATATAGCAGCCTTGGTTCAAGTGGACAAATGTTACCGCATACTGCTTTTGATTTTGCACACCGCTATGCTGACAAGGCGTTGCAATTGGACAGCACTGTTGCTGAAGGACACATTGCAAAAGGCGGTGTATACTTACTCTATGATTGGAAATGGCAAGAAGCGTATGAAGCGCTGCAACGGGCTATACATTTAAATCCGGGTGCCACAGCTGCGTATGAATTACTCGCGCTATACTATATACGGAAAGGACAAAAAGATAAAGCGGTTGAACTGATGGAGAAAGCTGTCAAGCTCGATCCATTATCACCAACCATCAGTCAGGCGCTTGGTAACATGTATATATTTGCTGAACGTTATGATGATGCGATCCGTCAGGCAGATAAATTACTGGAAATGGATCCGCAGATGCGCGCAAGTGTGGAGATGAAAGCATGGGGCACCGGCATGAAGGGGAATTGGGAAGGCGCATTGGAATTATTTAAAGAAGTACATCGTCTGACGAACCACCCGTTGAAGGGACTAATGGGCGTTGGTTATGCTTACGCCAGACTTGGACACAAGGCTGAAGCACTGGAATGCATTCGCAAGATCGAGCAACGACAAGCGGAAGATCCAAACCTGGTACTGGATCCTGATCTTGTCGGTATATGGTATGCCTTAGGTAACATCGATAAAGTATTTTATCACATATCACGATGCGTTGAGAAACGCGTAGCCCCGGTTGATTTATTCCTCGAATATCCTGTTTTTGCAGGGCTGCGTGATGACCCAAGGTTTATTGAGTTGAGGGAAAAGATTGGTATTTCGTAAATATATACCGTCACTTCGAACTAGCTCGAAATGACGGTTCTTTATTTTAGCGCATGCCTACCCAGTGCGGGTATATTTTCTTTTGGTCGCTGGCTGCTTCAAGTTTTGAGACTTGCTCTTTCGTGAGGTTCCATCCTACTGCATCCAGGTTTTCGATGAGTTGCTTTTCGTTGCGTGCTCCAATCACTACGTTGCTTACGGTAGGGCGTTGCAGTAACCAGTTGATGGCTACCTGTGGTATATTTTTACCGGTTTCAGCAGCCACTTCATCCAGTGCGTTAATCACCTTGAATAAATATTCGTCTGTTACTTCAGGACCGCCTGCTGCTCCTCCGGACTTGATACGCCCCTCTCCCAACGGTTGACCGGGGCGAATCTTACCGGTTAAACGTCCCCAGCCGAGCGCGCTCCATACCATCAAACCTATATTTTGATCTTTTGCCATGGGCATCAACTCCCATTCATACTCCCGGCCAATCAACGAATAGTATCCCTGGTATACTATATATTTAGCAAGTCCATATTTCTCCGATGTCGCCAGCGATTTCATAACCTGCCACGCAGTGAAATTCGAGCAGCCTATGTAGCGCACTTTACCGCTCTTGACAAGATGATCCAACGCAGCAAGTGTTTCTTCTACGGACGTGAGCGGATCGAATGCATGAATGAAGTATACATCTATATAGTCGGTGCCCAGGCGTTTGAGACTTGCTTCTACTTCACGAATCAAATGAAAACGCGATGCTCCACTATCATTTGTGTTGTTGCCCATCGTAAAGCCCGCCTTGGTTGAAATCAGCGCTTCACTCCTCTTACCTTTCAGTGCTGCTCCTAAAATTTGTTCAGAGGCTCCGAACGAATATACATTAGCGGTATCGAAGAAATTGACACCCCGTTCGAGACATATATCGATGAGACGTGTTGCTTCGTTCACATCGGTCTCGCCCCACTTCTTAAAAAAATCATTTGTACCTCCAAAAGTACCTGTTCCTAAACTTAATACAGGAACTCTCAATCCTGCGTTTCCTAACTGCCGGTATTCCATACTGTTAATCATTTAAATTTTGTTATTCGCTGCTGAATTTGTTTCAGCTTACCGATACAAAATTGCCCCGCAGCAAGAGTATATTTCAGGAGAAAGTACGGATAGAGCAGGACTTTTTACAGCTACTTGCAAGAAGA
>DJFR01000209.1 GCA_002432545.1 Flammeovirgaceae bacterium UBA5867 | reverse complement strand
ATCATCTTCCTCTCCTTCCGGAAAAGCAGTTATACCGTTTGGCCTTATCACATCATAATCAACAAATCGTATCGTCCATCCGGAATTTACATCCATAAAAAAATGGGAGAAAAAATATTTCATCAAACCAAACTTCACACTGAAGCCTTGTTCATTATACTGCACCGGGTAATACTGGTATCGTACAATGGTATGCTCACAGTCGGTACCGAAACACTCCTGCTGACTATATCTCCTGTCGAAGTCAATATTATTCCAGTAGTATTCGGCAGCGCCATAAAATATCAGACGCCTGTATATAACCGGAGCAAAATACTTTCTTACTTCAAGTTTCATTTTATACCCACGCTTGTCGCGGTACGATTCATCATCCTGGTTATAGTCCAATACATAGCCATACTCGACCTGTGCCGTAAACGTGCGTGTAATTCTCTGCTCGTACGAAAACTCGAGTGTAGGATAAAAGTTAATAAGATGAAATGGACTGAATTTAAGTGCATGCCGAGGTACGAGCTTGTTGTGGCGAAGGGAATCCTGGGCGGCTACTTCTAGTCTGCATGTGAGTAGCAGTAGCAGGCATAGCGTTGTGCGTAGCATTTTGGGCGTTAGGCGTTATCCGTTAATTGTTAGTCGTTAATTGTTAACCGTTAATCGTTAAAAGTTATTCGTTAAAAGTGTTTCGCGCAATGAGAAGCTATATATACTTACTATACCATAAACCNNCTTACTCCTCAGTTCGTTTTACCGGAATTTTACTAAGCAGCACGAGATCACCTTTCTCTGAATCATACCGATATTGGAATACGCCATCTTCTCCGGTTAACAATAATATACCATTGAGGGGTATTACATCATACGCATGTATATTTTCAATATGGTGCTTCAATTGTATAGATTGTTCGTTCTGGATGTCGAATACTTTGAGACCATGTTCCCCTTCACAGATGAAGAGTAAATTGCCGTCAACTCCCAAACCATGTGGTGACAGCATGGGATAGTTGGCGATCAGGGAGGGGTTATTTTTATTGGTGATATCGATGATCTCCAGCGCATTGGCTCCGCGATTGCAGGCACTGCCTGAACGCAACGTAACAAAGGCACGATTACCCTGTACTACCACCGGATCGCATGAAACTATATGTGCATATCGGAATATAAATGTTGGCTCAACCGGATCGGTTATACTATAGATATACATGGCATCGGTAGCACCGAGGTATAAATATTCGCCTCTTGCTACGATCGTTTCAAGACCGCCAGTCGTGGAAATCATGTTTATTTTTTCAAATGTATTGTTCCGTATATCAAATACTGAAATCGTATTCTGGTTGGCGATATACATGTACCCGTTACTGATCGCGAAACGGGTCATAGAACCACCGGTGCCTTGCGAATTATTAAGTTCGCTTGCAGAATCTGATTCGCATGCAGCCGCGATGCAAACCAATACCAGGAAGTATAGTAATTTAATAGTTCGCATAGCAGTCCAGCTTTTTTAGCGTTGCTTTTTTCCACCCAACTACAATACCCTTTTCCGGGTTAACACATTCAAAGTACGAACCGGCCGGTGGCGGAATACCAAGACTCCAATCCTGCAAGGGCAGCATACCGACATTGGTAAGTTTTTCGAAATCATGTACTTCCAATGCCACGAGGTTTCCCATATGATCCGCATACAGGATATCATTTCGTATAGCCATATCAGTGTTTCCCAGCAGTTGTACAAAGCCTACAGCCTTCGGACTCTCCGGATCGGTATTATCGAATACATGTATACCTTCATTTATTTCGTTCACCAACAGAAAGCGTCCATATACATAGATCTTCCCCGGGTTGTTCACCGTTCGTGCATCCGCCAACACAATGTCTNNGTGCCTGCAAGACTCCATATACCGGTCGATATCCCTCCACCGGCTCGCTGTATCGATGCTCATCGACCCAGCAACCTGAGAGTACCAACAACAGAAATACCGGTACCATATACAGTACAATACTGCGTTTTATCATAAGCACAAACGTTTATTAAAATTTAACTTTGCAGAAGACGATCAAAATAAATGATTTAATGATCTTTGTGCCGTTAAACCACCTTATAGCGGATATGATTTTTAGTTGTAGTATACATGCTCGCTGCCTCACCCCTGGTTCACCAATGAACCACAATTTCATTCAACACCATTATTTCAACAACACACCCAACGCATGAAACTAGCTGCCATTGACATCGGTTCTAACGCTATACGCTTTCAGGTCTCTACCGTGCTGGCTAATGATCAGACACAACCTGTCTTCAAAAAGTTGGAATACGTTCGCTTTCCTTTACGATTAGGTCACGATGTGTTTACGACAAACCGCATCAGCAATACCAGCATCGCCAAGTTCAAGAAATTGATGACGGCTTATAAATTACTGCTGGAACTATATGAAGTGGATGACTATATGTTTTGCGCTACTTCGGCCATGCGCGAATCGGATAATGGTATCGAACTCGCTAACCAGGTAAAAGAAGAATTGGGCATCACCATTCATGTGATTGATGGTAATCGTGAAGCTGAACTGATCAACCGCGCAATAAGCTCTTACCTTTCTGACAGCACTTATCTGCACATTGATGTTGGCGGTGGTAGCACCGAATTGAATTTATATGCAGCGGGTAAAAAAATCAAAACGCGTTCGTTCAAGATCGGTTCAGTACGTGTACTCGAACAAATAGACTCTCCTATTATGTGGGAGGATATGGAGCGCTGGATCAAAGAACACGTAAAGAAAAGTTACGGCAAGGTAACAGCAGTTGGTACCGGTGGTAACATCAGCAAGATATTTGAACTGGCCAAACTAAAACCCGGCAGCATCATGTCTGTTAAAAAAGTAAAGCAGATACGCGACATGGTTGAAGGTTACTCTCTCGAAGAGCGTATCTATAAATTACAAATGAACCCCGATCGTGCCGATGTAATTATACCGGCCAGCCATATTTACCTGCAGGTAATGGAATGGGCACATGCAGCCAGTATACTTGTACCGGAAGTTGGTTTGAAAGACGGCATCATGCTACATCTATACGAGCAAAGCATCAGCCAACAGAAGCTTGACTTCTAAAGTATATATATAGTGATGGAGATGTGATCTGGTGACCGTTGTTACTTAGGTCTTCTTCTATCGATCGTACTCTTACCGCGCTTACGCTCTTCAACTTTCAGATCGATAAGGTATGCGAGTGATATACGGAATCCCTGGTTCCTGATCTTCTGCGATTCACTGAACGAAGGAAATGTAGAGCTGAATACACCATCGCTCTCACGACTCAGGTAGGTATGTCCTAGCTCATAACGAAGTGTCAATACAACTTCACGATAGCGCACGGGCTCAAACAGAAAACCTGCTGTAAAATTTAGTCCGAACTGTACGCGGTTAGGACGCTGTATCACCATTTCATTTTCAGTAGCCGTGCCGGGATCTTTACCAAAAACTATATCTACCGGTATAATTCCTGACGGCCCGTTATGAAATTCATGCGTGTCTGCATTTTCAAATGTTCCTTTACCTCCTAACCAGTAGCTCACATTAGGACCTACCCCCAATGAATATTTGAATTCTTTTTGACCGATGTGCCCTTTAAAATAAGCAGTATATACAATGGGCATCTCGATATACTTATAACGAAGTTTTAATGAAAGGTCACCCGCTTCACTTTTCAGATTCTTTCCTTTGGTTGAGTAAATGANNTCCTTAAACGCAAGGTGTCCACCTACGTGATACCCGAATACAGGTGATACGTTGTATTCGTCTTTGAGATCCTTGTCACTAAAAGAGGTCCACGAAAAGTTTGCACCCGCTACAGGTCCAACAAGTACTTGCGAAAAAGCAGTACTGCAAAAAATAAAAGTTAAAATCAGAACACTCGATATACGTGTTTTCACTAAGGTT
>DJFR01000183.1:10086-11091 GCA_002432545.1 Flammeovirgaceae bacterium UBA5867 | reverse complement strand
CCATTGTACAAGTGCCTGCAAATTTATCCGGTGGCGATGCTTCACTCGTCAATACGATCAGCTATACAACAAGAATCGGAACTGGAAACTTTTCAATACGGATCGTTGGCCCTCCTATAATTACCAACGTTTCGCACGAGATTCCTGCGGAAGGCGAAGCGGTATATCTCTACGGATATAATTTTGTTAGTGTTGAAAGTATAACGTTTGCCGGTGTTACAATTTCTTCCTTTGAAGAATCCGAAGGTGGTGATTCAGTAAAGTTTATTGCACCGAAGCTAACGGGAGCTGGCCCAGTAACGATCGTAACACCAGGAGGAATGTTTACCACAGCATTCAAAGTAAACGATATAGCCTCGATAAATGCCGGTGGCGTAGGCATTTTAGGCACTCTGGAGTGGGGTGATTATTTCGGATGGCAATGGTGGGGAGGCTCTGTAGATCTTTGGAGCTCGGACCCGAACACAACAGGTTGGCCTTCCTATAATGCTGAATACGGTGTTGGAACCGGGCAGTACTTCACATATAAAAGTGTTGCGCTAAAGGCCGGTGAAGGTAGCGATGGTAACGCCATTCGTCTGGGCGAATATGCATGGGTGCCATCAGCAAATCTTAACGATTCAGGAGACAAGTGGGCCTTCAAATTTGAGATCTATGTTAAAAAGACCTGGAATGGAGGTACGCTTTGTATCAGGACTGACAAAGCTGACTATTTAGCACTATACGAACCCTGGAAAATATCAGCGAAAGAGTCGATGGATTTCGCTACCGAAGGATGGCAAACGGTGACAATTCCGTTGTCGTCATTCCGCAAGAAGGATGCTACCCTTGGTGACGGTAAAGGTGATCCGATAACAAAAGTTTCAGATTTACTCAACATTGCTACCGGAAAAACATATCTGACTCTTTATCTGCATAACTACGGCACGAAGACAACTACAAGCATTGAAGCTGCCTTCGATAACTTCAGAGTCGTGAAAAGATAAAGCCAGTATTCCTATAGCA
>DJFR01000183.1:0-9996 GCA_002432545.1 Flammeovirgaceae bacterium UBA5867 | reverse complement strand
AATCAATGAAGATTACCAGCTTTTTAAATGTCTCAGTATTACTGATGACGATTATTTTTTTTGCTTCCTGTAAAAAGGATGATGTAACACCAGAGCTAACGGTAACTCCACTGGAGATCTCGCTCAACGGTGAAGGGGATACATCGGAGTTCTCTATCGTCACTAACGATAGCTGGACTATTCAAAATGCTGCTGATGCATGGCTGCAGGTAAGCCAGGTGACCGGTAACAGCGGTAGTGCCAGCATTCAAATTATTGCCAGTAAAAATGCTACGGGTAATAGGCGTTCTACGGTAGTGGTAGTTGATTCAAACAACGGTCAGAGAAGACGTATCAATGTTTCACAGTCTCCGACTATATATCCATCCTATAATACTTCACCAAAAGCACCCGATGCAACAGGTATGAGCAGTAATGCAGTTGAACTTGCGGCTAAAATGAAATTGGGTTGGAATATAGGGAACACCTTTGAAGCTCCTGGAGGAGAGACGGGCTGGGGCAGTCCTGTGATTACCGAAGACTATGTGAAGTTTGTAAAGGCGAGTGGATTTAATGCCATCCGCATTCCCTGTGCGTGGGATTGGCATCATGTGGACGTTGATTCGACTGCACATATTGATCAGAATTGGATGAACCGTGTGAAAGAAGTGGTAGGCTATTGTGTAAGCAACGATATATACGTGTTGCTGAATATCCATTGGGATGGTGGATGGTTAGAAAAGGGTATAAAAAACATCACCCCGGTAAAGCAGGATTCGATCGATGCTAAACAAAGAGCATTCTGGGAGCAGATTGCTACCGCTATGCGTGATTTCGATGAGCATTTGATGTTTGCCAGCGCCAACGAACCGGATGCTGGAAATGCTGCGGAAACGAAAGTATTAGCGCAATTTCACCAGACGTTTATTGACGCTGTTCGATCTACCGGTGGAAAAAACAGTTACCGTGTACTTGTTCTTCAAGGACCTGGTACAAACATGGTTTTGACCCCCCAATTGATGAGCACGCTTCCGAAGGACCCGACACCAAATCGCCTGATGGTTGAAGTGCATAACTACACACCTTCACAGTTTTGTATTATGCCTGAGGATGCGGACTGGGGTAAAATGGCTTACTACTGGGGTAAAGACTATCAGTCTTCCATCGAGCCTGATCGCAATTTCTTAGAAACCTGGGAATGGGGAAATGAGGCCGCACTGCTTAGTCACTTCAAGATGGTTAAAGAAGCATTTGTTGATAAAGGTATACCGGTACTGATTGGTGAATATGGTGCATACCGAAGGGATGGGAGTAACCACGAACCGAAAGATCTGGTAACGCATAACAATTCTGTGGACTACTGGATAACGCTATCAACTAAACAGGCAAGGCAAAATGGTATGATTCCGTTTTGGTGGGATATAGGCGTTGCGCTGGATAGAACAAACCTTACGGTAAAAGATCGGCGTACCATTGATGCTATTCATGCTGGCGCTAAATAAATTTTAGCAAAGGTATAGCTATAGCTTTTAGGAAAGTCAAACCATAGCGATTTATTACGCCATAGTGAAGTGCCTGCAGAGTATATATGAAATGAATATAAACCTGCGGGCTTCTTTCATTAGACAAGACGGTTAGTTTCGAGAAACTTTGTAGTCACGCTGTCAGTGTGTATAAAACGTATGTATGTAATATTAAAAATAGTTTGAGTTTGATAACACCGTGGAGAAGATCCTGTGCAGTAAACGTTGCACTATATTTTACTAGATGCAGCCTTTTTAAAAACATACTATATATACTGTAATGAAAACTGTCTCAATAATTTTATTTGCGATAATTGTCTTTGGATTTGATCAGACATCATTTTGCCAGCCTAATCCGGTAAATACGGCAGGCAAATTCGAACCGACCTGGCAATCGTTAAAAGAATACCAGGCTCCTGAATGGTTTCGCAATGCAAAGTTCGGAATCTGGGCACACTGGGGCCCGCAGTGTCAACCGGAACAAGGTGATTGGTACGCGCGGTTTATGTATGATGAAGGTAATGAAGCCTATAAATGGCATGTTGCTAACTACGGGCATCCATCCAAAGTTGGCTTCAAAGAAGTTATCAACGATTGGAAAGCACAAAACTGGGATCCGGAAAAACTGGTAGCGCTCTACAAACGCACCGGTGCTCAGTATTTTTTCGCTATGGCAAACCATCACGATAATCTTGATCTGTGGAATAGCAAATATCAATCATGGAATACGGTAAGCGTTGGTCCGAAGAAAGATATAGTAGCAGGTTGGGCGCGCGCTGCCAGGAATAATAATCTTCCCTTTGGCCTCAGCGTTCATGCGTCACATACATGGACATGGTTAGAGACATCACAACGCGCTGATAAGAATGGCCCCCTTGCCGGAGTTCCCTACGATGGCAACATTACCAAAAACGAAGGTAAAGGAACATGGTGGGAGGGACTAGACCCGCAGGAGCTCTATGCACAAAATCATCCGCTGAGTAAAGGAAGCGAAAATATATACTCCCTGTGGAATCAATGGAGTTGGGACAATGGCGCATCCATTCCCTCTGCCGAATACTGTGATAAGTTTTATAAGAGAACAATTGATCTTATCGATCAGTTTAATCCTGATCTCCTGTACTTCGATGACACCGTGCTTCCACTATATCCGGTAAGTGATGTAGGGTTGAAAATTGCAGCATATTATTATAACCATAATATATCAACACACCAGGGCAAGCTTGAAGGTGTGCTATTCGGTAAAGTGCTGAATGATGAACAAAAGAAATGTATGGTGTGGGATGTAGAGCGTGGAGCTCCCGAGCAAATTCAACCGCTTGCCTGGCAAACCTGTACCTGTATAGGAGATTGGCATTACAAAAGGTCTATCTATGAAAATGGACAGTATAAATCTGCCAGAGAGGTTGTTCATATGTTGGTGGATATAGTAAGTAAGAATGGAAACCTGCTTCTGAATATACCGGTTCGTGGCGATGGATCAATAGATGATAAGGAGGTAGCCATACTCGAAGGTATTGCTGCATGGATGAACGTAAATAGTGAAAGTATATTTGATACACGTCCATGGCATACATTTGGTGAGGGACCTTCGATCGAGGCCTCCAACCCGGTAAATGCTCAGGGCTTTAATGAAGGGAAAGTAAAATTGACCGCCAGCGATATCCGCTTCAATAAAAAGGGCGATATACTGTATGCCACGGTAATGGGAAATCCACCCGATAAGATAATGATCAAGTCATTGCGTAAAGATAAAGCCAGGATCAGGCACATTGAAATGCTTGGAAGTAAAGAAAGACTTTCATGGAAACAGTATGCCGATAAGTTAATAATTGAAAAGCCAAAGTTTGTGTCGAATGATATTGCTATCGTGTTTAAGATACAAATGAAGTAATGGCATCGGGGAGATTTAAAATGTCTGAAAGAATTAAATAGTTACGACATGAGAAGCCATATTACAGAGAACGCATATGCTAACTATGTTCCGGAGCAAGCATATATTGATTTGAAATGCGATGGATTTTTTAGCTATGATGAAGTAGTCAGTATCACTGATCACGTTTACGAAATGCTGCTGTTTCACAACTTGAGTAAATGCATTATAAACCTCCAGCGCGTTAAAATTTATCCGTCAGGAGCCGAAGAGTACCTTCGCGATATCTGGTATAAAAAACTCTTGGACGCAGGGGTTAGTCGAATAGCCTATGTTGTTCCTGTAGATATATTTGGTAAAGCCTCGATGGCCGTAGTGCACGCAGGCGATTCCGTTAGAAAAATTCAGCGGCAGTATTTCATTGATGAAACAAGTGCCAAAGAGTGGTTGAACTCCTAGCTGTTGAAGTATATATCAACGATACTGTCGAACGATGTTCAGATATACCAGGAATTTACGCAACCAAATGTTGCACTGCTGAGACGTGGTGGTTTTGCCGGATCGTTAAAACAAATCCAATAAGACGGCCGGATAGTTTGGGGTTCGTGATGAAGTTTCATTGCGCCCCATTCTATATGTGTAATTAATTATAGGTCTTGCCGAAATAATTTATTCATGAGACTATAAGATTACCTATTGGAGATATTTGATGACGCGTGCAAGGACGGTAACGTTTATATACATCTTTAGACTTTTGATGCACCAGTCTTTTTTAATAATGTGATGATGCATATAACGTATAGTGAATATTGACTACATTTTTGTCTCGTCTCTTTAAGCGCATGCAGCGTTATCTTGAAGTATACTTGCCTATAAGGAAACCTGATAAGTAATAATGGCGCAATTTGTTCCCTTTGAGCAAAACGTTGAGGTGTTGGGGCAATTTATATTTACACTGGTTAATGCAACACCTTCCGGAAAAGAATATCGTCTTCATATTCTGAGTAAATATGGTATAGACAGTATAGAACTTAACAGTTGGTATAGCCAGCAGCAATGTTTGAAAGCTTTTGAAGAAATTTCCATTGTTTCCGGATCTAACATTCTGTTTGATATAGGGAAAGGAATTCCGGAATATGCAATCTTCTCACCACAGATAGACTCTCTTGAAAAAGCGTTGCGTGCAATTGATATTGCCTATGCAATGAACCACCGCGGTGGTGAAATAGGATATTATGACTTAATCAGATTTGACTCAAAGGCAAGACTTGCAAAAATGATTTGTACTACACCCTATCCCAGTGAATTTGATCGCGGCATTATTACGGCCATGCTGAAGCGATTTAAACCAAAAGATTCGGTTAACTATAGTGTTCTGCTCAACTTAAGAAAGCCAACGAGATTACACGGAGGAGATAGTTGTACGTATCTGATTAAATGGTAAGTCTAGTTTTATTCTCAATACAAACTTTGAAATATATACTTTATGGATCTTAATAGACTACAGCCTCAATCTCAATCACTGTTTATTGTACTCAATGAATGCCTGGAGTTGTTGCAAAAGGATATATTGCGATTGAAATGTGCACGCGACACAAGGTCAATCCGTAAATGGAACGCGGTGCTGGGTTGTGCCGTTGCCTGTAAAAAGATCATTCAGGCCATGGAGGACAACGCGTTCGATACAATGGATGCTGATCTGCATACCTGCAGAATTGCGTGTAAGCGATGCGTTCTGTATTGCTATACCAGTATAGTCTTTAGTAACTCATATCGTGCAGCAAATAAAATATTATCACAATTGCTGCTACACGCTGATCAGTCGTAATAGATTGCTATATAAATTAAAAGTTTAATAGTTTACCGGGAAGGTTTATTGAGTTGGTCGTAGGTAGCTTTGGTAACTGGTTTAAATAATAATTGCGAGAAGATATACAGATCATTTCTCCATACCTTGAAGTCGTGTCCGCCAGGTTCGGTATAGTATATATGTGGCACGTTATTACTCACGAGAAAATCATGTGTTCGTTGACTTACCCAAATTAAACCGTCATCAATACCACAGGATATCCATAGTAATTTTAGGTTGCGTACTTTTTGAATGTCCGGCACCAGTACTCCGGAGATTTTTGTATTTGGGGCAGGAGCAAAGCCCGCCACATATGCGAACTTGTCAAGGTTCCCCAATCCGAAATTCAACGCTTGTCCGCCACCCATGGATAGTCCGGCTATAGCCCTATAGCGATGCTGTTTATAAACCGGATAACTTTTTTCGATAAACGGAATAAGATCATCGAGCAGGTCTCTCTCGAAAGTTGCAAAAGATTTGACTTTAACGCTGTCAAAGAAATCTCCGATAGGTCTGTCGTTTTTCATAGCCCTTCCATTGGGCATTACAATTATCATGGGTACCGCCTTCTTTTCAGCATAAAGATTGTCGAGAATAATTTGCGGGGGCGCATGGTATACCCATTCGCTTTCGATGCCAGCAAGACCATGCAGGAGGTATAATACGGGATATTTTTTCTTTGAAGAGTATCCCGGAGGAGTATATACCAAAGCCTTGCGTTTAATGCCTACGGTTTTGGAATAGTAGTTTATCGTATCAACCTTTCCGTGTGGTATATTTACGCGTATCGAATCAAAACCTTTCGGAGCTGGACTGTCAATATGCTGCGCATTTCCCGTTGAATAGAATATCAAAACGGAAATTAGCAGCATTATACATTTTAATTTCCTGTATTTACCATAGGAAGCGTAACGCTGTGCTATGCATAGATTGCACAGGTTCTGATGATCTGCCTTCCCGAGTTTAGTCATACCTCGCACATTTATCTTGTTAAATTTCTGTGAAAAAAGTTAGTTTAATTATAAAGGTATATATGAACTGCTGTACTACATGAGCAGCCGGATCAATATGGGTTTATAAACCCCTAAAAACCATTGTTCGACCCAGGCTGCTGCTCCATGTAATATTTATCTTTCCGGATATTCTTCATCGTGTAAACGAAATTCTTGTCGTTCAACTTCGGTTCAAAGATGCTATAAAATATAGCTCCTGGAGGTATTGAAACGTCTCAGAAACCGTAATGAAAAGTCCTGTGCTATTTGATTCTGGCTATATAGGGTATGGCTATATAGTTACCTCGCTGATTTCAATCTTATAATTTCTTCTTCCGCTGCCTTTAGTTTTTCAACAATCATGTTGGTCGCCCGCTGGTTAGCTGCTGCGAGGTTCCGCGCGCGTTCAGCCTCTTCCTCCTGTTTTCGATCTGCCTCTTGCTGTTTACGAAACATTTCTTCCTGAGTAGCCTGTAATTCTTCAAAGTTCTGACGCATCTCTTCTTCCGTAGCACGCATCTCTTCGGTTTGCCGTTGTGATGTTATCAAAAGTTCCTGCATCTTTTCCGTTTGACGTGCGCTCTGCAACGCTGAAGCCACAAACTCGCCCGCTTTCTCCAGGAAACTTATGTGGTAGTCTTCTAATTTTTCAAGACTGGCGATTTCGATGATCGCTTCTATTTGATCATTATACTTCATCGGAACAATCACTACGCATCCAGGCGTTGTTTCTCCCATGCCGGATGTTATATAGGTATATCCCTGTGGTAGCCTGGTAAGTATTGTTGTTTCTCCCTCCAGGTAAGTCTGGCCAATTAATCCTACACCGATGTCTATTCTGCGTTCAACGAACTTTTTACGGTCGTATGCATAACACGCTGCAAGCTCCAGGTATGAACTTTTTTCGTCCTGTCTCAATACAAATAACCCGCCTTGCTGTGCTCCTAAATATCGGGTAATAAAGCGAATCACTTCGTTTGATAGTTCCTCCAGATTATTCTGATTATTACGGACTGTCTCGGAGAATTTGGTAAGACCTTCGTTCGTCCACAACCTGCGTTCTTCATCACGTTTCATAAGCTTCAGTTGCTCACGCATGTTGTTAAGTCGGCCGGCAAGGTTCGTTTCATTTAGCGTTTTATTGCTATCATTCAGCCCGCTCCATTCAGCTGTATATTTACCCTCTGATATATTCTCTATAAATACGCTCGCCTGCTGAAGATTTACAATAGAGTCATGAATCACTTGCTTCGGATCGTTGAGAACCTGGGGAGTGCCGGGGTTAAATATATACTTTCGATTATTTTCTTCCAGTTGTTGAAGTAGCGTGTGTCGTTCACCGGCATCGTTTCGAATCTTGTAAATAACGTATCCCAGCGTAGGGAGCCCGATGAGTAATGTAAACAGTTGCAGGTACAGATTGTTGTTTAGGGCAGATTCATATTCTGATTTAGCAGCTGCTTTTCGGTCGTCTTCAAAACTAAAGATCTTCAAACACACGTCAGCCCAGCGCATAAACACCGTTTGACCTTTATTTTGTTTAAGCATTTTGCTAAACGTATGGATGCTGTCAATTTCTGCCTGATGTTTCATTTCAAGAATGAAATCCGCATAATCGTGGTAAGCCTTGCGCAGTTCTTCTAACGGAGCTATATCGTAGTCCTGCACTTCAAGTTGGCGCTTTATGTTGTTGAACCGATCGTCAATGGCTTCTACCGCACCAGCGGCTGGTCCAAACAAAGTATCACTTTTGGTAACGGCATAACCGCGTATACCCAGGTCGAGATTGTGGAGCAGTTCACCTACCAGCTGACCACACTGAATTTTAATTTCGTCACATGCACGCATTTCAACATCGGCATTTTTTATAACGATTTTATTGCGAAAAGTGAGCGTTGCATTCACGATGAGTAGTATCAGAATAAGACCCACTGAAAGGGCGATACTGTGTTTTTTAATAAGTGTAAATCTTTTCATGAATTTTTAGTAGTTGTAGTCAAAGCTATTATGGTTATACAGCCGGGGTAGATTATCTATAGTTCTTTGATCACCTAAAAGAGATCCTGAACAAAAGTATATTTGATGTATATAACTGCATGTCAGGATTGATACGTATTTATGAAATGATGTTTACGGAAGATTTTGTCGGTATAGCTACCGATGCATTAAAGTCTCAGGAGAGGGTATATTTAGTATACGGAAGCAGGAAATGTAGAAGTGTTTATCAGCAGACACGTATAGCGCATGCTGGTTTTTGTCAGGATGAAAAAATGGCTGAAGGAGTTAAATGAAAGTCCAATTTTACGTTGGACTTTTTGATACCTGATTTTAGACTCAGAGAGTATGAGGCTCCTTGTGCGTATCGTAGGAGAGTAGATGTAATTTCGGAGCTAAACGGTGTAATTTTTGCCAACTTGCTCTCAAGATTTTAAGCCAACGCTAGTCTTTTTTTATATAATATGTTAATGCCGATCGCTATTACTTGATTGTTGTCGAAATTATAAGATTATGATTTATCCATACGCTGTGGTTTTAAAACTCTATTTTAAAATTCAGAACCGGAATTATACCGATGCCGGTTTCGGGTTCAAGCATTATTTGATTGTTAGGAGCGATTTGCGGCTCATAGCTCATTATATTCTGCCTGTTTGTAATGTTCTGTATGTCTAGCGAAATACTCCACGAGTAGCGCGGGGTATTTCTTCTGTACTTGAGGCCTAAATCAAAACGTAAATAATCGGGCATCTGCTGACTGTATGTTTCTGAGGGCAAAGTATATAAATAGCTTGTGCCGGAAGATGTCGTGCCCTTGTGTACTGGGGTGTATCGAAATCCTCCACGCGTAAGTGTCTTAAAGTTTATACTAAAGATGTTTTGATTACCTCTTCCGATCTTAAAGTCTTTTCCCGCAAGGAAGTTGACTTGGTATTTTGAATTGAAATAAGTGTTATAGGTCTGTCCATTTGCAGGTATATATTTTGAGTCGAAAAACGAACCCGTTGCTAAAAAGTAAAAATTATTGCCATAGAATTTTTCCAATGTTAGTTCAATGCCTTTGTTATAACCCTTTCCATTGTTGACAAGTGTCGAATCGGGAATAGTATATTCACCGTTTATCCTGGAGTACGTACTTCCTGCATTAGCCGTAACGGGTACGTGGTATAAATACTGATAGTAGACTTCTGCTTTCACATGTAAATCTTCCCGGATCGAAAAATCGTAGCCCATGACATGATGCATGGCTTTTGTGAGTTTCAGATTTTTGTTGGAAGTAAGAGACCCCTCGGGTGATATAGTTTGTGAAAAGTAAACCGATATAGGCTCAACCCGGGAGTGTAGTCCGAAACCATAACTAAAAGATGACTTGGCGCTTGCATGCCACTTCAATCCCAGTCGCGGTTCCAGTGAGTAATAGTTATTCAAAAGGAAAAGCGAGTTATGCAATCCGGTGTTTATTTCGAAAGTATTCGTAACGCGGTATTTCCATTCTATAAAACCCTGGGCAAATCCAGTAGTGCCGCGTTCGTCAACCTCAATTTTGCTGATACCCGGATGACTATTTCCTTCCGGATCAACAAATGGAGGATCCCATACTTTGCCATATATATTATAAAACAAATGACTATAGATAAAACCGCCACGAAGCGTGTGCTTGGGATTTAGTTTGTGATTGATTGTAGTCGCTACGCGTATAGCAGGGTAGTCATAGGTACTGCTGTCAGTCATTTCCCGGCTATTATTACTCTTAACTCCTTTTTCGTCTCGGTCATACTGATCAGC
>DJFR01000258.1:7837-20916 GCA_002432545.1 Flammeovirgaceae bacterium UBA5867 | reverse complement strand
CCAGGTCCTGAAAAACCAGTATGGATCTTCTTTACTTTTCCATCTTTACCTATAAAGATTGTGGTGGGGAATGCCACAACTTTGTTCAGCATGGGTAATGTTTCAGCAGCCTGTGTCTTATCATTTGTGCCGGCTATAACAAAATCATAACTCACTTTCAGTTTATCAATCATCTTCTTTACACGGCCACTCGCATAATCGAAATCAGGTTTGCGCTCATATGCAAGACCGATGATTTCGACACCACGTTTTTTATTTTCATTATACCAGGGCGACAGGAACATAGTCTCATCCATACAGTTAGGACACCACGTTCCGAACATCTGCAGGATAACGACTTTGTTTTTATACTTCTCGTCATTAAGTGTTACAGGATTGCCGTTAACATCCGGGAATTTAAATTCGATACGTTCGTAGCCGGGCTTGAGATACGTGAGTGACTCCGGATCAGGCAGCGATGCGTTTTCATCTTTTATACCTTCCCAAAATTCCATGTGGTTCTTTCCGGATATAAACTCTCCGGTCAGGGAGCCATCTTCTTTTTTGGTTGCACGGAATATATAGGCATGATTGCCATCAAACGTGCTGAGTTGCATTAACCCGTTTACAACGTTACCCTGTAAATAACGATAGTCACCGGTAGGAGTAAGAAATGTACCCGTTACACTGTCGCCTTGTTGCTTAAATATACCTACCGCTTTTGTAGTGTCAAATTCATGCGTGAATGTTACAGCATATTTACCTGTAAAGTCTGGTACATCTTTTTGATCCTTAACTCTCTCGAACCGGAACGATTGTCCATATACCGCTGTAAATGGAATGTTGAAATCCTTTTCGTAATTCTTGATGAATTCACCTTTCAGCGTATCACCTTTAATCGATGCTTTGATGTTCGCATCGAAAATGTGAAGACCTATATTTATCGAATCTCTCGTAACATTGACTTCATCCAGCAGCAAACGTTCATCTGCATTGCGCAGGTAAATATCATATCCGCCTTCGTCATCTTTCGTCAGCTCGAAATTAAAAGGCAATTGTTGTCCCTGTATTTCGATGGTGGCACGCCACATACCTGTTTTTAAAGTACCGGCTGTTTCAGTTTTTTTGCCACAAGCTGCCAGTGCAAGAGTGGTAATAACAACGAGAAATCTCCTCATGGATTTTAGAATTTTATCAGACCACAAAAATGCTATAAATGATTAACAATTGGATGAGAAGTATGATTTTTGGTTTTTATTGATTGTTCAATCGTATGTTTTCTGATCTCAAAGTACTGGAACTGGCTTCTGTGCTGGCCGGACCGAGTGTAGGACAGTTCTTTGCCGAACTGGGTGCCGAGGTAATCAAGGTTGAAAATCCTTCGACCGGTGGTGATGTTACGCGAAGCTGGAAGCTGGCGGGCGAACAGACCGATGACCGCTCGGCTTATTTTTGTTCCGTTAACTGGGGCAAGAAGTCGGTAGCATTAGACCTCGGGGATGCGCACGACCGCGATGTAATATATAAACTCGTCAGGCAATCAGACATTGTTATTGCCAGCTATAAACCCGGTGATGCTGAAAAACTGGGCGTAGACTATGAGACATTGATCAGGATTAATCCCCGTATCATTTATGGTTTGATAACAGGGTATGGATCGGATAACACCCGTGTAGGCTATGATGCCATTATACAAGCCGAAGCGGGCTATATGTATATGAACGGTGAACCTGGTGGAGCATCGCTCAAGATGCCGGTAGCACTGGTAGATGTACTGGCTGCTCATCATTTGAAAGAAGGTATATTACTGGCATTGCTGAACCGCGAGCGTACCGGCAAAGGCGACCGTATAGCCGTATCGTTGATTCAGGCTGCCGTGGCTTCGCTGGTGAACCAGGCAACCAACTGGCTGGTGGCTGGCGTGCTGCCACAGAAGCAAGGATCATCGCACCCGAATATAGCGCCTTATGGTGATGTGTTCAGGACATCCGACGATAAAGATATACTTCTGGCCATTGGCAGCGACCGCCAGTTTCGCGATCTGTGTACGATACTACAGATTGAGACCGTTGCTGATGGCGATCGCTTTAAAACCAATGCAGCACGTGTGGTAAATCGTGTAGAGTTAAATTCCATCTTGCAGTCGCAGATGATGCTGAAGGACGCTGATACGTTGATGGCAGCTATACATGCAGCCAAAATTCCGGCAGGTTTTATACAAAATATGCAACAGGTTTTTGAAACGACTGAAGCAAAAGCATTGTTGTTAGAGCAACGTGGTATAGCCGGTGTGAGAAGCTTTGTAGCGCAAGGTGAAAACCTGAAGACACGGCAAACATTAACGAGTCCTCCGCACCTGGGCGAACATACACATGAAGTGAAACAACGTTTATGATTGCAACCGACATGAAAGATATAGCTACGCGCGCTGACATTGAATTACTGGTAAATGCATTTTATGAGAAGGTGATGAAAGACGAACTGCTGGCCCCGGTATTTCAACACATCGATTTGCCGCATCATCTTCCTGTCTTATATAATTTCTGGGCTTCGGTTTTACTGGGCGATCAGAGTTACAAGAGTAATCCGTTTGCAAAGCATATTCACTTGCCTATCGATACAAAACATTTTGATCGCTGGCTGTCGCTTTTCACAGGCACGGTTGATGAACATTTTGCAGGGGATAAAGCCGAGGAAGCCAAGCAGCGGGCGCTTAGCATTGCCGGAATTTTTCAGCATAAGTTAGGGTTGTTAAAGTAGCTTTACACAGTGGTTTTACCGCTGAACTGGTAAAACGGAGAACTCTGAATATTTAGCATTATTTTCGCATTGTGAAGTGTAAAACAGTAAAATGATAACAGAAGAAATTGTAGCAAAAGCCACCGAGCGGCTTCATCAAAAAGGATTCCTCAACATCCCGGTTGAGAAAGAGATTGATGTAGTAGCCGAGATCAATCGCATGCGCAAGGAAAAGAATGCTGTGATTCTGGCGCACTATTATCAGACACCCGATATACAGGATATAGCGGATTATGTTGGTGATAGTCTCGGATTGTCTCAACAGGCTGCTGCCACAAAAGCTGACATGATTGTTTTTGCGGGCGTTCACTTCATGGGCGAAACTGCCAAGATCCTCAACCCGCATAAAAAAGTTTTGTTGCCGGATTTGAAAGCCGGATGTTCATTGGCAGAATCTGCTCCACCTGATCTGTTCAGAAAATTCAAAGAGCAACATCCTGATCACATCGTGATCACCTATATAAATTGTACAGCCGAGATCAAGGCTATGAGCGATATCATCTGTACATCGGCTAATGCAGAGAAGATTGTTAACTCAGTACCGAAAGATCAGCCCATCATTTTTGCACCGGATAAAAATTTAGGTCGCTATCTCATTAACAAAACAGGAAGAGATATGCTGTTGTGGGATGGAGCCTGCATTGTACACGAAGCATTTGCTATCGATAAATTACTGGAGCTGCACAAGCAGCATCCCAATGCTAAAATTGTAGCACACCCTGAATCGGAAACACACATTCTGAAAGTAGCAAACTATGTAGGTTCTACTACGGGCATGATCAATTATGTGAAGAATGATACTGCGTCAGAATATATAATTGCCACCGAGGCAGGTATACTTCACCAGATGTCGAAAGAAGTTCCGCATAAAAGTCTTATACCGGCTCCCAGCCATGAAGACAATACCTGTGCCTGCAGCGAATGTGCTTTTATGCGTATGAATACTATGGAGAAACTATATCTTTGTTTGAAGTATGAATTGCCGGAAATTATAGTGCCGGAGGACATACGAAAAAAAGCATTGATACCGATTCAGCGTATGCTGGAAATCTCTAAAAGCTAAACATGCCGCAGACTGATGTTCTTATTATAGGCTCGGGTATAGCCGGGCTTTCGTTTGCTATTAAAACCGCGAGACGTTTTCCCGATCAATCCATAACGGTTATTACCAAAGCAGACGACAGCGAGTCCAATACAAAATATGCACAGGGTGGTATAGCCGTTGTGCTGGATGAAATCACCGACTCCTTCGATAAACATATAGAGGATACGTTGCGTGCCGGTGATGGCCTGTGCGATCGCGAGGTGGTAGAGCTGGTAGTAAAGGAAGGGCCTGACCGTTTACTCGAAATTATACAATGGGGTGTTGAGTTTGACCAGGACGAATCGGGTAACCTCGCACTTGCCAAAGAAGGAGGACATACTGCAAAGCGAATCATTCACTATAAAGATATAACCGGCTGGCAGATTGAGCAGGCGCTGCTGAGAGAAGTAAGTACATTAACAAACATTACGGTACTGTCGCATCATTTCTCTATTGACCTGATTACCGAACACCATTTCAAAAACCGGATATCACAACCACAACCTGGTATTACGTGCTATGGCGCGTATGTAATGGACCAGTATACCTGCAAAATTGAAAAGTATATATCGAAGGTAACGTTGCTGGCTACGGGTGGTTCCGGACAGGTATATCGCACAACAACCAATCCGCTGATTGCAACAGGCGATGGTGTGGCGATGGCGTATCGTGCTATGGCGCGCGTGCGTGATATGGAGTTTGTGCAGTTTCATCCGACAGCATTTTATTCGAAGGACGATAATCCATCGTTTCTTATTACCGAAGCTATACGCGGGCATGGAGCATACCTGCGTGCGAAAGATGGCGAACGGTTTATGTTCCGGTATGATGATCGTGGCGAACTTGCATCACGCGACATTGTAGCGCAGGCGATCGATAATGAATTGATTACGCGTGGTGATGAATGTGTATACCTCGATTGCACGCACCTGCCGAAAGAAGATTTTATCTCGCACTTTCCGAATATATATGAGAAGTGTTTGAGTAAAGGTATAGATATAACCCGCGAGATGATTCCGGTTGTACCGGCAGCGCATTATCAGTGCGGGGGTATAGATGTAGATACCTTTGGAAGAACATCGATTGCCAACCTGTATGCGTGTGGTGAGTGTTCGCGTACCGGGTTGCATGGTGCTAACCGGCTTGCATCCAACTCTTTGTTAGAGGCCATTGTATTTGCACATCGTTGTTTTGTAGATGTTGAGAAGAAGCTTCATACCATAGCGGTGTCTCAAAATATACCGGATTGGAATGCGGAAGGTACAACGGTGCCGCGCGAGCAGATACTTATTACCCACAACCGAAAAGAACTGCGCGATCTGATGAGTGATTATGTTGCTATTGTGCGCTCGGATGAACGACTGCAACGTGCACTGAAAAGAATAGACGTGCTATACCATGAAACAGAAAAGCTGTATGATGAAGCTGTACTTTCGCCTCAGCTCTGCGAGTTGAGAAACCTCATCACCATTGCCTATGTAATTACCAGGCAATCGCTGGAGCGAAAGGAAAATCGTGGAGGTTTCTACAACGTAGACCTTACACGCAGCAAGCACGCACACTAATTTTATTTTCTACTTTTTCTCTTCTATCATTTTCTGAATCGCGAGGTATTCATCGCGAAGCTTGGCCGCTTCCATGAACTCGAGCTCTTTCGCTGCTTTCTCCATAGCCTTACGTGTACGCTCCGCCATTTTGTTGAGTTCATCTTTGCTCAAGTATGCTACTACAGGATCGGCCGCTAATGTTACTTCTTCATTCTCTACATAATAATTGCGTGTAGACTTTTTCGAATCGGCAACTTTGGTTTGTCCAAGTATAGCTTCTTTGGATTTCAATACAGTCTTAGGAGTAATACCATTGGCCTTATTATAATCCATCTGGATTTGTCTTCTGCGATTAGTCTCTTCAATAGCAACCTGCATGGATTCTGTAATGTTATCGGCATACATAATTACTCTCCCGTTCGCGTTACGTGCGGCACGACCGATAGTCTGCACCAGCGAACGCTGATTGCGCAGGAAGCCTTCTTTATCAGCATCCAATATAGCCACGAGTGATACCTCCGGAAGATCAAGACCTTCGCGCAGCAGGTTTACACCTACCAGTACATCATATACTCCCAAACGTAATTCACGCAACAGCTCTACGCGTTCCAGTGTATGTACTTCCGAATGTATATACCGGCACTTGATGCCAACACGATCCATATACTTGGTAAGTTCTTCGGCCATGCGTTTGGTAAGCGTTGTTACCAGTACACGCTCGCTTTTCTTGACGCGCTCATCGATCTCTTCGAGCAAGTCATCAATCTGATTTTTACTCGGGCGTACATCGATCTCCGGATCAAGAAGTCCTGTAGGACGGATTAATTGTTCTACCACAACACCTTCTGATTTACGAAGCTCGTATTCAGCCGGTGTAGCGCTTACATATACTGACTGACTAATCAACGCCTCAAACTCATTAAACGTAAGCGGGCGGTTATCCAACGCAGAGGGTAGGCGAAATCCATAATCTACCAGGTTTACTTTGCGCGAACGGTCGCCACCCCACATTGCTCGGACCTGTGGAACGGTAACGTGGCTTTCATCGACTACCAACAGGAAATCATCCGGGAAATAATCAATGAGACAGAATGGGCGTGCGCCTGGTAATCGTCTGTCGAAATAGCGTGAGTAATTTTCTATACCTGAGCAATACCCTAATTCGCGCATCATTTCGAGATCAAACTCGGTACGTTCTTTCAGTCGTTTGGCTTCCAGGTGACGAAGCTCTGTCTCAAACATCTTTACCTGGGCAACCATGTCGTCCTGTATCTCGCGCATAGCCTGATGAAGAAGCGATTTACCTGTAACAAAGAGGTTGGCCGGAAATATAGTTACCACCTTTTCATCCGATATTTTTTTACCGGTATGCGGATCGATGCGCTGTATTGATTCAATCTCATCGCCCCAGAAATATATACGTATAGCATAATCTGCGTATGCTAGAAATATATCTACCGTATCGCCTTTTACCCGAAACGTACCCCGCTTGAATTCAAGTTCGGTACGGTGATAGAGTATATCTACCAGAGCGAACAATAACTTGTTGCGTGGAATAACTTCACCCGTCTTTAGTTTGATAACGTTCTTGCCAAATTCATCCGGGTTACCAATACCATATATACACGATACGGAAGCTACTACAATAACATCTCTGCGGCCGGTAAGGAGCGAGGACGTTGCACTCAAGCGCAGCTTCTCGATCTCTTCATTAATGGAAAGATCTTTTTCTATATAAAGATTGGATGAAGGTATAAATGCTTCCGGTTGATAGTAATCGTAGTAGGATATAAAATACTCAACAGCGTTCTCCGGAAAGAACTGCTTGAACTCACCGTAAAGCTGTGCTGCCAGTGTTTTGTTATGACTCAATATTAACGTGGGGCGATTGCATTGTGCTATAACATTGGCCATGGTAAATGTTTTACCNNAGTTTGAAATCCATAGGGGAAATTAACCGTTATCTGTTAATAGTTAATCGCTCGCGCTGCGAAATAGTTCACCGCACACACTCCACTAACGAAAGCGAAACTATGTTTAACGAATGTAGCCGTACCGTTGTTTCAAAAAAAGAAGAGTCGCCTTTGGGGCGACTCTTCTTTTTTTGTTATCCGTTAATCGTTAACCGTTATCCGTTGATAAATTCGATTAACGATTAACGGCTAACGATTAATTATTCCAGATTGTCCACGACTTCTCAGCTTGTACATGCAGCATCTCTAAACCATTCTTGATAGTTGCTCCGCGCATTTCTGATTTCTGCAGGAACAACGTGCGAGCCGGATTATAGATCAGGTCATATACATAATGCTCACTGCCGATGTGTTCATAGTTGATCGGAGGCATTGCTTCTGTCTTTGGACTCATACCAAGCGGTGTGGTGTTGATAACGAGTTTGGAGTTGGTGATGGTGGAAGGATCTTTCTCCAGGTCTTCGTATGTAATAACTCCTTTTCTGGCTTCGCGCGATACGAGTTTATAGTCGATCTTCAATTTCTTCAGTGCTTCCTGTACAGCTTTGGATGATCCGCCTGTGCCAAGTATCAGCGCTGTAAATGTTCTGTCTTTTGGGAGCCACTTCTCCAGTGTTTCATGAAATGCATCAGAGTCAGTGTTGAAGCCTTTCAGCTTGCCGTCTTTAATTTTAATTACGTTTACGGCTCCGATCTTTTTTGCAAAACCATCTACCTCATCCAGGTACTTCAATACTTGCTCTTTGTAAGGTATAGTAACGTTGAGACCAGTAAGGCCTTTGGTTTCTTTCAGAAGAGTTTCTATTTCGGTGATGTTGCCTAACGGAAATAATTCGTAACGATAGTCACGCAGACCTTCGCGAAAAAATTTCTCATCAAAATATGACTTTGAGAACGAATGACTAACCGTTCCTCCGATTAGTCCGAATACTTTTTCCATGTTAGATGTTTGTTTTAAATCTTGCTGTTATTCTTTCTATTAAAACCACTATAAATACACCGAGTGCTACCATTAATATGGCCTGAAAAACCCGCGGGTCTTTTCCGGTCAACGTAACATAGTCCCAAGGTAAAACACTCTTTTCTGCTACCGGCACCTGCTCACCCGAGCCGTTTGTAACATATCTAAGTACTTGTCGCCATGGCCATACTTTGTTTAGAGAGCCCAACATGAACCCGGTCATCAAAGCGATGGTCATATTATAGTATTTATCCATTATCCAGGTTAAAATCCTGGAGAAACCCATTAAGCCTATAACTCCACCCAATAAGAAGGTGAGCAATACTATACCATTAAATTTTGATACCGCGTTGATAACCGCCTGGTAGCGATTGATCAGCACGAGTAAAAATGCTCCTGAAACACCGGGTATCAACATACCACCACTGCATAATATACCTGCAATAAAAATCATCCAGAGTGCTGCCGGCAGTTGTAAGGAATTAAGTCGTGTTAATCCGTACATGATTACAACGCCCAGTAAAAAACTAAACACAGTGCCTATATTCCACTTGGTGATTTTACGTAGGGCGAGGGGAGAAGCCATCAGGATTACGCCAAAGAAAAATGACCACATCTGTATATGGTAATGACGTAGCAGATAAGCCATCGATGGCGCGAGCAGGAAGATGCTGGTAAAAATTCCTGCGAAGACTGTTACTAAAAAATTACCGTGAATCTTTTTCCAGAAATCGGCAAAGCGGCCTTGCAGTAAAAGCTGAAAGGCTNNGGATCCACCGGAGATTCCTGGGATGACATCCACTGCTCCCATGCTTAGTCCTTTTACATAGAGGAGAATATAATCCAGTGGTTTCTTCAATACGCTGTAAGCTTAGTCGATTTCAAAAGGCGGTGCTGTGTTTGTGTTCTTCTTTTCTATACCAAGAAAATGTAAAAAAGTATCACCGCGTAATCCCAAACGGATTGTTTCAAGCGGAATAACTTCTTCCGGAGCAATGTTTCCTAAGTTTACATTGGCACCCAACAATTTTATAAACCACACCTGCTGTGCCTTCTGAGGAGCTTCCCAGATAATTTTTTCGAACGGAATCTTCGTTAATATCTCCTGCACCAGTCCGGAACGAACTTCACCTGATGAGCGGAACAAACCAACATTACCACCTTCGCGTGCTTCACCTATAACTTTCCAGGCACCGGCATCGAGTTCTTTCTGCATGAGTTCAATCCACAGGTAAGGTGGAATGATCTTGTCTGCATCTTTAGAACCTACTTCCGAAAGTACCGTTACCTGTTCTGAAAGTTTTGTAATGTAGTCGCATTTCTTGTCATGGTCAATATCCATTGAGCCATCTGATACTTCTGCGAACGACATATCGAATTTATCGAGCAGTCTCCGGTAATCATCAAACTGATTCCGGATAACAAATGCTTCGAAGAGTGTACCTCCGAAATAAACCGGAAGTCCGGCTTCTTTAAATACCTGAAGTTTTTCCTTGAGCTTTGGAGTGACAAATGATGTGGCCCATCCCAGTTTTACGATATCGACATGATCCGCACAGGTACTTACAAAATCTTCAGCTTGGCGGATACTCAGGCCTTTATCCATGGCCATGGTAAAACCGTATTGCCTGGGCTTTTTGGTACGCTCAGGCAAGTTGTTAAGGTCGTAATTCATTAATTATTGTCTTTTCTAAACTGCTCAATGATCTTATACAGAGCCTTTTGCGTTTCCATTTTCGGAAAGAAATCAAATAAGGCTGTGTGACCATCGAAGTCCAAAATTAAGGCATTTTCCAAATAATTAAAGGCCTCTTTAAAACGACCCGATTCTATGAGGTACACGGTCATGCGGTAGAAAAGCTCTGCATCGTCTGGAATTTCTTCAAAACCAGTCAGTAACGTTTCAATAGCCTTCTCCTGATCACCTTGTTCGTAATAAATAAACGACCAGTTAAGCCATATTTCTTTATCGTTCGGATCGAGCTTGCTCGCCTCCTCGTAAGCATCTATACTGGATACGGTGTTGCCTACTTTAAATTCTGCATGTGCTACAGCTTTCCAGTATTCTGAATTTTCAGGATGGATCTTTAAGGCTTTGTTATAAAAGTGAAGCGCCTGATACCACTTCTCCTGTTTTTCAAGACAGGCACCGGCACCAAACCATGCTTCATCGTATAGCGTGTCGAGCTTGGAAGCTTTTTGAAAATATTTTAATCCCAACTCATATTGCTCCAGGCTTTCGTATGCTGCACCGAGGCAACAGTATACTTCCGGACTAGGACCTTCGAGATCAATTGTTTTTCTGAACGCATCAAGTGCCTTGGTATATTCGCCCATGTTCATATAGGTATTACCTGTATTGAAATGAGCAGAAGCAAATGATTCATCTATGGTTATAGCATAATCATACGCATGAAGAGCCTCTTCATACTTTTCGAGCTTGTTATATACTATACCTAAATTATACCAGGCGGCTGCCGAGTATGGATCTTCGTCTATAAATTTCTGATAGTACTCAATGCTGCTTTCAAGCTGTCCGGTTACATCGAGGCAAAATGCAAGTTCATACAACGCGCCATCGTGATTGATGTTGATCTCGATAGCATGTTTATAGGCATCGATGGCTTGCGTATAGTGTTCCATACTTTGATAGGCCAGACCGATGTTATAGTATACTTCATCTTTGTCGTCTGCAAAGTTGAGTGCCTGTTCAAAGTTCTCGATTGCTTCTTTATGGTTTCCTTTTAAAGAAAGGATAGATCCCTTCGTTAAAAATATTTCCGGATCATTAGGTTGAAGAGCATGTGCCTGATCGAGCAAGTCAAGTGCTTCCGTATACTCTTCCAGATTAGAAAGTATCTGTGCCTTAACAGTGATCAGTTCGGTTGAAAAAGGATACTGACTGATGGCCTGATTAACAGCCTGCAATGCTTTATTATACTTGCCGCGGAACATATAGAAATCTATAATCTGTTCGTAGGCATCTAAATCAAAAAACTCGGCTTTCTTTTTTCGGAGATGGTCTTCAAATCTTCTAATCAGCTCGTTTCCTTCTTCTTCTCGTTTGCGGTATTCTCTCGCCATGTATTAAAAGGTTTTCCTAAAATAAGGTAAAATTTAACGTAAAGCTACCACGTTCATTCCTATTTTTTCCCGGCCATTTTTTCGCTGTAATATTGGCAACACCACTCGATACTTGCATCAATCGGTTGAAATTCAAAGGAAAATAATTGTCGTATTTTCTTGTTGTCGTAGATAAATTCTGTTCCGGCAATTCTGGCAGTTTCCTTTGTTATCAGGGGCTCAGATTTCATAAACCACGAACGAATATTTTCCAGTTGTGCCAGGATCTTCAGTGTTGTTGAATTCAGTTTGATGTGTGGTGCTTTTTTACGAAAGGCCGTTGCCAATCTTGAAAAGAAATTCTTGAACGCTATATTTCCTGCGTTGGCAATGAAACGTTGTCCTTCTACAGGTGCATGAAGCAGGCGATACGCTATAGCAGCAACATCGCGTACGTCTACATAGTTCAGAAATCCATCTACATAAAATGGCTTTTCATTCCATACATACTTGAAAAGTTTAGCACTGCTGTTGTCCCAATTAGCCGGTGCAAGTATAACAGACGGATTGACGATTACGGTACTCAATCCTTCTTCCTGTCCGCGAAATACTTCGAGCTCTGCAAAGTATTTTGATTCTGCGTATGTACTATTGATGGAGCTATCTACCCATTTGTTTTTTTCATCAATAATGTGTTGCTCTTTTTGTCTGCCTAGCGCAGCTACAGAACTGATATGTACTAACCGTTTTACATTTTTTACCAGGCATGCATTAACAACGTTGCGTGTTCCCATCACATTGATATCCATCAACTGATCTGCTTTCCGCGGGTTGAACGATACTATAGCAGCAGCATGTATAACGTGCGTTACATCTTCAAAGGCTTCGGCTAAAGCAACTTCATCGGCAACATCGGCATCGCGCCACGTAATATATTGCGCTACATCCTGCAACAGGGAAGTGTCGCTGTTCTTTCTTTTTATAGCAACGAACGGTTCCTTCTGTTCTATAAGCCTGCGGATAATAAAGCTTCCAAGAAGCCCGTTGGCACCGGTTACAGCAATCATCTTAACTCTGAATTATAAAGTTTAAGTATATAGCTTAGCGTGTTGTTATACCAGAAATATACCGGAATATTTTGTTACTCCTCTGTCATGTTTTGGTTAACACAGGTGTACACTGCCCTGGTAAAATTTAGTGCACCGCTATAAACTGTTATTGAGCAACGGTAAAGATAGAGCTTTTTGAAAGTACTTCATCTGCTGTGCACTACTAATCAATTTGGCATGCTGAATGGAGTGGCAATCACTTCCTAGAAAATGAACCCAGCCTTTATCGATCAATTTATTGGCTGTGGCTTGTGCCTGTTTGGAATAGTAGCCGGTAATAGAACTGATGTTTACCTGGAAGAGTACACCGCGTTGCAGGAGGTCTTCCAGTTTTTTAAAATCGTTCTGCAGGTAAATATATCTTTCAGGGTGAGCCAGCACGGGTTTATAACCGTTGGTAGTGGCTTTGAAAATAAAATCTTTGAGATTGAAAGGTTCGGTAAGAAAATTTGTTTCAAACAACAGGTAATTCTTGCCGAATGTAAGCATCGGTTCTTTTCGGGTAACCAGACCGAAGGTATGCTCATCGAGGTAATACTCCGCAGCCGTTTCAACTTCGATGGT
>DJFR01000258.1:6326-7731 GCA_002432545.1 Flammeovirgaceae bacterium UBA5867 | reverse complement strand
GGAGTTTTTTTTCTAAACCAACTGATCACGCTTTTACCTTAAACAGAGATTTGATTCTGTCGACATTGCTTTGACCTTCATCTTCATAGTACCCGTAGCCGTAGGCACTTGATTTTTTCGATGATGGCAAAGCGTTGAGCAAGGTAGTAACATTTACGATCTTATTTATCGAAACAATGCGTTGAAGATTAGACAGGAATTCGCGCTTGGAGTAATTCGCTCTGAAAATATAGATGGATATATCGGCTCGCATCATCGCCTGGATACCATCGGTAACCAAACCTACAGGAGGTGTATCCAGAATAATAATGTCGTAATTTTTCTTCAGCTCTTCCAGCAAGTTGGTGAACTCACCGTTGAGCAGTAGTTCTGACGGATTTGGAGGAATAGGTCCTGAAGGTATATAATCCAGGAAATCAAGATTCGTTGCATGTACACAATCCTGCCAGCGATCTTTACGGATCAGCACCGTACTCATGCCCTTGGAAGGATCCTGAACGTGTACCGGTAAATATGATTTTGCTTTACGAAGATCAAGATCAACCAGCAACACTTTCTTGCGCGAAAGCGCCATGGCCCCCCCGAGGTTCAATGCCAGGAAAGATTTTCCTTCTCCTGAAATGGTGGAAGATATAGCAATAACCCGCTGCTGGTTTTCGGTACGGAAAAAATCCAGGTTGGTACGAATGGTACGAATGGCTTCGCTTACCATCGACTTCGGGTGACTGATTACATGCAGTCCTTCCTGTGCCGAATAACGCGATGATGGTACAACGCCTAACACAGGAACACCCGAAAGTCTTTCGAGTTCGTGTATATTGGTAATTCTGTTATGAAGCAGGTATAGCAGACCTACAAAGAAAAATATAGCCACCATGCTGCCAACAAAACCAATACCTAATACAATCATTCTATTAGGAGATATAGGCAGGAAAGGCATTGTTGCCGGAGACAGTATTTTAAAGTCGGGAGTTGTGCCGGCCTGAGCAATTTCAAAACCTGATTTAGTTTGCATCAGTGATAAATAGAACTCTTCGTATAGTTTGTAGAACCGTTGATTTTTAGAGTACTGTGTATTTTGATCAGGCATGTTTACAAACGCTGCTTCGAGGTGAGCTTTCTGCCGGTTCATCTCTTGCAACTTGCGCATCCAGTCTTTCTTAAGTTCTACCAGTTGCTCTGATGTTTTGCTGGTACGTATATCGATCTCCTGCTGCTTCTCGCGATAGGCTAATGTATTTTCATTGTATGATAACGTTAGCTTCTGTTGTTCCAGTAACAGCGCTTGCACTTCATCTATATTCCGGTATAAATATTCTGGTATAGATTGTCGCACCGAAGGTGTCACTGCAAAATTCCGACTCTGCAAACCATCCATCAGTTTGTTTATTTCCTCAAGCTTGTG
>DJFR01000258.1:0-6318 GCA_002432545.1 Flammeovirgaceae bacterium UBA5867 | reverse complement strand
AGTGTAAAACGTTCGAAGTAATCTTCAAAGCCTTCCATCTTCAGTTCAATCAACTGCAATTCATTATTCAGCCAGTCTATCTTTTGCTTGGTGGCAAGTTTCTTTTGTTCGTAGCTATAGTTAAGATATGTTTTGTTGATGGACTGCACGATAGCCTGGGCTTTGTAGGGATTGTTATCCTGGAAAGCAATGCGTATAGTTTTGGCAGAGTAATTAAGCGGTTCTACCGAAAGGCTTGAGATGAGGTATCCCAACAATACATCATGACTGTTGATGATAAAGAAAAGATCGATCTCGTCTTCCGAGAGAAAATTTTCATTCTTGTTCAAAGTCAATTCAACACCCGGCATGCGTACCGGTACACCATAGCGTCCGCTGATACGTTTGTTGCCCTCGTTCCATACCAGTGAAAATGTTTCAGGTGACTCGCGCTCAAGAGAAATAGGCCTATTGTAAAATGAGCCATCTGTTATTTTAAAATCAACCAGTATAGGCGAATTGTAGAAGAGCTCGTGATTGAGTACTTCACCTTTGCTAAAGTAACTCACGCCCAGGTTTAGCGAATCAAGAACCTGGCTGAGAAAAAGCTTGGACCGGATCATCTCAATTTCGCCTGAGATAAGATCGGTATTCTGCGGAGCCTGTCCTGCTATATTGATCCCTAACTCTGAAGCTTCATCCTTTACATCAAGCTTGATCTCTGACGATGACTCATAACGATCCTGCGTGTAGCGAATGATAAGGTAAGCTGTAAGATTGATGGTAATAAAAATCAATGCGATCCACACCAGGTTATTGCGCACAATAACCAATAGCTTGTTAAAGTCTATCCCTTCTGCAGGTATGTGAGGACTGATATTGTTTTTTACTGGCTCCACTAAATCAATTTATTCGTGAAATTACAACGATGAGCGTTGTAAGACTGGTAACGATACTGATGAGTGGACCATAGTCGCGCAAACTTTCAAGCAGTGGTCTGCGAATTGGTTCTACATATACTATATCTCCGGGCTCTATCAGTATATTGTTCTTTTTGTATCCTTCAAACGTAGTGAGGTCTGCTATAAATAAAGTATCGCCACGCATTACGCGTATATTGGAAGCACGCGCATCGTTGTTTATACCTTTGGCAAGCGCCAGCACTTCTGTTAGTCGCATATTGTCATTCACTAACGGAATAACCTGCCCACCGGGAGCGCCCAGTACAACTACACGCTTGTTGGTATATTTCAGTATAACAAATGGGTCTTTATAGAACTTCGTAAATTCTTTCTGCAGCAGTTCTTCGGCCTGTGTAATGGTTAGTCCTACCAGGTTGATTGAACCGACCATCGGTAATTTTACAAGACCGTCTTGTCCAACGAGATAAGAATTTACTTCGGGCTTGGCTGTAGCAGCCTGCACATTACTACCGGTTGAAAGATAACGATCGGGATCTACCAGTCGCTCACCTTTACTGGTATATACCTCTAACTCCAGTCTGTCATTTTTCTGAATGACATAGTTCTTCTCTGTCTCACGTACCTGCATCTGAACAGCTTCTGCATGGGTAGCACGAAACATAATGTTCTGCCGATACGAAGCGCAGGATGAGAACAGAAGGCTCGCAGAAAAAAGAGTCAGAATGGAATAGAAAAGTCGTAAAAGTCTCAACTTCAAAAAAGTTATTTCAAGTGATTACCGTGAAATTACTGAATTTCTTAATAACTCTTCGAGTGTTGGCAGAACTTGATCTTTGTCGGAAATATTCGGGTTCTCTACCTGCCAGTTGATATTGAGCTGCGGATCGTTCCAGCGGATGCCACTTTCGGATTGTTTGTTATAAACATTTGAGCATTTATAGAAGAACACAGCATCTTCCAGGGCGGCAAATCCATGTGCAAATCCTTCCGGTACCATCAGCATGTTGCACTTTTCAGCTTCCAGCAAACAGTAATAAACCTGCGCGAAAGTTTTAGAACCCGGGCGTAAATCAACAACCACATCAAGTACTTTGCCTGATAATGCCGTTACCAGCTTTGCCTGAGCATAAGGTGGGAGTTGCATGTGCAGTCCTCTGACTACACCCTTTTTAGAAAATGAACGATTCTCCTGCAGGAATTTATAGTGAATGCCTGCCTTGCTGAAGGTATCTTCCTTGTAGAACTCATAAAACCAGCCTCGGTTGTCATGATATACCGCAGGAATAATTTCTACCAGCCCTTCAATGCCGGTCTGCTTTACTTCCATGAAAATATTGTCTGTAAGTTTAAGAAACCTTTCTTAACTCGCAGATGGTCTGAAGGTACTTGTCGATTACAATGGATTCGCTATACTCAGCTTCCATTTTTGCTCTGCCATTTTCCCCGAAGAGTTTTAATGTGGTGTTTTCAAAACCAGCCATCATCTTCATCTTCTCAGCCAGATCATCAGCGTCTTTCAATCTGCAAAGAAGTCCATTAAAATTGTCTTTCACAACATGGTTACANNCCGGGCACATCGGTAGCAATGATAGGCTTGGATGAACTCGCAGCTTCCAGAAGGGTACGGGGTGTACCTTCGCGGTAGGAAGGAAGCACGATGCAATCGGCCTGGTGAATATATTTCTGAACGTTATCGGTCGTGCCTAAGTATTCTATTGTTTTACTATCGATCCAGGTTTGAATCACTTCTGTTTTAATGCCTCGCTTATGTTCAGGGTCCATAGCACCCAGTACCTGGAAGTGTGCATTTATACCAGACAACCTGAGTTTGCGTACAGCTTCTATATATTCCATAACTCCTTTATCGGTAATGAGTCGCGATATCAGGAGGAAGGTAAATTTCTCGTTACGTTTAAACGTAGCGGGTTGAAATTTTTTAAGATCTATACCCGAGCCCGGTAACAGGTCCACAGCATTGGAGCGAACAAGTTTACGGTTAACAAACAGGGTAAGATCATCCGGATTCTGGAAGTATACTTTTTTAGCGAAGCGAAAACTGATTTTGTATAAAGAGATTGCGATTGCTGAAACAAGATTTTTTTTCAGAAAGACTGTCCCCAGTCCACAAACATTATTCACGACAGGTATACCGAGCAACGATGCGGCAAGAGTACCGTATACGTTAGGCTTGATCGTATAATGAAGAATAATATCGGGATTGACTTTTTTGTAGATGGCGTAAAGCTCAACAATCAATGCGGAGTCCTTGATAGGATTTGCTCCACGACTGTCCATCTTTACTTTATGATGGATACATCCGGCTTCTTCAAGCAGGTGGGTATATTCATCTACGGGGGCGATCGTATGTACTTCGTAACCTTGCTCAAGCAGGGCGTGAACGAAGTTCATCCTGAAATTGTAGATATTCCAGGACGTATTAAGGACGATAGCAATTCTCATGGTCTGGCTCTGGTTATGAGAACTTTCACATTCCTACGTTCCGACAAATGGTCGAATTTCTAGACGGCTCTGTAAAAACTCTGGTTTAGATTCACCAAATATAGAAAAAAGTAACCACGGGCGGTAGGCTGCATAAGTTTTTATCACGTATGTTCGCCTTCTGTTAATTCCCCGTTAACAATAGTATGAAAGAGAGTTCGAACACAGCAGTATTAGTAGCGTTGAGTAGCACACGCACACAAGAGGAAACCGATGAACACCTCGATGAATTGGCTTTTTTGGCAGAGACCATGGGTATTAAAACGGAAGAACGATTTGTTCAAAACCTTCCGCACCCGGACCCCCGCACATTTCTTGGAAAAGGTAAGATAGGGGAGCTTAAAGCCTATGTGCATTCCAATAAAATAGGGAATGTAATATTCGATGATGATTTAACACCTTCGCAGCTGCGAAACCTCGAGAAAGAATTAAATCCAAAAGAACAGGAAGACTTCAAGACCCGGATTTATGACCGAAGCTTACTGATTCTGGATATATTTTTATGGCGCGCCCAAACTGCACAGGCCCGCACGCAGGTGGAGCTTGCACGCAATCAATATTTATTGCCACGACTTACCCGCATGTGGACTCACCTGGAACGCCAGCGTGGAGGTACAGGAACGCGCGGTGGAGCCGGTGAAAAAGAAATTGAAACGGACCGCAGAAATATTCGCTTTCAGATTACAAAGCTCAAAGAACAGCTTGAAAAAATTGAGAAGCAACGTGCTACACAACGTAAAGCGCGGAGCAATGTGGTGCGCGTTGCCTTGGTTGGATATACCAACGTAGGTAAATCAACCCTGATGAATTTACTTTCAGGATCAGGTGTGCTGGCAGAGAATAAACTTTTTGCCACAGTAGACTCTACGGTACGTAAAATTGTTTTTGGAAATATACCTTTTCTGCTTTCCGATACGGTTGGCTTTATACGCAAGCTTCCGCATCACTTGATTGAATCTTTTAAATCAACGCTGGATGAAGTGCGTGAGGCAGACTTGCTACTACACGTTGTTGACCTGGCTCATCCCTTTCATGATAACCAGATTGAAGTGGTGATGAAGACGCTTGAGGAGATAGGCGCGGCAAATATACCTACGGTATTGGTGTTGAATAAAATAGATCTCTTCCGCGAGAAACATCCGGATGTAAATCTTGAAGAGACACGCGGCTTTTACCGCCAGCATGGTTTTGCCGAAGTGATATTTGTATCGGCACTGGCCAATGAAAATATCAACGGACTGAAGCAACTTATTTTTGAGAAGGTAAAGGAGAAACACCTGCAGATCTATCCTAATTTTATGAAGGACGGATATGAATTCTCACCCTGGCCAACCGAAACAACTTGAACAGAGCGACTATTTTTTATATTTGCGCCCCTGTTATCTGAAAACTCACAATGATGGCCCCGTAGTTCAATGGATAGAATAGGAGTTTCCTAAACTTTTGATGCAGGTTCGATTCCTGTCGGGGCTACATTAACAATAAAGCCTTCAAATCATTGAGATTCGAAGGCTTTTTTGTGGACCTAGCGAGATGACCGAACTCTGCTTCAAGCAGATGCGCATATAAGTCTAAATTGAACATTTCGCGATCTTAAAGCGATACTAAGGGTATGAATCCATGCTATCCTGATGGCAGTTTTACCTGCATTTAATTGCATTGTTAGAGTGTATAGTCTCCCGGAAGTTTATACGTTGATGGCATTTTAAAATCCTCCATTCTTATTGGTTTCAAGTCCTTTAAATAGATATGTTTAATCTTTTTATTCTTCTCTTCTCCAATGAAGTATGAAGTCTTATAAAACTTCTTGGTATTGAAATTTATATCTTCCTCTGCACACTCACCACCGTGAATTCCTCGCACTGTTGCGCCAATTAAATAGAAGTAGTTATTCTGAAAACGAAATTTATAGTTAAGATAGTCATGAAATAAATCGTAGTGGATACTTAACACTCCTTTTTCTATCATTAATTGAGGAAATACCTCATATCGCATATCTTCTCCATTTCTCAGCAAGAATGTATTATGCTGTAATTTTAGATCAAGACTTCCATTACTATTTTTGAAAAATATTAATAAAACTCTCGGACTGGTTACAATCGATGAGCCGTTTGGTCTCGCCTCTGAAATGGTATCTTGATATTCAATGATACCGACCAAATCTTTGATCTGATCGCCATTTAAATCACCACTTAACGAATCTAAAACAGACCAACCTTGCGGGATACATTCATGTATAGTTTTATATGTTTTATTCAGAGTTGGGTAGAAAATATTTTGTGCAGTTACTACTTCGGGTAAAACTAACACGAATAAGATACTGATCGCTTTCATGATTAAGCAGCTAATTTAGTGCACATTGCGTTGCAGGGTTATGAGAGCTTGTTAAATAGCCATCGGCCATATATACATTGTTTGTAGGTGCCGCTACTCGTTTTCTAGTTTATATATTATTTGTCGTCTCAGGGGCGACCTATAATTCTCATCACGTCCCTCGTAATTATTCACGAGCTCCAATAGCGATTTCCCATCTACCATCATTTAAGTCAGCCGTATAATAAGTAACAACGTGAATAGTATCATTAGAAGAATTGAACTACCCAATCCACTTTTAAACTTCATTATCATTTCGTCTTTGTCCTTTTTGTCCTTTGGCAAATCTCATTTTTAGCAGTCTAAATATTGTCCAAGAAAAGTTAGCTATGAACAGCAAGGTCAAAGGTCCTGTAAAAAATAAAACGCTTAAACAACCCAAACCGTCACAGTCGAAAGTCCAAAGATAGATTGAATATCTGATTGCAAGTCCTAAGTAAATAAATACAACTGTTCCGTAAGCAGTGGAGTACTTAATAATAAGGTTTTTTATATTTTCAATTCCCATTTTCTTAATCCATTGCCTACAACAATTGGGCTAAAC
>DJFR01000072.1 GCA_002432545.1 Flammeovirgaceae bacterium UBA5867 | reverse complement strand
ACCATCAGATCGCCATCGTTATAGGTATGTACTTCCATATCAAAACCGGAAGGCACTTCTATCTCCAGGTCAACTTTATGATTCCATGAATCTGATTGCACCTTTACAAAGTTGTTATTCTCGGTAACTTCAAGGTCCATACCGCTGCTACCAATTTTGCGAAGTCCTTCTGACTTTGAACTGCTATTGTTATCGTTGTTGTTACGATTTTTATTATGCGAGTGATCTTTGTCTTTGTTATTTTCGCAGCCCTCACAATCATCCTCACCTGATTTATACTTTACCAGTACATCTTTGCGTGCAGTTCCTTTTACGGTGATCGACCCAAAATTAAGATGCGCCTTCAATTTACCCCGCTTCGCTGGATCACTCAGTGGCACTGTAAATTCGCTGTTGCTCTGAGCATTTGCAATGGATGATGTTATGAGTATCACCCCGAAGGTGATCAGTGCAAGGGCTATTGTTAATATTTGATTTTTCATTTCTCTATTCGTTAATCGTTATCCGTTATTCGTTATCCGTTATTCGTTATCCGTTATTTGTTATCCGTGAGGTATATATATTTCGTTAGTCATTTGTATCGTGACTTGGCAGTCGTTATGAAAGTTCAGGTCACGATTAACGATTAACCAGTAACGGATAACGTTCAATTAATTCTTCTCCTTCAGGTATACATTTCCGTTGAATGTTTCAAAGTCGAGCATCACTCCGCCTTGTCCGGTCTTAAACAGGTTGTCCAATACCTTATAGCGTATACCATTGCCTTTGTCGCTCTTTTCGATTTTGGCAGGAAGTGCCTCTATCTTTTCAATGTTGGTATAAAAATTACCATTGAAACTTTCGAAACTTAAATCAGCCGCCAGTCCTTTTTGAAACAGGGCGTTGATGTCACCATTGAGTGTATAGAAGCGACACTTCTTTTTGGGATTAGTGGTATACTCAACATCCAGGTTACCGTTAATGGTGCTGGCTTCTGCTTCACGCACCAGGTTCTGTAATTTTATACTTCCGTTGATGTTGTTGGCGATTACTATACCCGTTACACCCTGCACCGCTACATCGCCATTGTTGATCGTGCTCACATCTATATTTATACCAGCCGGAACCTTCACTATAAAGTCGAGCTCATATTCATAGTCTGTATGGCAGCCATCGCGTTCATTCCAGNNTAGAGTATAATGGTGTCCGCCAGGTCTACCACGCCCATCTTTACTTCTTCTTTCGCTTTGTCAAACCTTGCCTGTGTTTTGGCGTGAACAGTTCGGGTAACTTGTACTACTATCCTGTCACCGCTATAGCCGGTTACCTGTATACTGCCGGTGATGTTTTCAATGATCAGTGTATTGCTTACGTCTTTCTTTTCGAATGTAAATTCTTTTGTCGTGATTTCGGTGTGCTTAAGCGCCTGTGCGTATACATTTCCTATACACAGCAACAGTGCTATACATATACCTGGTAATGTCGTTTTCATAGTTCTTGTGTTTATTAAAACCAATCCTATATTTTGCAGCATTCTGCCTCGCACCTTCTGCTATGGCTAGATGAGCACTTGTATCGTTTCGCGAATCTTCTGCTTTACTTCTTTCGGAGTGTTCTGCTGTTGGAGTAATTTCTCAAGTTCTTTTACCGAAGATTTCTCTTGTAGAGCAGCCATCATTTCGGCAAGTTCTACCTGCACGAGTGGCGACTCCTGTTTTGCGATAGAACGTATCAACTCTTCACGCACGGAACTTTCTTTCACGTAAGGCTTCAGAGCATCCAGCGCAGCGAGCCGCACGTTTACGTTGCTATCGTTGTTCAGTGTCTCAAACAAGGCGCGGGTAACTTTGGTACTTACCTGGTTCATCTCCTGTGTAAGACTTACGGCCTTCAGCCTGTCCGATGCAGATTCTTTTTCAAGTAATGAAAGCATCATCATCTCTTTGAGATCTGTAACCTGCTGGCTCAGATCTGAAATCTGTGCGTTGTTAGTAGCCTCTGTCACCGATGCTGCCTGCGGACGAACCCAATATCCTATAGCAAGTCCTGCGAGTAGCGTAACCGAAGCAAAGGCAAGGCGCGGTAACATTTCGGGCCAGGCAAAGAATTTCTTCCATGAGAATGATTTCAACTGACTTTTCTTTTCCTGTGCCAGCATCTGGTAGAAGTTGTCATCCAGTTGCAGCGAAGGTGCGGGCACTTCGAGTTGCATGATCTGCTCTTCTATCACCTGTAGTTCCTGCAGTTCCGACAAATCAATCACACCGGCTTCGATATACTTCTCAAGTATATTTACTTCTTCTGCACTGGCCTGCCCTGCGTTATACTTTACCAGCAATGCTTTTATTTCGTTTCGTTCCATACCTTTTCTTTAGCTTCGAGCTGCGAGTTTTTAGCTGTGAGTTCTTAATATCGCGTTTCGAGTTTTTGATACATTTCTTTCAGATCCTGCAGCGCTCTGAAAACTTTTACTTTTACGGCACCTTCGGTGCAGCCGAGGATCTCCCCGATCTCTTTATACTTCTTGTCCTGAAATTTACTGAGCACCAGAATTTCACGTTTGTCTTCGGGCAGCCTGTCCATGGCCATGGAGAGTAAATGCATTTCCTCTTCGCGTTGTATACCGGCCGAGCGATTCTCATCGCTGCCCAGTCTGTCCTGCCAGGCTTCAAGCGAATCCTTTGCTGCAACTTTATTCTTTCGGAAGTGATCGTGGCTCACATTGCGCGCGATGTGAAACATCCACGTTCTGAAGTCACCATCTCCGCGGAAGAGGTAACGATACTTCAGTATCCGTAAGAAAACATTTTGCACCAGGTCTTCGCTCAACGCTGCATCTTTATTCATGTGGTAGAAAAAACCGAACAAAGGTTTCTTGTACCGCTCGAAGAGCAGGCTCATCTTGTCGAGATCGCCATCCCTGACTTTCAGCATCAGGG
>DJFR01000110.1:6778-18331 GCA_002432545.1 Flammeovirgaceae bacterium UBA5867 | reverse complement strand
CTATAACGATGGCGATCTGATGGTCACCAACGTGCAAGGCGATCTGGAACTGACGAACTATAATGGAGAGATAACAGCCCTCAACATTTCGGGTGCTATCGTAGCCACAACATTCAACGGTGAAGTGAAAGTAACATTTGATAAAGTAAAAGAGGGAGCACCTATGTCGTTCACAACGTTTAATGGAGATATAGACCTCACGTTTCCGGCAGCATTAAAGGCATCGTTCAAAATGAAGACCGAGCAAGGCGAGATCTTTACCGGCTTTGATATGAAGATGACCAGCGCAGGCCCGGTGCAGAAGAAAGATGCAAAGTCAGGCGTATACCGTGTAACGGTGGATGACTACAAACGCGGTGATGTAAATGGGGGAGGAGCAGAGATCATGCTGAAGAATCATAACGGAGATATATACGTTCGTAAGAAATAACTACGCACTCACCATCACAACAACAATGTGAAGTATGGGTTAATTGGTTTATTGGAAAAGCGGTATGACTTAGTCTGCCGCTTTTTTTTGCATGTTATACTTCGCATGCTGCGTACAGGTTTGTAAAGTATATCTGGGTAACCGATAGTTTTTCGGAATTGTTTTTTCGACTTTTGGGTTTCAAAGGAGTAATCAAATCTGCATTATGCCACTACCGGTAGGAACGAAGGCGCCCGATTTTACATTAGGCTCAACGAACGGAAAAGATTTTTCGCTGTATCGCGATATGAAGAACAAACCATGTGTGCTATACTTTTATCCGAAAGATTTTTCAGTAGGGTGTACCAACGAAGCCTGTAGTTTCAGAGATACGTTCGAAGTTTTCAAGGAGTTGAATATTACGATTATCGGTATCAGCCGCGATTCGCTGGAGAGTCATGCAAAGTTCAAGAAGACACTGGCACTTCCATTTGATTTACTTTCTGATCCCGAAGGAAAAGTTTGCCAGCTATACGATACACAATTACCGTTTGTGCCTTTGTTCACCAAACGCACTACCTACCTGTTAGACAAAGATCAGACTATATTAGCGATGTATCAGAATATATTTTCATCCAAGCGCCATATCAAAGCGATGGTGGAGAATGTTACAGCACCATCGCGAAAGCAGGCTGTCTAATCCTCCCACCACGGTAACGGGAATTTGATCTCCGTTACAGAGGTAACAACCATATCCGGTTTGAAGGCATATTTTATCAAGTCTTCCTTCTTGGTGATACCGCTTAGTGTAAGTATAGTCTTGTAACCCATCTGCACACCGCCTTGTATATCGGTATCCATTGTATCGCCGATCACGGTGGTGTCTGCCGTTTCCAGCCCTAACGCTTTACGGGCCGAGCGCATCATTACCGGACCAGGCTTACCAATCACAAATGCTTTTATACCGGAAGCTTCTTCAATCATCGCAGTCGTAGCAGCTATACCGAGGTTCGCCCATCCGGCTTTCTTAGGCGAAGGATCGCGGTTGGTAGTAATAAACTTCGCGCCTGCGAGTATCATATCAACAGCACGCTGCACCATCTCCAGGGTAAAGTTTCTTCCTTCACCCAGCACAACAAAATCAGGATCAGTTTCTACCAGCGATATACCATTTTCGTGCAAGCTTGTGAGCAAACCACCTTCACCGAGTACATACGCAGAACCATTGGGAATTTGGCCGGCCAGAAATTTACCCGTAGCCATCGCACTGGTATAAATATGTTTTTCATCCACATTTATACCCAGCTTCTTCAGTTTACGCACAGCCTCCGTGCGCGTACGCTGACTATTATTGGTCATAAACATGAAGGGTATATCTTTTTTTAGCAACATGCCTATAAATTCGTCAGCACCCGGTATAAGTATATCACCACCGTATACCACACCATCCATATCAATAAGTAATCCCTTTGCCATTTTGTATAATAATTATAGTCAAATATAGTTAACCGGTAATAGTTACAAGTTATTTGTTATCTGTTATCCGAAAAAAAACAATTGCACCTAAGCAATTATAGTATAACTCCACACACATCAACACCCGAACACACCAACACCTCAACACAACATACACACGTGCCCACGTACACACCTAAACACGTTTCGTGCTATTTCGAATAATGAGTTCAGTTGGCAGAATCTTCGTAATCGGCTTAAACTCCTGTTTGTTTTCCATTTGCTGGATGAAAAGTTTCGCTGCTGTTTGTCCCATCTGGTAGGCAGGTTGTGCTACTGTTGTAAGCGAAGGTTCGATGAACTGCGATACCGGTTCGTTGGTAAATCCTACCAGCGATATTTCATCGGGTATACGCACACCTTTCTCCTTCAGCACTTGCATAGCCAGTATAGCTACCGGGTCGTTCATGCAAAATATAGCATCGGGTCGCTGCGGTAAATTCAATAACTTATGTGTGGCCGCGGTGGGGTCGGTATGCAGATCTTTACAATGAATGATCAGGTCTTCGTCAAGTTCTATATTATAGTTGCGTATAGCATCGCGATAGCCGCGCAGGCGCTGGTCACTCACATATAGTGTTTCAGGGCCACCAATAAATGCGATGCGTTTACAACCTGTACGGATCAAATGTTCAGCAGCTTTAAAGCCACCGTTGTAATCGTCCACCACAACTTTAGATACATCGAGTTCGCTGGTAACACGGTCGAACAATACTATAGGAATTTGCTTGGCCAGTAAATGTTCGAGGTGCTCTACATTTTTAGTCTGGCTCGACAATGATATCAGTAAACCATCCACGCGGTTCGACACCAGCATGTGTATATTAGATTTTTCTGTCCGCAGTGATTCCATCGACTGGCAAATCATAATACTATAGTCATGCTTGGCAGCATACTCCTGTATACCACTGATGGTAGAAGAGAAGAAGTGCATGGCAATTTCGGGTACAACCACGCCAATGGTATTTGTCTTTTTTATACGAAGACTTTGAGCCACGCGATTCGGTTCGTAGTGTAATTGTTTGGCAAGTTCGAGTACAGCTTTTTTGGTTTCAGGATTTACATCCGGAGCATTTCGTAGCGCGCGCGAAACGGTAGAAATAGAAATGTTCAGTTTAATAGCAAGGTCGCGGATGGTAGCCTGAGGGTTCTTCATTTCAGAAATTCACAAAAAAAGGAAATAGCTCAATAGTACAAGGTCAGCCGATAATATCAAAACGATTTGTCGCCCTGAAGTAACAAACGATTTCTGAAATATTATTCTGAAAATTATTATAATTATGGCATTGAGATCGTTTCCGGAATCGTTATTTTTAAAATAATATTTTGCGGCCAGACAGCAATTGAAACATTTCAATTACTTCGCCTGTGATAAAAGTTTGTGCAGACAACCAAACCCAAACCTCGCTGCCATCAAACTATGCTTGCGGAAAAAGACGATCAGGTACTTTTTGATTTGATATGCCAGGGCGATCAGCGCGCTTTCTCAACGTTTTACGATCGGCACTGGAAGCGGTTATACCATGCCGCCTATCGCGTGCTGGAAGATGAAACCATCGCCAAAGATGTAGTACAAGACGTGCTCATCTCGCTGTGGGAGAAAGGTCGCGACCGAAATATACTTAACATACAGGCGTATCTATACCAGGCAGTAAAGCTGCAATGCTTTATGCACCTGCGCTCCGGAGCTATATCTAAAAAACACCTCGAACATATTAACCTTGTAGCAACCACCAACGAAACGGAAGAAGCACTTCACGCTGCCGAACTGCAATCTGTGCTTGAAGAAGGTATGGCTACACTTCCGGAAAAGTGTCGCGAGATTTTTTACCTGAGTCGTTTCGAATTACTGCCCAATAAAAAAATTGCCGAGCAACTTCACATCTCGCCCAAAACAGTCGAGAACCAAATCACCAAAGCATTACGCACGCTTCGTCTTTCCATCGACAAGCTGGTGATGCTGACCGCCTTCATGCTGGATAATTTCTGATTTTTTAACGCCTTCGAAAATTTTTTCTGATCGCGCGTAGGGGATCACACAATCGTGTGCAACTACCATTCAGATCATGAAAATAGACGAACACCAATTCCGGAAATTACTGGATGCCTACATCAACGGCACGGCATCGGCCGCGGAAAAACAGTTGCTGGATGATTTCTTTGAATCATACCCTGACGCAGAACAGCGCGTGTCTCAAAAAGACGAAAGCATCAAACACGAATTGTGGATGAAGCTTTCGGAGAAAATGCAGGAGCCGAAGGAAGCGAAACGATATACTTTATCACCGTGGTATTCAGTAGCAGCAGCATTGGCGTTGTTCATGGCAACATTCTATTTCCTGGTCTATAAAAAACAGGACGATGGTATGAAGCCGGAAGCGATTGTCATGAAGCAGCAGACTATTCAAACGGATCGCGGACAAAAGCTGAAGATCGATCTTATTGATGGCACGCAGGTAATCCTCAACGCCAACAGTATATTTACTTTCCCCGAACAATTTACATCCACAACACGCGAAGTATACCTGGAAGGTGAAGCATACTTCGAGGTAGCACACGATACTTCCAAACCATTTATAGTACATACGGCTTCAGCTAATACAACCGTACTCGGTACATCGTTCAACGTGCGCACATCGCCTGATAAAATTACCGAGATAACATTGGTGGAGGGTAAAGTAAATGTAGGCTCGCGCCTGCATACCGCGCAGGTAAAAGATGTTATACTCGAGCCGTATCAACAGGCTATTGTTACCAGCGGCAGCGAAGCTATCAGCAAGAAGAAAGTAGACGTACAGGCTTTTGTAGACTGGAAAGACAACGTGCTGCATTTCGAGAACATTACACTGGCAGAAGCTGTGGAGCAACTGGAGTCATGGTATAAAGTTGACATTACCTTCCAGAATCCTGCGCTTGGCAACTGCATCATCAACGCTACTTATAAGCAAGAGTCCTTGCCGAATATCCTGAAAAGTATAGAGTATATGCTCAAGATAACCTGCACGCAGAAAGGCAACAGCGTGATTATGCAGGGCAAAGGATGCGACATCAAACCCAAACAAAGCAATATATGACCGAAACAATACGATTGAATCCTCCTTAGCGATACGGACTCTCAATCAACTTGAGAGAAAAAGATAGTCCGGGTACTAACATTTTGGCCGATGCTTCCCCGGACTACAGCCTGAGAATTAGTTGATAAAACTCAAACCTTAACAAACCTATGAAATTTTTACGTAAGCTGTTCATGCTTATATCGAAGTACACATTGCGCCTTTTTATCATACAGGTAATTTGTATGAACCTCGGCTTTGCAGCGTCTACCAACAGCCAGAGCCTGGATAAGATCAAAGTTTCGCTTTCGCTGGAAGATGCCTCGCTATCGACCATATTCCAGGAGCTGGAAGCGAAAACAAAATTCGTATTTGCTTATTCAGCACAACTGGAGTTAGACAAGTCGTTCGACCTGCACTATAAAGACGCATCGCTGCGCCAGGTGCTGGAAGATCTTTCCGGTAAAGCATCCATTGAATTCAAACGCATTAACAAAACCATTTCTGTTACTGCCAAAGCAGAACGCAAGCCTCAACCCATCGCAGTAGCGATACAGGTTACCGGTTCGGTAAAAGATGACGGAGGCGAAGCACTGCCCGGAGTAAACGTAATGGAGAAAGGAACATCCAACGGTACGTCTACTGATTCCAACGGAGACTTCTCGCTGCAGGTAGCTGACGAGAACAGCGTGCTTGTCTTTTCATTCATCGGGTATAAATCGCAGGAAGTTCGCGTAGGTACACAAACATCTATACCGGTACAACTGCTGCAGGATGTAACTACCATGCAAGAGATTGTGGTGATCGGGTATGGTGAGCAGGAGAAGAAAGATCTCACAGGTGCAGTGTCTGTGATCGACAACAAAGACCTGGCGAAAGTACAGGCAACGACTGTTGCTGAGGCAATGCAGGGACTTGCCGCCGGGGTAAATATCCGTAACAGCGGTCGTGCCGGAAGTGAATCAACGATCGAGATACGTGGTCTTGGAAACTTCTCGAACAACCAGCCGCTATATGTAATTGACGGTATACCTACTATTGCCACGCGCGATTTCAACGCGGCCGATGTTGAGTCTATNNGGTGTAATTATCATCACCACCAAGAAAGGAAAATCAGGACCGCTGAAAGTTGATTTCTCCGGACGTTACGGAGTGCAGGCTTTGCCGAAGTATGAATTCATGAGCGCGGCAGATTTCAAGAAGTATAACACGATGGCCTATCGCGAAGCCATTGAAGTGGAAAAATTTCCGTGGGTGATTGACCAGGGCTATCAGAAATTCCCGGAAGGTATAGATACCGACTGGCAGGGCGAAACATTTCGCACGGCACAAACGCATGACTATAATTTGTCTTTCTCCGGTGGTAATGAATTCGGTACGTACCTGGTATCCGGAAATTACTTTGGTAACAGCGGTACAAGTGTAGGTTCATCGTTCGATCGCTATAGCTTCCGCGTGAACACTGAAGGAAAGCGCGGTATATTCAAGATCGGAGAGAACCTTTCCATATCGCATGGTCATTCAGATGATCTGATCACCAATCCGTTCTGGGATATGCTGCGCATGCTCCCAACGATACCGGTACACGACCCTACACACCCCGGAGGTTTTGGTTACGGTGATGAGGCTGCTGCTCGTACATTCGGTGTAAACCCGATAGCACGTGAATCCCTGGAAGAAACAACCAACCAGAACCTACGCTTGCGCGGAAACGCTTATGCAGAGCTCAGCTTTCTGAAAGATGTATTGAAATATAGGGTAAATGCCGGTCTCGAGGTCAGCAATGAAAACTATAAATATATACGCAAGGTCGGTAACTGGACATTGAACCAGCCGTTCGATCCATCTGCTGTAAATGAATTCCGGGCACAATATGCATCCTCCCTGATAGAGAATACCATTCACCTGAACAAAGATATAGGCAAGCATCACATCGATGCCGTAGTAGGTACAACCTTTCAGCGCCAGACTTATGATCGCATCTCCGGCACGAAACGCAACCTCGTAGAAGTGGGTGGCAAATATTACGATGTACTCGATGCCGGAACAACCAATCCGGAAGCAGGCGGGTTCAACAATGAAGATGCACTCATCTCATACCTCGGCCGGTTTAACTATTCGTTCAATGAAAAATATTACCTCACCGGTACAATCCGCAGAGATGGATCATCGCGTTTCGCGAAGAACAATCGCTGGGGTAATTTCCCTTCGGTAAGTGCTGCATGGCGTATCAGCGGAGAGGAATTCTTCAACGTACCGTTTATAGATGATCTGAAGATCCGCGCCAACTATGGCGAGCTTGGTAACTCCAGTATAGGCCGCTCGGTAGGTTACGGAGGAAGCTTCTATGGTTCATCCATCTATAACGTAGGTAACTGGGATTACCTCGCACTGCTCAACTCTTCTGTTATTGCTACATTAGGTCGCGATCAGCACATTGTAAATGGTGCCACACAGGTAAAACTGGCAAACGCAGATCTTCGCTGGGAAACGAAGGAAGTTGTAAACATCGGAACAGATATAGCGCTCTTCAATAACAAACTTGCGTTTACGATGGAGTACTTCGTAGCAACAACGCGAGATGTACTGACAGCCATGCCTATATTATTATCCACCGGTAATGATGGTGGTGATCCGTTCGTTAACGCAGCCAGTATACGCAACAAGGGTATAGAGATCTCTACCACCTGGAAGGAACAACGCGCGAGTGGCCTTCGCTATAGTGTAACTGCTAACTTCTCTACGGTGCGTAACGAAGTGCTGGAGTTGGGTTATGGTAACGAAGAAATACTAAGTGGTATAACAAAAACAGAAATCGGTGAACCGATCGGAATGTTCTACCTGCGCAAAACCGATGGCTTATTCCGCAGCGAAGAGGAAGTACTCGCACACGTAAACTCAACCGGTAAAGTTATTCAGCCGAATGCCAAACCTGGTGATATACGCTATGTTGACTTTGATGATAACGGAGAGATCAACGATGCTGATCGCCAGATTGTAGGCAACCCGTGGCCTAAATTTGATCTTGGTCTGGTGCTGAACCTGGAGTATAAAAACTTCGACCTGTCTACTTTATGGTATGGATCATTCGGACAGAAAGTATATAACGGTTCACGCGCAGCGGTAGAACGCTTCGATGACAACTCGAACTACTTCGTATTTGAAGAAGGAAGCGAGCCGTTCCAGGAAAATCCGAACAGCGATTTCCCGCGCTTGCTATATGGTGATGATCGTAACTCACGCGGAGACACCGACCGCTGGCTCGAGAACGGCTCATACTTCAGACTGCGTAACGTTACACTCGGCTATAATTTTCCGAAGGCATTGGCCGAACGCGTTAAACTTAACAGCGCACGCATTTATGTTACAGGACAAAACCTGTTAACGTTCACAAAATATACCGGTCTTGATCCTGACTTTACAGCACCGGATATATGGCGCAGAGGTCACGATGAAGTGCGTTACCCGAATGCGAAAACATTTTTGGTAGGTCTTCAATTTAATTTCTGATCCTAAAGTCAATCTGCTATGAAAAGCTTAAAACTATATATACTCCTCATACTGTTCGTATCCATTACCTTCAGTTGCAGCGAAGACTTGCTGGACATTGACAACCCGAATACACCAACCGTTGAACAGGGATGGAAAACGGAAAAGGATGCCGAGATGGGTATCAATGCAGTATACAACATGTTCTATAAACCGTCTACGTGGACACGCTGGATATACTTCCGCTATGATCTTGCTTCCGATGAAGGTCACAGTACAAGCCCCTGGGTGGAGCTTGCCGATTGGACACGCTTCCGCTATAACAATTATAATTTCTGGGATGGTAACAACTGGCACTGGCGCGATTTCTACAAAGCTATATTTCGTGCCAACCAGGTACTCGCGTATGTACCCGAAATAGAGTTTGCTAACGAAGCGAACAAAGACAGAATATTGGCACAGGCACGATTTATCCGGGCACTATATTATTACCAGATCGCTTTACTGTGGGAGAATGCACCGATTGTACTCGAGCCATCTAAACCACAGGACGAACCGCTTCAACGCACGGAAGCCGAGATATGGGCGCAGGTAGAAGAGGATCTAAACTGGGCTAAAGATAAATTGCCTGATCAGTGGGACGATGCCAATGTAGGTCGTGCTACCAAAGGTGCAGCCAAAGCATTACTCGCACGTGCATTGATGCAGCAGGGTAAACTGCCGCAGGCAAAAACTGAATTGGATTGGCTCGTTGTCGGAGAAGGCAAGGGATATTACGGTCTCGTTGATAATTATCGCGACAACTTTACACATACGAACGAGAACAATAAAGAATCTGTTTTTGAAATTCAGTTCAGCGATGTGAATAAAGGTGGCGATGGTGATGATCTCACTGCTTCGATGGGCTTTCAGCGCACGCAGTTCTTTGCACCCGGCGGTATAGGCTGGCAGGATGGTAAAGCGCGCGCATGGCTTATCAGTGAGTATAAAAAAGAGTTGACAAAAGATGGTGAGTATGATTCACGTTTACTCTACAACATTTTTTACAAACAGGCTTCTCTTGATTTCCCGGATGCACCTAACAATGATACGCTGGTATATAACAGACCGTGGAATAAAGATGCGTGGGGTAACGAAACGTTTATCAAGAAATACTCAACATATTACTACCGCGATCGCGAAGATTACCACGCACCGAACAACTTCCGCTTCATTCGCTATGCTGATGTATTGCTGATGTATGCCGAGTGTCTCAACGCAGCGGGACAAACTGCCGAAGCATATACCTATGTTAACATGGTGCGCGAACGGCCCAGCACGAATCTTGAAAAACTGGAAGTGGCTCATCCGGAGATTGGTATGGACCAGGCTCTCTTCCTGAAGCGCCTGCAAATGGAGCGTTCACTCGAACTATGCTTCGAAGCTGTTCGCTGGGGCGACCTGAAACGTTGGGGCTTGCTTACAAGCCAGGCTGGTATAGATGAATTGAAAACACGCGATATAGACTTCAATAATTTTGTATTGCAACGCAACCATCGGTTACCACTTCCTCAAATCGAAGTTGATAACAACACGAACCTGATTCAGAACACTCCTTATTAAAACAAGAGGACCCTTTCGTATCGGAAGCACTATAACTATAGTGCTTCCTTTTTTAACTATATCTATTTTTTTAATCATAAGCGTGTGATCGGATATCATAGCCTTGCTATTTTATTTTTTCTGAACAGTATAGCATCCGGGTATAAAGATTCGAATGCAGGAATGCAGCACGACAGGAAGCCTGTCGATGGTATTCGCATTGCCTGGGACTATAGTACACTGAAGCAGCTTTCTCCCGTGGACGCAAACTATGCCGGTTATGCCCGCATGATCCGGTTACACAATGGTAAATTGTTTTGTGTGTATGAAAGTGATGGATCAGTATACGCTGTTAAAAGCGATAAACGTAAACAGCAGTGGAGTGCCCCGGTATTAGTCGCAGCCAAACAGAACGATATAGCGCGTGCTGTGCCGGAAGTCTTGCAACTTAATGATCAAAGCATACTGGTGTCCTATAATCTTCGTCCGCGAGGCAATAACAGTGATTCAACGAAACGATTTACCATCGAAGTAAAACGAACCGATGATGAGGGTATACATTGGACAGATGCTGTGGAGGTATACCGGGCAGGACATGAATTTAAGAATGGATGTTGGGAGCCTTCGCAGATTCAATTGCCATCGGGAGAGATACAGCTATATATAGCCAACGAAGGTCCGTATACAAAATCAAATGAGCAGGAGATAACGCTGTTTCGTTCCGGGGATAATGGAGCAACCTGGACAAAAGGAGAGCAGGTAAGTTTCAGAAGTGGCTACCGCGATGGTATGCCTGTTCCGGTACTGCTGCAAAACAAACGCGAAGTAATTTTTGCAATTGAAGATAACGGTATCGATGGTAAAGAATTTAAACCTGCTATCATACGCTCATCCAGCTCGTGGAAGAATGCGCCAGTACTGGCAACAAGTGCCGACCGCGAATATGCTATGGCCAGCGATGCACGTATACCCGCAGATAAATATGCAGGTGCCCCCTATATACGCCAGTTGCCATCCGGAGAAATTATACTTTCATACCAAAGCAACGAGTATAGAAATGATTTTCAATGGGACAGAAGCGATATGGTAGTAGCCATCGGCTCACCCGAAGGACGAAACTTTAATCGCAAGAGTATACCATTTTATACTGCTGATTCAACCAGAACTACACTCTGGAATTCGCTGTGCGTGGAAAACGATAGTACCGTGATTGCACTGGGTTCAACAAATATATATGGCAAGACAGCGGTGTGGATGATTAGAGGATATATACTTTCCGAAATTAAATCACAACAAACCACGTTAACACCGGATGGCGAAAGTAAAGAGCCTTTGTGGCGAACTAATACTCCTGTGTTTATAGGAGGCTATGGGTCAACACAGGCAAAAATCCGCACAGGCTGGAGTAAAGATAAAATGTTTTTTGCCGTTCAGGTGAAAGACAAAGATATGGCGGCTATATCAAATGATCCGCTGAAAGGCGATGGTGTGCGTTTGTTACTGGAT
>DJFR01000110.1:6305-6644 GCA_002432545.1 Flammeovirgaceae bacterium UBA5867 | reverse complement strand
GAAGTAAACGAAAGCAGCAGCGGTATACATCGCTATACCGAATCGCTTTCCGGAAATGTTACTGACCAGCCGTTTACATGGTCGCCATTAGTTTTAACAGATTAGCCTCTATATGAAAATGAAAGATATACGATCTATAATAAGTGTTGTTGTATTGGTGTGTATAGTGATGATGCACAGTGGCCTTCGCGCACAAACATTCTCGAACCCGATCAGCGAGATGGCCGATCCGCACATTACATACTATAACAATTACTACTACCTCACCGGTACCACGGGTAATAACGTTACGCTTCGAAGAGCATCCACGTTAAATGCACTTAAGTATGCTCCGGGCAT
>DJFR01000110.1:0-6300 GCA_002432545.1 Flammeovirgaceae bacterium UBA5867 | reverse complement strand
ACCTGGTATATATATTATACAGCAGGTACAATCAGCGACTTGAGTGGGCAACGAACCTGGGTGATTGAGAATACAGCTGCCGACCCCACTACGGGAACGTGGACGAACCGGGGCCAGATTTACCACCCGACTGAAAATTTCTGGGCGATAGACGGATCTATACTTTCATTAAATAACAAAAATTACTTTTTATGGTCGGGTTATAGCAGTGGTTCGAATACCGTACAACGAATCTATATAGCAGAGATGTCCAATCCGTGGACGTTAACAGGCCCGAGAGTTTTATTGTCCAGTCCCGAATATAGTTGGGAGCGCAATGGAGAAGTAAATGAAGGTCCCATCATCCTGAAAAAGAACGGAAAAGTGTTCCTGGTATACTCGGCCAGCGGCTGTTGGACACCCGACTATGCATTGGGAATGCTGACGATGAACGAAGACGCTGATCCGTTGTCAGCAGTGTCATGGACAAAAGCACAACAACCTGTTTTTGTTTCGAATACCAGCGCAAATGTATATGGCCCCGGACACAACGGATTCTTTACTTCTCCCGATGGAACCGAGCTATGGAATGTATACCATGCCACAACGGTAGCGGCAGGCGCATGCGACCATACACGTACCACACGAGCTCAAAAAGTAGAATGGAAAGCTGACGGCACGCCCGATTTTGGTATACCCGTTGCAACCGGAGACAAGCTTGTAGCACCGGCAGGAGAGGTGGCGCTGCCGGTATCCACTACGTTGCAGAACGGAGTATATAAACTTACTGCACGCCATAGCGGTAAAGCGCTTGCGTTAAAAGGATGTTCACCCGCACTAGGTGCCGATGTTATTCAGAACAGTTGGCAAGGCACAGCGTGTCAGCGCTGGAATATACAGTTTACAGGTGATGGCTATTTCGTGCTGACCGCTGCTCGCGGGGGACTTGCGCTGGATGTTGCCGGATGTTCGAATGATAATTATGCGAACGTACAGACGTGGGCTCCGAATGGCGCACCCTGCCAGCAATGGAAAATTGAAGATGCTGGCAATGGATACTATAGATTGCTCGCACGCAACAGCAACAAGGCGCTCACAGTTATACTAAATTCCGGTGATGAAGGTGCCGATGTGGTTCAACAGGATTGGACAGGCGCGGAAGGACAGCAATGGCAAATCGAAGTTTCAGAGGAAGTAATCACCAGCAACGAACCCGGTATCGCGAAGCAGTTCACGGTATTCCCGAATCCGGCAAAAGAGAATATCACGATAGCAAGTATAGCATCGGTTCCGATAAATCGTGTTGTGCTGACAGATGTATACGCAAGACCTGTTCGCGATGTGAACGCTGTTCAGCAAAATGATCAGTGGACATTGAATACTCACAACGTTGCATCCGGCCTTTACCTGCTGCACGTGCGGTATGATCAGAAAGAGACAATCGTAAAAATTATTATTGAGAAATGAAATATACCGGTATATATATAATCATGCTGATGAACCTGGCAGCGTTCGGCCAGGAAACGTTTACCAACCCGATATTGCCTTCAGGAGCTGATCCGTGGGTAACCTGGAAAGATGGTTACTACTATTATACGAATACCGTTGGCAACCGCATCATCTTGTATAAGACAGAAAAATTACACGAACTAAAAAAAAACACACCTAAAACAGTTTGGACACCACCGGCCACGGGCCCCAATTCAAAAGCAATCTGGGCACCCGAGTTGCATTACCTGGATGGTAAATGGTATCTATACTATACCGCCACCGATGTAAACAATGATGGTGATGCCTCGCGGTATATATTCGTACTCGAGAATGCGTCAGCCGATCCGTTGCAGGGCACGTGGACCGATAAGGGTAAAGTAAATATGCAGCACTCCGGTTTGGATGGCTCTGTGTTTGAGCATACAGGCAAGCGTTATTTTGCATACTCTGCCTATATAGGTCCGCAAAGTGTACTGGTAATTTCCCTTATGAAAAACCCGTGGACGTTAGCGGAGAAGCAAGTGGTAATTGCCAAACCCGACAAGGTATGGGAAAAGTTTGGTGGAAGAGAAATTCTGGAAGGGCCACAGTTTCTTACCAATAATACCGGTAAAGTATTTATTATATACTCCGCCAGTGCCTGCTGGGCGGATGAGTATTCGCTGGGTATGCTTACCGCGAATGACAAAGCTGATTTGCTGAATCCGGCATCGTGGGTAAAATCAATCGAGCCGGTGTTCAAACAATCTGCCGCTCATCATGTATATGCGCCCGGTCATAATTCATTCTTCAAGTCACCGGATGGAAAAGAGCATTGGATTTTGTATCATGCCAATACAGGTGCCGGTCAGGGATGCGATCATCGCAGATCACCGCGCATGCAGCCATTTCATTGGAAGAAAGATGGGACACCTGATTTCGGTGAACCTGTACGTGCTGACTCCGTGCTGCGTGCACCTTCTACGGTCAAGTAACTAAATAACCATGGTCATGAAGCATATAGTTTTTCTTTTTGCATTGCTAATCGTATCACGGTATGCCTATGCGCAGAGCCCTGCAAAGTTCAATGGGCTGGAATCGAACCTCGGCAATCTCTATCGTCTGTCGGACGCCAGGACACGGTCCATCAGTCCGGAGAATTTTACAGGCGAGCCCGGTAAAGGAGGGATGACGACACCCGATAAAGGAAATGCTGGTCGCGAAGCACGCGAATTAGGACAAGGATGGAAAGTAAATCCGTTCATCATTATCGAGCCCGGGCAGACTTTTACACTTGCAGAAATCACGGGGTCTGGTGCTATACAACATATCTGGATGACACCCACCGGTAACTGGCGTTATTCTATACTTCGTTTTTATTGGGACGATGAAAAGGAACCTTCTGTTGAAGTACCCGTAGGTGATTTCTTTGGTATGGGCTGGGGTGAATTTGCTCCGCTCAATTCACTTGCCGTTACGGTCAATCCCGGCAGCGCTTTCAATTGCTATTGGACAATGCCTTTCCGTAAGAAATGCAGAATTACCATGGAAAATATAGCGACCGAAAAAATGCGTCTATATTACCAGGTAGACTATACATTAACTGATGTACCGGCTGATGCTGCGTACTTTCATGCGCAGTTCAGAAGAAGCAATCCCACCAAAGGTTCCTTATATACCTTGATCGATGACGTGAAAGGTAAAGGACATTATGTTGGCACCTATATAGCGTGGGGTGTAAACAACAATGGCTGGTGGGGCGAAGGTGAGATCAAGTTCTTTATGGATGGCGACTCCAAATTCCCGACCATTAATGGTACCGGTACGGAAGATTATTTTTGTGGCTCCTATAATTTTGAGAATAAGAAAACACATCAATACCAGGAGTTCTCCACTGCGTATGCGGGCTTGCACCAGGTAATTCGTCCGGATGGAGTATATACATCGCAGCAACGGTTCGGTATGTATCGCTGGCACATTGCAGACCCGATCCGCTTCGACAAAGAATTGAAAATTACCATCCAGGATTTAGGATGGCGCAGCGAAGGCCGTTACCTACCGCAGCAATCTGACATCAGTTCGGTAGTATACTGGTACCAGGCAGAGCCACACGCGTCTTTCCCGAAACTGCCTGTTAAAAATGATCTTGAAGTAAACTAATTGTAAATAATCAGGAATGAAAAGAGTATATATAACCTTTTGCTTAATCATTATCAGCGTCTCTGCTTTTTCTCAGTCAACATTTACAAACCCGTTGTTGCCTTCCGGAGCTGATCCATGGAGTATATATAAAGATGGATTCTATTATTATACCCATACGCTCGGCAATCGCATTGATATCTGGAAAACAAAGAACCTGGCTGATCTGAAAACAGCGGAGCGTAAAACCATTTGGACACCTCCGTCCAATACCAACTATTCCAAAGAGATATGGGCGCCAGAAATTCATTTTCTGCAAGGCAAATGGTATGTATACTTTGCTGCTGACGATGGCAAAAACGATAACCACAGGCTATATGTGCTGGAGAATGCTTCAGCCGATCCGTTCGCAGATACATGGGTTTTCAAAGGAAAAATTTCAGATCCTTCCGATAAATGGGCCATTGATGGTTCTGTGTTTGAATTCAGGAAGCAACTCTACATGGTTTGGTCCGGGTGGGAGGGCAATACCAACGGCCGGCAGGATATATATATAGCGAAGCTTAAAAATCCGTGGACGATCGATGGTAATCGTGTAAAAATTTCACATCCTGAACACGAATGGGAACGTCATGGTGATCTTAACGACCCGAACAATCCACCGCATGTAGATGTTAATGAAGGTCCGCAGGTGCTGGTATATAAAGACAACGTACATATTATATACTCCGCCAGTGGTTGCTGGACAGACTTCTATGCGCTCGGTATGTTGAGTACAACTGTCAAAAGCAATTTGATGGATGCATCAGCCTGGAAGAAATCAGCACAACCGGTATTCAAAAAATCAGAAGCGAACANNGGACAAGGTTGTGGTGGACATCGATCACCACGCGCGCAGAAATTTACCTGGAATGCTGATGGGACACCGTTGTTTGGTGAGCCGGTGAAGGAAGGGGAGGTTTTGGCAATACCGGCTTTGAAGAAATAAGAAGTAAAGAGTAAGAAGTAAGGAGTAAGAAGTAAGGAGCAAGAATAAGAAGTAAGAAGTAATGATGCGGTATAGTATAGCGATTGTGGTGATGCTGGGTATATTGATGAGGTTGTCGGCACAGGCTACCTTTACTAACCCGGTATATACTTCCGACTTTGCTGACCCGACAGTTATACGCGGTCATGATGGCTGGTTCTATGCTTATGGAACGAACACAGAAGTAAACGGGACTTTGTATCATATTCAGGTGGCTAAATCGCAAGACCTGGTGCATTGGGAAATTGCTGGTGATGCTTTGCCAACAAAACCAACGTGGGCTGACAAAGACTTCTGGGCACCGCATGTACTATATGATGCCAAGCGACAGCAATACTATCTATACTATTCAGGAGAATCGCCTGATGCCAGGATTGGTAAATGTATGGGCGTTGCTGTCTCAAAAAATCCTGCCGGGCCTTTTGTTGATATAGGCCAGCCGTTGGTTTGTGGTGAAGAGTTTATAAACATTGATCCGATGGCGTTTGATGATCCGGCTACGGGCAAGAAATATTTATACTGGGGTTCCGGCTTTAAGCCAATCAAGGTACAGGAGCTCAATGATGATCGCGTGTCGTTTAAAGCGGGTACAACACCGGTAGATATAGTGCCGCCTGGTAAAGACTCTGATTATAGCAGGCTTATTGAAGGCGCCTGGGTTCATTATCACGAAGGATACTATTACCTGTTATACTCGGGTGATAATTGTTGTGGTGATAAAGCAAACTATGCAGTGATGGTGGCACGATCGAAAAAAGCAACCGGACCTTTTGAACGTTTGGGCGAAGTAAAGAAAGACAACAATAGCGCTATACTGGTAAAGAATGATGCGTGGCTTGCTCCCGGACATAACTCGGTTGTTACCGATGACGAAGGTCAGGACTGGATCATATACCATGCTATAGCACGCGATACTGAACTGAAAGACAAAGGCCGAATTATGCTGATCGATAAGCTGCAGTATAAAAACGACTGGCCCTATATGGAGACAGGAACTCCCGGTATTAAACCTCAACCTGTTCCAACAATCAAGAAATTAATAAATCCTAAATAATCTATGAAACAAATCAGTAAACAACTGCTCGCTGTGATTCTTTTGATATCGCTGTTCACAGCTTGTCAGAAGAAAGAAACAGCACAGGAGCAACCAACGGCACAGGTACCCGCAGTACGCGATATCTGGACGAAGGAACAAGCCAACGAATGGTATAAACAATGGGGCTGGCTGCGCGGCAGTGATTTTATACCAAGCTCCGCTATCAATCAATTGGAGATGTGGCAGGCTGAGACATTTGATACAGCCACCATTAATCGTGAACTGGGTTGGGCCGAAGATATAGGCATGAACTCGATGCGTGTATACCTGCATCACCTGGCGTGGGAGGTTGATTCTGCTGGTTTCAAGAACCGCGTGAATGAATACCTGAACATTGCTGACAAGCATGGTATATCTACTTTGTTTGTGTTGTTCGATGACTGCTGGAATCCAACCTATCAGGCAGGCAAGCAACCCGAGCCAAAGCCAGGCATCCACAACTCAGGCTGGATACGCGATCCGGGCGATAAACTCCACGAAGACTCTACACTATATACTGTGTTAGAGCGCTATACCAAGGATGTAATTTCACACTTCGGAAAAGGCAAGCGTATTGTTCTGTGGGATCTATACAATGAACCCGGTAACT
>DJFR01000098.1:36401-43329 GCA_002432545.1 Flammeovirgaceae bacterium UBA5867 | reverse complement strand
AAGTAATATTTACCATTGCGTATAAACATGAACGGTCCTTCCACATATCCTTCCGGAGTAATTTCCTTGAAAGTTGTTCCATCTTCAAACGGAATAAAGCCTGTAAAGGTATCGTTGAGTCGCGCTACATTACAGTGTCTCCAGCCCCCATAGAATATATACCACGAACCATCTTTGTCTTTAAAAACAAACTGGTCGATCGGCTGTGCCCCGTTGTGAAACTTGTCAATCAACGGTCGGCCTAACAGGTCTTTGAAAGGTCCCTCCGGCCGGTCTGCCACGGCAACACCAATGCCACCGTACTCCTGGTCGTTCTGAATATCATTGGCTCCGAAAAATATATAATACTTTCCGTCTTTCTCTACTACGGCTGGCGCCCATACCGCACGCTTCGCCCATTTGACAGAAGCAGTGTCCAGTATACGTTCGTGCTTTGTCCAATTCACAAGATCGGTGGATGAGAATGCATCAAAGAATACCTGTTTTTCATACCGTGCGGAAAATGTAGGGTATATCCAGTATTTTTTTCCGAAGATTACAGCCTCCGGATCAGCGTACCATCCTTCAAATACAGGGTTACCGGATTGTTTCTTTTTAGGCTGTGCCCATGCCATTGTTGCCAGCATGCCACACATAACAAGTACCAGGAGTTTCTTCATAGAGTTTGGGTATAGTATAGCGAAGTATATATCGTTGTTTCAGAATTCGTCTGGCACACGCTCCGGTTCTTTTTCACCGGTAATCGTAATGGCGTGCCGGCCGAGGTCTACATCGAATGTGCAGATCATGGTCTCCTGCTTATTCGTGGTAATATCATCACACGCAAAGAAATACGATACGGTATATTTTACTACAAACATTCCACTAACGGCAGTTGTAAACCGAATGCCATCACCAGAAACAGACACATTGAGTACATTGGCCTTGCGGGTAAACCAATAACTGGCAATCATCGCCTGCAGATCGGCCTGGTGCTTCATTATAAAATCAACGATGCGTTGTTCTTTATCTGCTTCGTTGTTAATCACGGCAGCCACTACTTCGCTCGTGATGTTCAGTGTTACATTTTCCTGCATAGATCTAATCGTTTACTAATCCCTCACTGACTTTCGCATGCATATACTTCCATCAACGCCTGCATACTGTCCATAATTTTCCATGATCGTATAGCCGCTCTTTTTATAGAGGGCCACCGCCTCCGGTTGATTTGTTCCGGTTTCAAGTATAGATTCGCTATAGTTCAATTCGGCAGCCCATTGTTCAAGCGCTTTTAATACACTGGCTGCAATACCATGCCCGCGAAATGACCTGGTTACAAACATGCGCTTGATCTCGACTGTATGTTCGCTATATAATTTAAACGCGCCGCACCCTACCGGTATAGCATCCTGGTAAGCCACGACTACATGTTGAATGGCGTGGAGCTTGTTAAATTGTCCATAAAAGTCCATCTCGTTACCATAACGTTCATAGAGTTCGTGATCCAGTTGCTCAACCAGTTTCTGGAAGCCGGCATCACCGGAGTTGGTCCTGACGAGTGTTATCATATTGATTTCAAATGTGAATCTAAAAAACTTTCCAATATACCTGCCCTCCTTCTCCGTGTGCCGTGGAATTATGAAAACAAAAACGGGATGCCGTACAGGCACCCCGTTGTGAACTGGGTATATTTTACAGGACGATCAATGTACGATCACTTTCTTTATATCGACCTGGTCTACATTCAATGTAAAGCCACGTGCTTTTTCATCCAGCGATGAGCCGATGAATTCTTTTTTCTCCCGATCGGCCATTCTGCCACCGGTTGCCTGCCCGGTGATCTGCTGCAGCGCCAGACTCAGTAATTTTTCGCGCGAGTCACCCAGCGGGTATACATACAGGCTGTTGTCTTCATTGAGTATATTCGGAACAAAACCTTTGGAGTAGTCAGACTGGTTCAGGCTGTTATATACTTTCACTACGATCGGCTGCATGCCCCATGTATTTTTAGTATCGTTTTCATCGTAGATGGATATAGAGCCTACATTCTTACCGTAGGTTGTATCACCCACAACAAATACATCCATATAGGGCTTCAGTGCGTTGATCACCAGTTCACTTGCCGAAGCCGTACGCGAACTCGCCAGCACATAGAGCCTGCTGTTTTGCAATTGACTGCCTACATTCGATGCTTTCGTTTTGAAATTGCTGGTGAGGTATGCTTCGCCAAGAGAAGCATCGTTCACGATTTCGTTCTCTACTTCATCGTTATACTCACGCTTCAGAAAAACATTACTGCTGGTTACACCGGTGCCGATGAGACTGGCCAGGTTGTTAGCAGATGTCTCTGAACCTCCGCTGTTAAACCGGAGATCGAGTACAAGGTCTGTTATACCTTGTGATTTAAAATCGCTGAAGACTGCCTCCATCTCATCATCATAGGTAGTGCTCGATGAAGTGGAACCTGTCGCGAAGAAATTATATACGAAGTACCCGACCTTGTGGTCACCGTTTTCAATAACGGTATGCAGGTAGTTCGGATCTTCCTGGTACTCTACAGTAGTAATCGAAGCTGTTTTTTCGATGTCGAATTTTTCTTCGTCAATCAATAACGGACGATAGCGGATGGTATGATTTTCTGCAATGGCACTGATCAATGTCTGGTAATTGGACAATGTGATTTGCTGATCGTTAATATAGGTAATCACATCACCGCGCTTTAGACCGGCCTGCTCTGCCGGTGACGATGGTTTGATATATACAATCTGCGCAATCACATTATTATTGGACGAGCTTTCGCGGTATAGTCTGTATTCATAGCCGCCTTCTTTGCTTACACCTTGCAGCGAGTTGAGCAGCTCCGTATAATTTTCCTGTATCCATGAGAACCGGTCTTCAGTAGTATAAAGCAGTGACTCAAAAAAATCTGCAGGTGCTTCTGTCAGATCTGGTGACGCTGGAATCTTGTCATTCCACAGATACCAGAACTTCATGTTTTCGAGTATCCAGTTGTTAACGTGTTCGTTTTCTTCTGTGGTAGCTGTCGTGTTGGAAGGTGCTACTTCATCATCTTTACAAGTAGCGAGTAAAAAAATGATCGCTATTGCCAGCAGGTATCGTGTACATGAAAATGGAGTATATCGCATAGGTATATTTTTCGTTTAGCACGGAATCTTTTCTATAACGCAAAGCCCCCTCAAATGATTACTGCGTACGGTCCCGCTTGGTCTATTGAATACTGTCGTTGGTCGACAATTACGGTGAATTGCTTTTATAAAAATAGAAATCCTGCCATGCTTTCCATGCTAGGCAGCGGGAAATGTTTTCACATCATTCCAGTCGCTTTATCTATAGGATTGATACGTTGAAACAGATACTCCATTTTGTACTACATGCTCTACCGTATTTACTGATACCGGTTCTGACTGTCGTAAGCAAGGCCCAGCCCTACGCTGGAAAGTTTGTTCTCATCCGCGAGTGCTGCGTTGGGAAACAGTTGTCGGAATTCGGTTTGTATGAGCGGCACTTCCGTTGAACCACCGGTAAGTATAACTAAATCTATATCTTCTTTGCGTACTCCGGCTTCGCGCAGACATTGCATTACCGAATCAAGTATACGCGCTACTTCCAGGCGAATCGCTTCTTCAAACTGTTTGCGCATCACCGGTATATATAGTCCTTCTTCGAGGAAGCTGAAAGGCGTATGATAGACTGATGCTGATGTCAAGGCAATTTTAGTTTCTTCAGTTGCAGCCAGCACAGCATGTCCTGTTTCCTGTTCGAGTATTTGCAGCAAGCGCGAAAAACGTTTTCGATCATGAGAGCTGTTGAGTAACTGTCTCATTTGCGTCATGATCTTCGGAGTATAGAGGAAATTTACTTTGCTCCATTCTGCCAGGTCATGATATGGCTTCAACGGCACCTCCAGATTTTTTTCTCCATAGGTACTTTTATACCCGATCTCGGGCATGATAGCCGCGAGACTAAGATCTCTGTCAAAATCATTACCACCAATGCGCACACCGGTGTTTGCTAATATATCGGATGAGCGATCGGCCTTGCGTGTATTTTTATTGGACAATCGTATCACGGTAAAGTCAGATGTACCACCACCGAGATCAGCTACAAGCGCAAGTTTCTCTCCGCTGATCTTTACTTCGTGCGCGAATGCTGCTGCGATCGGTTCAAACTGAAAGTCTATATGTTTGAAGCCTATGCTCAAGGCTATATCTCTCAGCTCCTGTTCAGCACGCTGATCTGCTCCCGGATCGTTATCAACGAAATGTACCGGTCGCCCCATCACCACATGTTCAATGGAAATACCCGCAGTAGCATCCGCTTTCATTTTTATGTTTCGAAGAAAAGAAGCGATGATATGGTCAAACTTCTTGAGTTTACCATTCACGAGTGTACCTTGTTTCATCAGCGATGTACCGAGTACGCGTTTGAGACTCCGCATGAAACGACCTTCATGTCTTTCTAAAAACATGGCGACAGCCGCGCGACCATAGAAAGCTTTGTTATCAAGCTGGTTGAAAAATATAGCGCTGGGAATTGTTACGTGCGAACCTTCTACCGGCACAAGGCTCACGTTGTTATTACTGGCTAGGGCTACACTGGAATTGGAAGTTCCGAAATCAATTCCACACGAAATACCGGACATCTTATCTGTTTTCAAGGGTGCAAATTTGCACGAAGCAAATCGCTCTTCAAAGTGCCAATGTATGAAATAAAAAGTTGCTAGCTGCTAGCTTCTGGCTGCTAGAAAATACAGGTTTATCGTAACCAATACGGTTAGCAGTAAACTAAAATAAATCAGCTGTATCTTCCAGTAACCAGCAGCTTGCGGCCAGCGGCCCAAAAACTCAAAGCTCGAAGCTATTTCAACTTGGCGAGTTCGCTTCCTGCCAGCAAATACGCTCCCGATCCATACTCCTGGTTGTTGTCGATGGTTACTTTGTCGGGGGCAGCACCGATGGGTTGTACCCATTGCAGTTTCCCTTCGTGTGTTACATAGGTGTTCAGACCTTTCCAAGCTTTTTGTACTACTGGCAGATATTCCTTTTTATCGAGTATACCGTTGTTGATGCCCCATGTTAATGCATAGCAGAAAAATGCAGAACCACTGGTTTCCGGATGCGGCACTTCGTTTTCATCGAGTAAACTCGGACGCCACAAACCATCTTTACTTTGTATCTTTTTCACGGAAGCTGCCATCGCTTTCAGCAATGCAACGTAACGGCTATACTCCGGATTGTCTTTCGGAAGATATTGCAGTACGCGCACCGTGCCTCCCATTACCCAACCGTTGCCGCGCGCCCAAAATGTTTTCTTGCCGGACGGTGTCTTCTTATCAAAATAACTTTTATCGCGATAGAAAAGGTGTTCTTCTTTGTCGTAGAGAAAATCGTATGTATCCCAGAACATGGTGTTGAGATAATCGATATACTTTTTATCGCCTGTAGCAGCTGCTAATCTTGCCAGTACAGGAGGCGCCATATACAATGCATCGCACCACCACCAGTCTTCACGACCGGGTTTGGCAGTGAGTATCAGCGAATCAAATGTATTCTTTGTGTCTTCAATCATCCTTGAATCTTTCTTCAAAGTATATATTTCAAGATACGTTTGTCCTTTTGCGTGATCGTCAGCGTGACGGAAGCGTTTTGCTAATTGCCAGTCGAAGGATTCAGACCATTTGATCGCAGCATTCAAATACTTTTCATCTTTTGTTGTCTGGTATGTGGCCATCACGCCCGTATAGAATGCAGCGCGGGCCCAATCATTTTCATTTTTTTCGTTGATCGTTACCGGATTGTTCAATTGCCAGTCACATACTTTCTTCATCTGGTTTGTGATGAACGTTTTGCTGAACTGATCCTGATCTTTCTTCTGGCACCATGCTGTTGTACTGATGAGTAACAACATGAAGGCACCTAAATAAGTAGAGCGTTTCATACGGATAATAATGGAGGTTGGGTTTGTTAATGGATTATTGATTCTATCGAATGAAATAACTGGTTATAATCTCGAATCTACTAAAAAGTAAGTAATAGCACATAAGCGACATGACGGGAGGCGCTCCTCCTCCACGGCTGGAGCGAAATGATTTGGAAGGTCTCCACCATTATCAAACAGAGCGTCTGCACTGCAGCAAACACTTTGCTCATAAAACTTAGAGATTCTCTATATTATAATAAGAGTCCTTTATATAAGAAGCTTCGTTTTACTGATTTTCTAATCTGCTTCTAACACCACGCACACAATAAATAATAACCTCAACTTTTCATTCTTTATGAGTCTATACCTTCTTCCTGAATATACATGGCACGACTTTTTAATAGAGTAACTTTTTATGTGATGTGAAACGTTTTCTACAGTAAAACATCAAAAGGTTAAACATATATATACTTTGATGCGACACAACGGTGTGAATAACATAAATATTTTATGATTGAATGGATTGATATTTAATATTGTCTATATTCGAGCATCTATTGCCTACAGGTAGGCAGGTTAGGATTAAAAACCGATAATTCCAGACGGGATGTTATCGGTTTTTTCGTTTATAGTATATACCATTTCGCGGGCATATATCGCTGCTATATATCTATGCGTTCATGCGCTGAATCAGCTTTGCAACGAGCCCGGTCCATCCGGTTTGATGCGATGCCCCTACGCCTCTCCCACTGTCTCCATGAAAGTATTCATAGAATAAAATATACTTGCTGAAGTCCGGATCGAGTTGCATGCGCTTGTCGTGATTGTAAACCGCGCGTTTGCCCTCGTGATCTTTCGTAAAGATGCTCACCAGCCGTGCAGACAGATCATCGGCAATTTCATAGAGTGTGCGCATCTGTCCGGAACCGGTAGGATGTTCCACTTTAAAGTCTTCTCCATAATATTGATGAAAGCGCTGAAGCGATTCAATCAGGAGAAAATTAACCGG
>DJFR01000098.1:24688-36393 GCA_002432545.1 Flammeovirgaceae bacterium UBA5867 | reverse complement strand
ACGGACAGCTCGGTTCCGTTGCTGTTAAATTTATAGGGTTTGGCATCGTATACTTTTGACAGCGCCCGTATACCATACGGTGAGAGAAACTCGGTTTCATCAAGCATTCTTTTCAGAATACGTTTCATCCGGTGACCGCGCAATAACGATAGCAAGTGTCTCTCTTTTCTTCCCTTCTCTGCCCAGCGTGAAATCAGGTTGGCGAGATCAGGTCTGTATTTTAAAAACCACTCGAGGCGTTCAGTAAATTCTGGATTCGATTCAAAAACTTCTTCGTCCAATATCTCCACGGCAAACAATGGAATCAATCCTACCATCGAGCGTACTTTCATACGAATATTCTTGTCATCGGATGTATGCAGTACATCGTAGAAGAATTCATCTTCCTGGTCCCACAGATCAATGCCTTCATTACCAATGTTGCGCATAGCCCCTGCGATGTAAAGGAAGTGCTCAAAGAATTTTGTCGAAAGACTTTGATACGTTGGATTCTCCTTGGAAAGTTCGAGCGACAATCGCAGCATGTTCAAGGTAAACATCGCCATCCAGCTGGTACCATCGGTTTGTTCAATAAACTCGCCTGCCGGTAACGGAGCGCTGCGATCGAACACACCTATATTATCCATACCGAGGAATCCTCCCTGGAAAATGTTATTGCCTTCGTGATCTTTCTTATTTACCCACCATGTAAAATTGAGCAGCAGCTTATGAAATACTTCTTCCAGAAATCTTCGATCACCTTTACCATTCTGCTTCTCGTCCATTTTATATACCCGGTACGTTGCCCACGCATGCACAGGAGGATTAACATCGCTGAACGACCACTCATACGCAGGCAGTTGTCCGTTGGGATGCATATACCATTCCTTCGTGAAGAGTAATAATTGCTGCTTGGCAAATTCTGAATCAACTAAGGCGAGTGGTATAGTATGAAAGGCTACATCCCACGCAGCATACCACGGGTACTCCCACTTGTCGGGCATTGAAATAATATCCTGGTTATTCAAATGCATCCACTCCTGGTTCCTGATTTTTTTGCGTTGTGCAGGCGGAGCCGGATGTCCCGGATCACCGTTCAGCCATCGCGATACATCGTAATAGTAAAACTGCTTTCCCCACAACATACCGGCCAGTGCCTGTCGCTGTATATCTTTCTGATCTTCGTCTGGTATATTTTGCTGCAGCTCGTGGTAAAATGTATCCGCTTCGGTTACGCGTGTTTTCCAGATTGCATCGAAGTCCTCAAAGGGAGTTGCATTGAATTTGTTTACGAGGCGCAATCGTTTTGTAACACACTCGCCTGCCGGCACGACTATATCGTAATTGATACCGGCTTTTGTACCGCGCGGAAAACGATTAACAGTTCCTTTTTTGTTATTGACTATATAGTCGTTGACACCATCTTTAAAAGTACCCGATGTAGTAAAATTATAGAGTCGTGCTGTGTTTGTTTCATTCTCGCAAAAGATCATCTCGCATTTACCTTCTGCAAAAAGATAGTATCGTCCTAAATCAACATGATTGATCTGAATGATACCGGCATCATCCTGGTACATCTCCGGTCTTCGCACCCCATGACTCCATTGCCATATATTCCGGAACCATAACTGCGGAACAAGGTTAAGCGCAGCACTCTCCGGACCTTTATTATGCACGGTAATCTTGATGAGTATATCATCCGTATCGGCCTTGGCATATTCAATAACTATATCGAAGTACTTTTTATCATTAAATATACCGGTGTCCATCAGTTCATACTCGGGCTCGCTCTTGCTTCTGCGCCTGTTCTCTTCTTTCAGCAGGCTATAGGGAAACTCACGCTGCGGATATTTATACAGCATCTTCATGTATGAATGAGTCGGAGTACTGTCGAGGTAATAGTACTGCTCCTTGCAATCTTCACCGTGATTGCCTTCATGGCTGGTGAGACCGAATATGCGTTCTTTCAGAATCGGGTCTTTCTTATTCCAGAATGAGAGCGCAAAGCAAAGTAATTGCCGGTCATCGCTTATACCACCAATTCCTTCTTCTCCCCACCGGTATGCTTTACTGCGCGCAGCATCGTGTGAAATATACTCCCAGGCATTTCCATCAGCACTATAATCTTCACGCACCGTTGCCCATTGCCGTTCCGTCAGATAAGGACCAAATTTCTTCCAGTTCTTTAGCTTGGTGTTATCTTCCTGAAGGCGTACTTTTTCTTCCGTCATAAGGTATATGAGTAGTTAAACCTGTTTTAAACCAGGACGTAAAATTCAAAAGATTAACCGTTATCTTCAAATCCCGGGTATAACAACATACCGCCATCCACAAATAAAGTTATTCCATTTACATATTCGGCATCATCGGAAGCGAGCCATACTGCGGCACGACCTACATCTTCAGACTCCCCTATACGTTTGGCCGGTATAAGTTTCAATAACTGATTATAGGCCTGAGGAGTTTGCCATGCGGCATAATTTATAGGGGTACGAATGGCACCCGGACCAATACTGTTAACCCGTATCTTCATCGGTGCATATTCCTGTGCAATGGTTTTCATCAGCATCATAACACCACCTTTGGATGCCGCATAGTTTGCATGACCAGCCCACGGTATTACTTCATGAACAGAACTCATGCATATAATTTTACCGGCCGACTTCGAACGCCCGGGCACAATACCTCTTCGCATAAACTCTTTGATCGCCTCGCGTGCACATAAGAATTGCCCGGTGAGATTTATACCGATAACATGATTCCATTGGTCGAGCGTCATGTCGTGAAACTTCGCGTCTTTCTGAAGTCCTGCGTTGTTGATGAGAATATCTACTGTACCATATTGCCTGATCGTCTCCTGGAACATCTTGAGCACATCACCTTCTTTACTCACATCGGCTTTTATAGTAAAACCTTCACCACCTTCATCCTTAATTTCTTTCAACACTTCTTCGGCTTTATCTGCACTGCTGGAGTAATTAACAACTACCGCGGCTCCGTTGGCCGCCAGAGCTTTGGCAACGCCCGCTCCTATACCTGAACTGGCCCCGGTAACAATGGCTACCTGACCCTGAAGTTTTTTTGTTTCTGTGGACATGCGAGTTTCTCTTTTGCTTAATGATTTACAATTATTCCTGATTTTCTGCAAACGGGAAAAAACCAAGCCAAGAAAGAGCCGCGAGTTTTTAGCTATGAGCTGCGAGAAGAATGCAAGGGGCTACTGGCTACAAGCTGCTGGCTGCTGGAAAAATTCTCTGGATGTAACGCAATTGCTTCTAATAAGATGTAACTATAAATGCAAACAGCTGCTGGCTGCTAGCCGCTGGTTACCGGAGTGGGTGTCGGAAAGTAACATATTTACTTATAAAAAATGTTACTTCAAGACAAACTTCCTGCAACCAGAAGCCAGCAACCAGCAGCTATGTTTACCCCCCATCGCTATACTTAAGCAATCGTCTAACCGCCAGACCAAACTACCAGCAGCTAGATGCTGGCAGCTAGCGGCTCCACTCTCGGTGGTATCAACTTATATACTACCGGTGTAACAATACGCGAGAGCAGTGTAGAACTAATCAACCCTCCGATGAGTACGATGGCGAGTGGTGCGATGAGTGGGTTGGTTGATATAGCTATAGGAAGTAATCCGCCTATGGCCGTGAGCGATGTCAATACAATCGGTAAGAAACGTACTTCACCCGCTTCGCGAATTGCTTCGTCTACAGATTTACCCTGTTGTCTCAATTGATTCGTGAAGTCTACAAGCAGGATTGAATTTTTTACTTCTACACCTGCCAGCGCTATAAGACCGATGATCGCTACGAATGAAAGTGGGTTACCGGTGATGAGCAATGCGAGTAATGCACCTACCATACCCAACGGTATAACACTTAATACAATGAGCATACTCTTGAATGTTTTGAACATTAAAACAAGTACAGCCACAAACATAAAGACAGTAACAATAATGATGGAGCCCAGTCCGCCAAACGATTCGTTGCTGGCTTCTACCTCGCCACCCATCATATAGCTATAGCCATCGGGCAGTTTGAGACTTTCCATTTTACCAGTCACATCGTTGATCACCTGGTCATTCAGATATCCTTTGCGCACAAAAGAAGATACTGATACCGTTCTTATTTTATTATAGTGATCGATGCTTAACGGAGATGTCTCAAGTTTTAGCGAAGCGATCTGGTCCAGCGGTACCGGGGCACCTTGTCTCGTATTTACAAAGAGATTGTCGAGTGAAGCTAATGTAGCGTGTTCATCTTTCGGAGTAGTGAGGTAAATATCGTAGTCCTCTCCTTCAGCATCCGAGAAATTACCCATGTTCAATCCGGCAACAGCAAGTCGTATGGTGCGATCTATATCAACCGTGTTAATCCCGGTCATGCGTGCTTTGTCCTGGTTGATGACTACGCGCATATCACTCTTCAGGTTATTTACCGGGTTGTTCACGTAGAGTGTACCTTCGGTTTGCTTCATCAGATTTTCTACACGCGCAGCCAGCGAACGAAGTGTATCGAGGTTATCACCAAACAATCTTATCTCTACCGGTGCCACTACCGGAGGACCTTGTTCAAAATTTTTCACTTCAATTTTTGCCCCTGGATACTGATGAAAATTGTCACGAAGCTGGTTGATGATTTCAAGCTTTCGATCCGGTGAAGTATGCTCGTCCAATTGAACAAACGTCTGTGCAAAGTCGGTACGTTCATTCTCCTGCACAACATTATAGTATACCCGCGGATTACCTTTACCTACATTGGATGCATAGAATTTTACTTCCGGAATTTTACTTACAACTTCTTCTACATAGCGTGATACGGAATCTGTTTTTTCTATATTGGTTTGCAGCGGAGTAATAGTATTGATAATGAACTGTGGTTTTTCCGAAGCCGGGAAAAGTGCAAACCCAATGAGCGGAAACAATTGCATGGAGCCAACGAAAATTATACCGGCAACAATGGTTGTTATAATCGGATGCTTCAGTGCTTTGTCCAGCAAACGGGAGTAACTTCCGTGTATCATTTTTTGCATTACGCGCAGAAATATATTTCCTTCTGCGTTCTCATGACTTTTTAAAATCCTGCTTGACAGAAAAGGAATTACAGTGATCGAAACCAGCATGGAAGCAAGCACCGCCATGATCACAGCAAGCGGAAGTCCGCGAATAAAATCACCGGCTCCTTCTGGTAAAAATACCAATGGCATAAAGGCAATGATCAGCGTTACAGTACATCCCACTACGGCAAGTCCAATCTGGCGTGTAGCCTTGAGCGTTGCGTCCAGGCGTGTATGTCCTTCGCGCATCCACCGTTCTATATTCTCTACTACCACAATGCTGTCGTCAACCAACAATCCGAGTGCCACTACAAGTCCTACAATACTCAGCTGGTTAAGACTGATACCAAAAAGGTTGAGCAACACCAGCCCGATAGCAAGCGATAACGGAATGGAAATCATGACAATGGTAGCTGCTCTCCATCCCAACGGCAACAAAGTTATCGACACCAGGAAAATCGCGATCAGAAAATCTTTTCCAAGTCCGGCAAGACGTCCGTTCACGTTATCAGCCTGATCGAAGTGATGCACCATATCTATATTGGCCGGTAACTTGGCCGCAAAACTCTCGAGCACCGGTTTATATATCTTCTGTGTATTCGTGATATTAAGACCTGGCTTCTGCGCAGCCACTACAAACACGCAGCGATGCCCGTTGAGACGTGTTATATGTTTAGTCTCATCAAATATAGTATACGCATCGGCTACATCTTTCAAGAGTATATTTTTGCCATTGGCAGAATACACAATGGTGTTCCTGATCTCCTCCAGGTCCTTATAGTTTCCGCTCGTCTTGATGCTAAACGATTTTGAACCGGCTACCACACTGCCTCCGGGAATGTTGGCCATTTCACTTTGCAAACTTCCGGTTATAGCATCAAGGGGTATATTCATCTGCGCTATCTTTTCAAGACGCAGTTCAATGCGTACAATCTGTTCGGGCAGTCCTTGTACTTCCACGTTCTTCAGCACCGATATCTTCTCGAGTTCATCTTTCAATGCCTCTGCATGAAATTTCAATCTGCTGCGCGATGCATTTTCAGAAACAAGCGCTACCTGCACAATGTTTACATCCGATGGCTGAAGCTTGTTGATCTCCATGCTGAATATATCGCTCGGAAGCTCTGGCCGCAGGCTGTTGATCTCGCGCACCAGCTCCTGGTATTTTTCATCGGGATCGCTTTCGTATTTATACTCTACCCGAAAAACAGCAAGTCCGTCACTAATGTTGGTACGAATGCGTTTCATGTCTTCCAGCTCGTTGATCTTTTCTTCGATCGGGTCAACCACCAGTTCTTCCATATCCATCGGACTCGTACCGGGATATACAACCACAATGGTATACTGTGGTGATTCTATTTCCGGGTCTTCACTGCGGGGCATGGTAAAAAGTGTAGTCACGCCCAGGGCAACCGCCATCAGAAACATTACCAATGTAAACTGGTAATTCTTTACTGCGTATTCTGATATTTTCATATATAGCTTACTTCAGAATGGTAATAGGAGAATTGTCGGTGAGGTATGCGCTGCCGGAAACGATAAGCGCTTCCGCATTTTCAAGTCCTTTGCTTATGCGTATAGTCGTACCGTTGAATGATTCGATGCGTACCGGTTGTTTACGTGCTGTTTTATTATCAGCCGTAATGAACACAAAGCCCTCATTGTCGTTGGCATCCAGTACAGCCTCGTATGGAACACTCCATGACGACAGTGTATTGCCCGTCTTGATAACAGCCGAGCCAAACATACCGGTAGCGAGTCTTGCACCGTTGTTTTTAAGTTGCAGTTCAAGTGTAAATGTACCAGTCTGTGCATCCGATGTCTCTGACTTTCTGGTCACCGCTGCTTCGAAGGTGCGATCTGTGAATGCATCGATATGAACCTCTGCTGTATTGTGAAGACTGACAGCACTCCATTGCTTATCACTCACATTTACTTTCAATATCCAATTACCACTAGCCGCACCGTTGGTTACCAGTATAGGATCTCCAATACTTACTACCTGACCGGCATTTACAAATTTACGAAGCACATAACCACTCTCCGGTGCATGAATCTGCGCAAAGCTTTTGTTGAATGTTGCCGCCTGCAATTGTTCTTTGGCAACTGCGAGTGCTGTTTCTGTATTTTGCAATTGCTCCAGCGTTGCTACACTGTCAGCGTATAAATTTGTAACGCGTTTAAAGTCGCGTAGTGCTTTTTCATAACTGTGTTGCGCCTGTGCTACCTGTGCATTTATCTCGGTAAGATTCAGCGTTGCCAGCAATTGTCCTTTCTTTACTTTGTCGCCTTCCTTTACTAATATAGTATTGATAACACCACCGATTTTGAACGCAAGCGTTGTCTCATCATCCGTTGTTATTTGTCCGGAAGTATGGATTACATGTGTATCCGAAGATTTTTGAAGTGACATTACTTTTACCGGTATAGGTTCGGTAGCAGAAGGTATAGCGGCTTCTTTTCCTTTACTGTCAGTACAAGCCTGCAACACCAGCATGAGCAGTGCGATAACCAATGCAGTAATTGTAAAATGTTTTGTGAAATTTTTCATGGTATAGATGATTATTGAGGAAGTGTATAGGATGCAGTTTCGCGTTCAAGTTTTGCCTCGGCCGTCAGCATTTCAAACAGCCTTAGGTTTTGCTGCAACTGAGATGATGTCAGTTGATTGCGTGCGTCTAAAAATTCAATCAGTGAGTTAACACCTTGCTGATAACCCTTATCGATGAGGTTGAAATAACTTTGTGCTGATTTAAGTTGCTCCTGCGCAGCCTGGTAATTTTGTACAGTAGTATGCAGATCGTTGCGCGCTACCGATGCAGCAAGTTGTACCTGGCGCGTGGTATTCTGTAAATTAAACTCGGTCTTTTGAACTTCGAGTTTCGTTTGCCGAATTGTAATGTTATTCCGGAAACCCTGAAACAACGGTAGGGCTAGCTGCACACCTACGAGGTAATACCGTGAGTCGCTATTGAATTTCCAGTCCGATTCCTGTGAGCCCAGATCCAGAAACGCATTTACTTTCGGCATACGATTAAGTCTGTTCATGCGAAGTGTTGAAAGGTTGATCTCGCGCGCAGTTTTGAGCAACTGCAATTCTTCACGCTGGTTGAATGATGTTGTTACGGTATCGGGTGCCGGGGTAGTTGCCAGGTTGGTAACATCGGTATCGATGCTGCGCTCCAGATCTTTATTCAGCAAAAAGTTGAAATACTTTTGAGCATTCACTGCTTTATTCCGCGCGCTGTTCAGTTCTGACTTTACGCGTTCGGCTTCGCTCTTGGAGCGGAGGTAGTTTGCAGGCAAACTTTTTCCATTACGCAGCAGCGATTCATTGATCTCCACATTTTTATTTACGAGCGCCAAACCACTTTCATAAATCTTTACCGCAGCAACAGCCGAGAGGTAATTGAAGTATGCGGCTTTGATATCGAGCACCAGGTCGCGCTTGTATATCTCTACTTCATACTCTTTCATCATTACCTGTTGTGATTGTATCGTACGGTTAAGGTATAGATCGGTATTGATGATCGGCACTGAAGTGCGCACACGTGCATCGTAAAAATTATGCGGAAAGAAATTCTGCTTAACATTTTCTACCTGCGGAAACGCATCGCTTTGAGTCATTTCATTTAACGAAGCATATACCGGGTTTAGTAAATCACCAATGGGTATAGCTATACTTCGTCCACCTTCACCAGAGGTATAATCGGTTAACAACGTAACCGAAGGCAGAAAATAACTGCGTGCGATCTGCAAAGATTGTTGTGCCTGCTTCAGTGAGAGGTTCTTTTGCTGCAACACCAGGTTGCTTGTCAGGCCTTCCTGTACATAGCTCTCCAACACGGGTTGTGCCTGAAGAACCGAGGTTAGCAATGCGAACATTGCTGCGACAGAAAACCTTCGGGGTGCTTTTTTGAGGGAAAAAGTTTTCATTGATATTTTAGTTTACACTGTTAAGTCGAAAAGCAAAAAAATTTATTGTGGAGATTTTGGATGCATACGCTCCAATATTTGAATAATTGTGTTGCAGGCTTTACCGGAAAGATCTTCGCGGTTTAATTCACTCACAACATCGCAGCGGTTTCGTATTTCGAGTGAGCAGACTCCATGTACCATAGACCACACGGTAAAGGCGAGTACCTCAGGGTCCATACCCTGAAAGTATCCCTTCTTCATACATTCATTAATCGTATTAATAAGGAATCCGAAAGCGCGCTTTCCTTCTTCCCACTTCGCATCGCCTTCTTTATGTAAAGCGTTGATCGGAGAACGGATGATGAACATCAGATCATAGAATTCTCCATTCTCTATAGCGAAATTAATATAGGCCCGTGAGATAGCTTTCAGACGTTCAAACGGATCGGCTACATGCTCGAGTGCCCGGAAGTATTGATTGAGAAGGATGAAGCCCTCCAGGTGAAGCGCGTAGAAAATATCATCCTTGTCTTTAAAGTATAGATAGATCGTAGTAGGCGAATACTCGATCCGATCCGCGATGTTACGGATCGACACATGTTCAAAGCCATGCTCCATGAACAACTGCTTCGCGGTCTGAAGGATTTTCGTCCTCAGCTCCTCTTTCTGCCGTTCTTTCCTGGATGCAATGGTCATAAATGTTCTGCAAANNAAAAGATTTAAAAGATCGGTGTTCTGTAACGCTGTTACACCATTGATTTGACGGAAGGTGCAGGCTTCTCTTTCACCACACGGGCCGCTCCGATGCGGATCTTTATCAGGGATGCTGTCGAAAGCAAGAGTATGATCCCCCCTACCGTCATGACTGTAAAGTTCATCTCTGCTGCGAACCCGAGAACCAATATACCGAGGCCAACGAATGCTGAAGACATTACGATAACACTCACGCCAAAACGATTCTGTCTCGCAGCTTCCTGGTGATCGTGCTGGCGCGCGTGTCCGGTAAGGGAAGTTTTACGAATGTGCTCTTCCATGACAAGTGCTCCGGCATCAACCTGGTTCTTACTCCTATAGTATATTTCGAATACGCCCAGCAAAACCAACGGTATGCCTACCCCCATAATCGTTTCAATTGTACGACTGAGTTTAATATGAAAGAGCACAGGAACAATTACTTTAAAGAACAGATTTACCGATAACGCCACTACGGTAGTGGTAATCACGGAGACAGTTGTCTGATGCCTGGAGAACAACGACCAGATCATCGGGGCAAATAAAGCGCCTCCTGCTATAGCAGCGATACTCAGCACCACTTCCACAATACCACCGGCAAGCGGCACCAGCATGGCCACCACAATTGTACCGGCACCAAATACTAACGTAAAGATGCGCGCGATCAATACCAATGTCTTATCGGACGCTGCCGGATGAATAATTTTCTTGTATACATCATTCGCAAAAACAACCGCTGCCAGGTTGATGGTTGTGTTGGCCTTACTCGAAGTTGCCGAGATCATCCCCGATAATACGAGCCCGATCAAACCCGCGGGTAATATTTTCTGGCAAAGCATCATGTAGGCGCCTTCAGGCTCAAGGCCCTGCAGACCTGGATTTATAACGCGGTATATCATAGGAGGCAACATCCATATTACCGGGCTTACTAAATATAGTATACAAAAGAGATAGGCCACTTTCTTTGCATTTCGCTCGCTCGATACACTGGTATAACGCTGCACATACGCCCAGTTCCCTCCTATATATACTGTTTGATACCCGATAAAGGCCAGCATGAACCCAGCGGTATAATCATTACTGAAAGGTTCGAAGAAGTCAGCAGGTGCTTTTTGTGTAAAACTTTGAAAGCCTCCTACATCGCCCAGTGCAGCCGGTATAACAATCAGTACAGCTGCCATCAGGATGATAAACTGCACGACATCGGTTACCAGTACCGCCCACAATCCTCCGGCAGCTGTATACAAAACAATGATGATACCGATTATAATAATGCAGGCGTTCAATGACAAGGGTGTAGCTACATATACCATCTTCCCTACCGGGTACAATACGGCACTTGTATTTACCAGGCTGAGAACAAGAATGAGATAAGTATAAAATTGTTGTGCGCGTGTACCGAAACGAAGACCTATATATTCAGCCGCGGTACGTGTGCCGGTACGCTTCCAGCGCGCTGCTATAAACATAGCGGTAAGCAAACCGCTGATGGCCATGGTTAATTGAATCATGTTGGCAACGAGACCGTGTTTATAGGCGATAGAACCCCACACCACAAATGTACCGGCTGAAAAGTAACTAATGAATAAGGAAAGTCCGTTGATCCACCACGGTGTCTCACCACCCGCTTCAAAAAATGCCTGGCTGTTCTTGCTGCCTACACGCGTAAATGCCAACCCGATTGCAAAAATCAGCAACGCGAAAACAGCCATCACCACAAAGTCCAATTGCGCCATTCGTTTTTAGATTAGAAGATTATAAAATTAGAAGATTGAAAGATTAAATGCATGCGATATACTTTACTCTATTGTTAGTTTCAGGATTGTGATTCCGTAGGGTTTTAACTGAAACTTCGTCTCTTTGCTCAGGGTGGCAGGCTTTCCGCTTTCCACGTCTGTTGCACTCTTTATTTGCAGCGATGACTGTAGTCGGGTGACGTCTATCCCTACCGTTGCAGACACGTCACGGCCTATGTCATTCATTAAAATTACAAAGAGACTTTTGCGATCTAC
>DJFR01000098.1:11207-24605 GCA_002432545.1 Flammeovirgaceae bacterium UBA5867 | reverse complement strand
GAACGAAGCTCTGCTTCTGCCAGCAAATAATCCGTGATCCAGCCGATCTGCCACCAGGCGTGATGCGGGTATGGGCCCGCACCATTGCTCATCGCATTCCAGTAATACGATGCGACATGTGTTGCCGGATCGACAAATGCATCGCGGCCAATCGCAGCGGACCGCGCCATCGCAAGAAACAATGAGTCTTCTGTTAACTGGAATACACGAACAAATAATCCTGCATGACTCGCAAGCTGTATCGGTCCATGACGTTGTGCCGATCCCATTATACCACCATGCTCGAAGCTTAAACCTGATTGTGTAATCTCCCAGTCCTTACGTTCTGTATTCTTTACCTTCTTGATCTTCTCACTGGCCACCGGGTGTGTATAGATTGATTCTGTATAAAACCGTGCAGCTTCGAGTGCAGCGTCTTTATATCTCGTATCACCCGTAACATCATACAGGTCAAACAACGCCTGGGCTACCTGCGCAGTGGCAAAATCCGGTGCATAACGCGCGTCACCGCATACACCTATAAAATGACCTTGCTTGATTCCATGCTCGATCAACCAGTCTGCACCTTTACGGGCAGCATCGAGATAACGCTGCTCCTTGAAAATACGATGCGCCACCAGCAATCCGTAAAATGTAGGACGAAGGTCTTTTATATCGGTAAAGATCGGCTTCTCGGTATGACGATCATACGCAACTTCCCAGCTTCCATCCTGCTTCTGCCATTGCAATAACAGGTCAGCTCCCAATCGCAACCGTTGCTGTAGTTCTTTATTGTTAGGCTCAAACAAGAGTATATTTCCATCATCAAGCATAGTATAGTATGTAAGGCTCACGGGCTCCACAAACTCACCCCACTCTTCAACAAACTTTTTCCGTTTGGCAAGGTAATATTGTCCTATAGCTGCACCCTGAAAGAAACCCGGATCAGTTTGTTGTTGCACTAATTTGAAGTTAAGGGCGTAAGGTAATACCTGCTTCTTTAATACAGGATCATCGGTTGCATTTGCCAGCATCCACATTGCTCCATAGTCTGAGTTTTTCATGGCATCACCAACAGATCCGACAACACCACCGAGGTATGATTGTCCTCCTATCTTTTTACCTTCAAATGATTCGATGTTCCACAGGGAAGTCTTACTATCGGTGAGATAGTGTCTCATCGCATGAATCCGGTTGATCAGTGACTCCTTATTTTCACGCAACGCAAGCTGATCATGAAAGCGGTATATATCATTTACAGTATGTTTCAGATTTTTATACCAGTCGCCTTTCGTAATGCTGTAGCGAAATTCATACTGCAATGTATCACCTGCTTTCAGTTTTGATAAAGGCTCTCCCAACACCGGGTAATACAACGTAGGCGATACTGCTCCTCTGCGATTCATGTGTGATAAACCCAGCTTCCATTCTTCATGTGTTTTTTGATCGTTCTCCCACGGATCACGCCCAACACCCGGTGCGGGTAACACTGAAACAGAAATACCATTCTTCGATGTAACGATGGGCGACAATGTACTTGCACAACGCTCGGGGTATACTACGGGAAGTTTGGGTATACCTTGTCCATACGCATAGGCCAGAACAAAATTATCCTGAAACCGGCTGCCCTGAAAATATCCCGGCAGTGTAGCCCACGCAAGATCTTCTTCCGGTACGGTTGTTAACGAAGGTGTGGCCAGCGAATAGTATCCATCCTGTTTTGCGATCAGTCGCTGCGTTACGATAATGTCGGATGTATATACCGGGTCTAGTTTCCACGAAGCAGTTACTGTTGCTACCGGCAATTCCTTAACAAAGTATATTTCGTCTCCACTTGCCTTGTCAACCGCTGGATAAAAATGAAATGCCTCTCCTGCCGTGTTGAGTGTTACCGAAGAAGTAGAACGCTTCCAGTGTTCGATCTGGTATTTAAATATAGGCTCCGGAAACGATACACCGGTAACGGTTTTAAATATAGTAGGGATGCTATCCGGTTTACCTTTGCTATACAGCAAGGTATATTCACCGGAAGGCGTTGCCAGAGAAGACCGGCCTGAATCCACGTTCAAAACAATTTCGCTGATCTTCGCTTCATCGCCACCCGACCACTTGATGGTGAGTTGATCATTCTGAAGCTGAGCAGCCTGCTGGCAACCTGTTAGGGCAGCACAGCCAGCGAGTACGAGGGTATATATAGTTCTTTTCACAGTTATTTTTCGTTAGGAAGTATAACACTGAATTTCAAATACAGATGCTGGTATAGACGGTGATGGATGACTTACTTCCAGGGTAAGCCTGCGTGTATGCACCGGGTTGTTTAGCGTGATGCGATTTATAGTCTGATAATTATCTTCTTTGCGATATACAATATTTCCCTGATCATCACGCAAGGTATAATGACGAACGCAAAAAGGCATTACCGATTCCGGATGTCCCATCAAGACAGTTTCCATCGGGTGGTCGAAGTCTGTATCGAATTTAATCAGCACCTCGCGTATGGTTACTTCTTCCTTCCAGGCAAGTTCGAGTTTCGGAGCTGGGTCTTTCAGATCAGCGACCCATGCGTTTGGCTGCTTCACCGGACGATCTATACCGTTACGTATATTTTCAGCTGCGAAACACTTTAATCCGGGGTTGATCTTTAACGCCACATTTTGTCCTTCCGGTCTGCGTTGCGGACACCAGAATTCAAAGGCATCAACCCCGATATCCGGTGGCGGCAATTGCTTACCATAATTTGAAACAGCTTCGTTAATGTGATTGAATACGGAAAGTATACCACTGATACGCATCGGAGAAAAATGCAGCCGTATAGACGGGTTCTTCCGAAAGACTATAAATGCATAACCTTTGTCAGCCAATATACTTTTGAATGCAAGTTTCACACAGTTCTTTCCGGATGTCAACGGTACGGGTACAGTTTCCAGCAATACATCCGGAGTAAAATTACCGGAATGGTGACTGATATATAGTTCAACCTCCAGCGTTGTCTCAAGATCCGTTTCAGCATGAAGATTTAGCTCCGGCACTTTGCCCTCGTCCAATGGAAGTAACTGTGCGACTGCCGGATCCAGTTTTTTCAGCAACCCGGCTTCCGGAAGTTCTGTAAGTATCAATTCGCTTGAAGCATAAATAGATGCTGTACGAACAAGGTCATTCTCATTCGAAAGTTGTATGCCGGGTATATAGTGTCCAATCGCGGCCAGTCGTTGCTGCAATTCGCGAATATAGTTTTGTTCTGCGATCGCACGTGGCTGCACTTGTTTTTCGATGCAAAGTGCCGCGGCCATCCCGATAGCTTGTCCACCATAGGCGCTTGTCCCCATTACACGCGTAGAACCGAACGCTACGTGACTGACACTGATGATGCGGCCTGCCAGAAAAAGATTATTGATATTGCGGCTATAGTAGCAACGATAGGGTATCGGGTATATTCCTTTACTGTGCCACTGGTTGCAACCGGGCTTTTCACTAAAGACACCATCGGCAGGATGCAGGTCGATCGACCAGCCGCCAAACGCAACGGCATCACTATGCGCACGCTGCGAAACAATGTCCTGCTGGTGTAAGATATAGTCACCTTCAAATCTCCGGCTCTCGCGTTTACCGGGGATTGTCCCAACCCATTCGAGCGTGAGGTTTTGCGCCTCCGGGAAATTACCCGAGTTTTTAATATAATTCCAGACACCGTATACGACTTTCCAGAGTTCCCATTTGATCTTCTCGGTATCATGAACGGTATCGAGGCGCCCGCCATACTCTATCCACCACAACTGGCACCCCTGCTCCTTGGCAGAGAATTTTTTATACTTCGGGATCTTCGTGATATCATCCAAAGCATACGAAGGCGGCACAAATGAAACGGGCTTCCCTATATCTTTGGTATAAAAGTATATCGAGTGTCCTAACAGCTCACCATATTCAGACGAAGGCGCGAACAACTCGCCAAACTCTTCCTTGGACTCCGCTCCCATTCTGAATGCAGCGCCCGACAAAAAGCCAACCACACCATCACCGGATGCATCGCAAAACAACGGTGCGGCTATACTATAATCGGTTGCATTCTGACTGCAATATGCTCTTACGGATGAAATGGTATCAGCATCTTTCTTCTGAACTTCGATCACGGTAGTGTTGAGTAACAGCGTAATATTGGGTTCACTTACTACTTTATCGAGCAGCACCGTGTCGAATATAATGGCATTACCTTCTTTGTTACGATACATGTTCTCTACGAGAATCTCATCCACTACGCCACCTTCTCTCGACCATCGGTTATTATTACCCATGTGCGAGGTTGCCCCGAGTACCCACAGCCGTACTTCACTCGAAGAATTACCTCCGAGCACGGGTCTGTCCTGCACGAGTACTACTTTAAGACCGGCACGTGCCGCAGTTATAGCACAACATGTACCGGATAACCCGCCACCTATCACAACGAGATCAGTATATATATCTTTGCGGAGAAACGACCGCGATAAAGCTTGTTCAGATTTTAGCATTCTATTTTTTGTTTAACGTTATACCATCCCACACATCCGTTCGAAAGGACATTGCCGGAAATCCATCTATACTATATAAGTTTGCTCCGTTGCTCTCTACAGGGCTACCTGCCCAGGCGTAGCGTACAGCCACCGGTTTTTGTATTTCTTTACTATATACATGCACAGTATTGTTACCACGAATAATGGCATCACCCCATACAAATTTTTTATCTGGGCCTGCTATGGCGAAGCCCTTCAGTTTCGTACCGCGTGCCTGCAAACCTTTTGCATTGGTAAAATATATGACGACCGTATCCCCTTCTACTTCGCTGGATTGGTAGCGCGGTGATGTATATATATCACTTCTGCCATAAGCAACTTTCAGTGCTTCCAGCGCCAATCGCTTTCCCACTGCCTGCTTTTGCGCAGGGTGTACATCGTAAGGATCGCCAACGTCATGGCTAACCGCCACCGCTGTATTGGGAAGTGCAAGCGCCATGGCTTGTGCTTCACGAAGTTCAGCCCAGGTGTTATCTACGGGCTCCTCGGTAAGTTTACCGTGAGCAGATGTCTGCACGATCAGAAAAGGAACATTGCCTTGCTTAAATTGTGTACGCCAATCGTTAATCATCAAGGGTAGTAAACTTCTGTATTGGTAGGCACGCCCCGCGTTCGTTTCACCCTGGTACCAGGCAAAGCCTTTTATAGCCAAACCGCTAAGCGGTGCGATCATACCGTTATAAAGAACTCCGGTATGCGATGTAAGCGGAAACATGATGGGTTTTGGCGGGTATTCGTTCGCGGGTAGTCCGAACCTATACTCCCACGCTCCGTCCAACGGTATGGCTACCGCATCGTCAGACTGGATCAACTCATACAGGCGCAGATCAGCGGAGTCATGCGTACGAAAGAGACCATTACCCGGCTGATGATCGAGCCTCATCACAATTGTATTTTCGCCAGCCTTCAGTACTGCTTTCGGAACGATATATATTCTTCGTGCTGGTGCCCACGTAATATTCCGGCCAATCTCAATACCATTGCAATACGTTATGTCGTAATCGTTTAGCGTTTCGAGGTTCAGTACCAGGTCACGTGTTGCTATATCTTTTGTGAGCCTGAATGTTTTTCGCAACCAGATCGAGCCGGCATACTTGACAAAGGCGTGATCTTCACCAAAATCAGGTGCTGCAAATTTTCTCCAGTCACCACTGTTTTGTTTTGTACGATACCATGATTCGGTAAAACCCGGGTCGCGCTTTTGTAAAGTCTCCCAGTGCTTTGCATTGGCCGCTATATTTTCACGTTCCAGCACTTCAACCGAACGCTGCTGTTTTACGGCAAGACGAAATGTATCTACCTTGCCGCGAAAATCTGCATGCTGGTGCAATGCTTCCAGACTTGTCCACGCCTCGATAGAAGTGCCACCCCACGAACTATGAATTATACCGATCGGTACATTTAATTGCTGGTATAATTCACGGGCAAAGAAATATCCTACTGCCGTAAAAGCTGCGGCTTCCTGTGGGGTACACACTTGCCACGATGCCGGTGCAGTATTATGCAAGGGCGAAGACGCTACCTTTCTGGCAACTGTGAAAGAACGTATCTGCGGATAATCTGCGTGGCGGATTTCGTACGATGCATTAAGCGCTTTCAACACCGGCCATTCCATATTCGATTGTCCGGAGCATATCCACACATCGCCTATTAGTATACCGGTAAAGGTATAGGAACTGTCTGCATGAACGGTAAAGGTATAGGGGCCGCCTGCTTCCATAGCCGGGTATTGCACGCGCCACTCTCCTTTTGCATCGGCCTTTACTTTCTGCTTCCTGCCATTGAATGTTACAGCAAACGAAGCTTTAGGTGGCGCACTTCCCCGGAACACGACAGGTTTCTCCCGCTGCAATACCATGTTGCTGCTGAAGAATGCGGGCATGCTGATTTTCTGTGCGTATGCCCCACCCGTTGTACCGATAATCAAAAAGGATAGTATAACGATTATCCTCACCATCTCCCTATGGATTTACGGACTTCTTTACAATTACAAATCCACCGGGCTTCCGGAGCTCGATCGCTACAGTTTCATTCGCTGATGACAGCGGTATATCAAATGATTTACTCTCGCCCGGTTTTAGAATATCAATGGTGTGCTCCTTGCCAGCAACAATCAATTTATACTTGCGCAAAGTATAGCTCGGAAAATCTTTTCGTGCTGCAACCTGCACCGCTATACTGTTTCCTTTGCGGGATGCCGTTACAATAGCCGGAGCAAACTCCTCCTGCCACGCTATATACATACCACGCAACTCGCGCTCAGGAGAAACAAGTCCCCAGGGACGATAACCATTTGCATTTGTGCCCGGGAATGAACTCTCATAGTCATTGAATGTCCAGACGGAGGCACCCATGAGGTAATCACATTGTCTGAAGTCTTCCACCGCTTTCTTTAAATGCGCTACCCGCTCGTCCTCACTCTTCACGCCATCGGTTCTCAAGCCAAATTCGCTTATGTATATAGGTTTGTCGGGGTATAGCTCGTGAATGTGCTGCAAATGTTTCAGGTGAGCACCGTATATATTCGCGCTTACAAAATCCACATACTGCGATGCTTCATCTTCTGCTTTCTTAATGATATCGCGAAAGACAAACATGCTGGCGAATGTAACGAGGCGTGTTGGGTCAATGGATTTTGTATAGGTATACATGTCTTTTGTCCATGACTTGCCTTCATCGGTTTGTGATGGATACTCGTTACCTACACTCCATGCAATGACGGACGGATGGTTCCAGTCGCGCTCCATCATTTCACGCATCTGCGCTTGAAACTTCTTGCGCATTGCCGGATCTGCCATTTGCTGCGGAGTCATTTGCCAATTACCGGCTTCACCAATAATCAGCAATCCATGACGATCAGCCCAATCCAATAAAGCCGGAGATACCGGGTAGTGGCTGATGCGTGATAATTCCATGCTTCCGTTCTTAATGAGCGTAAGATCCTTTTCGAGAACAGCATCGGGATCCATCGACCCATGACCGGGAAAATCCAGCGGACGGTTGCAACCACCCATGCGTATAGGCTCTCCGTTAAGCAACAGGCTTGTGCCATTAATCTCAACCTTGCGGATACCAAACCTTGTGCGAACGGTATCATTCCCGGCAATCGACTCTGCCTGGTATAAGACTGGTTCATCCTGGTTCCAGAGCTTAACGTCCTTTGCTGCCAGTGTGCCTTCCAGCGTAACTACACCTGTAGCACCACTTGCTATATCTTGTCCGGCTGCTTTCAGTTTTACCGGAATACGCTTCCCGTCCTGGTATATATTTACCTTCACTTCATTCTTCAAAATATTTTTTGATGACTTGTTATGAAGGTATATATCGAGCTTCAGGGAAGCCGTTTTCTTAACCAGGTCTGGCGTTGCTACGATGCGTACGTTCTGCTGATAAGCCGTCGGGCGGATGATCAGTTTGACAGCACGGTTTATACCCCCGTAGTTGATCCATGGGAATAGTTGTCCGGTACTGGTAGATTCCGAATCTGTTTTGTTTTTGGCACCCGGTATAGTCGTTGTGTCCCACGCATTATTTACGCGCAACGCAAAAACATTTTCATTGGAGAGAAGTTCAGTGATATCAAATTCGAAAGGTGTATAGCCGCCTTCATGCTCACCTACGCTTTTACCATTGAGCCACAGGTGTGCCTTATAGAAAACCGCTTCAAACCGTATGAAGGCACGGTATCCTTCCGGCACATTAACTTTACCAATCTTTTTGTTATACCAAGCCGACCCGGTATAGTAGTGATATCGCTTGTCAATAGTATAGCAATGCGGTACGGTAACTTTGTCCCAACGGCCTGCGGTGAAGCCGGTAGCAAACCACTTTTGCTTCTCTCCTATATTTACCGGGTCCAGGGCAAAAGACCATTCTCCATGCAGCGGTGTTTCCCGTACTATACCTTGTGCTAAAATACTACCCACACCTGCCAACCACACAATGCCTGCTATGAAGCTATATTTCCAAAATTTCATCATTTGTTATACTTGTTCTGTTCATTTACTTGTTTACTGATTACCGTGGCGATGGTACTGCCAATCGCGTTCAGTCCTTCCTGGTTGTAATGGATCGCGTCTTTCATCCATCCTTTTTCTATAAACAGGTTGGTGTCACGGTATACTATATAGGTATAAGGATCGTCATGCGCTACTTTCTCCTGTTGTTCCCGTATGCAATCAAAACCAACATTCGTATGATCTTTATAGTAACCTGTTTGCACAATATAAAAAGGAACATTGTACTGCATCGCTTTTCTAAACCCGGCAATCAAACTCTGAAGTGCCAGCCTATACTCTTCTGCTGTCAGCTTATGATCGTTGATCGCATTCGCATCACGTTCGCCTTGCAACCAGATCACACCACTCAGCGGAAGCTTTGTCTTATCACAGGCACGCTTAACTTTCTCAACAGCATCGTTGAATAAAGACAACCGCCCGCTGACAGACCATGTACCATAATTTTCAAGTTCCGCTTTTTCATGACACGAACTTCCTCCCCGCGCTGCGGATACAATGATCACTTTATTGCCGGTAAGCTGATGATACGCAGCTGCAAAAGCCGGTGCTATACTTCCTGACCTTGCCCTTTCAAAATTCAGTTCATTGTATCCGGCAGGGTCTTGCAACGGAGACAGGGAATCGGTAGCAGCACTATATTCAAATGCAGTTCCCGGTTTGCAATATACCGATGCAGACTTGTCGCCTTGTCCTACGGCATTACTTTGACCTGCAATTAAAAATAGTCTCTGCTGTTGTGCCTGCGTTGTCATACCGATCAGCAGCAACATGGTAAGCAAGAAGCCTGAACGTTCAGCCATCCCGACTATGCCTCTTCTTACCATGCCTTTACCTTGCTGCCTCATTATACAAACCTTTATCTTGTAATTACTTCCACGGATCATTTTGCTGAATGAGCGGGTTACCGTTGATCTCATCCTGCGGAATCGGGAAGTATTTATTTTTACTTTGCACGACACGCTGCGGGTATATTTCATTGGTAGCCGCCGGTATGACTGTCAGAAATTTATCGGTACGCGTTAAATCATACCAGCGATCGCCTTCACCAAAAAATTCCCATGAACGTTCCTGGATCACAGCGTCTATAAATTGATCCTGACTTAAACCGGCCGGCAGTTCATCCAGCTCTGCACGATCGCGCACCACCTGTATATAGTCATAAGCGGTTATAGTGGCCCCGTTCAAACGAGCTTCTGCTTCTGCTGCTATCAGGTATACATCTGCCAGACGAAGTATAGCTATATTGCATGCTGTATTGCTGCCTACATTGTTCTCTTCCTGGTACTTTTTAACCAGCACAGCTTTTTGTGTGATTGGAGTTATACTCTTTTGCGGAACAGTCTTTCCACTCTTGTCCACATACGTAGTATCGAGTAACAACCTGCGTTCATCCTGCGGATCGAAAGAATTGAAAAACGCCTGATATGCAAACAGCGAACCAAATGTAGTTTTACCATAGGCAGGTGCTGAGCTGCCGGGAGGGCCGCATAGTCCTAACAGCTGATGCGATCTTCCCGGTGAAGTAGTCTCCGCTTCGAACGCCCACATAGTTTCAATACGTGCTATATCTTCTTTCTCCGGACGAAATACATCGCGTACATCATCCATCAGACTATATTTACCCGATGTTATAACATCCTGTGCTTTCTGTAAAGCGGTAGCCCAGTCTCCATTATAGAGTGCTGCTTTTGCATACAACGCAGAGGCTACCTCTTTTGAGGGTCTTCCTTTCGTTACATTCGGATATGAAGGTAATGCGGTAGCCAATGCCTGGTCCAGATCGGCATAGATCTGTTCGTATACTTCTGTACTGGTTTTCTTTTCGGCATAAGCTTCCTGCTCGGTCGTGCTGGGCGTTGTCTTTATAATGACATCACCAAAATTCTTGGTGAGCATCCAATGATAGAACGCGCGAAGGAAGTAAGCCTCACCGAGTATCTGGCTCTTGCGGGTCTCATCCATGTTGGTAGCCGGAACTTTTGCAATAACCCAGTTCGCTTTTTCAATGCCATCATAGCACGAACTCCACACCTGTTGTGGCGACTCGAATATCCTGCTGAAACTTTTCTGTGTGGTATAGTTTGCATCGTAGGAAAAAAGCGTGAGCGTATTTCTTCCAACCACTGCGCGCGGATACGTTTGATCAGCACTCATATCCGATATCAGTACCGCTGCCGGCCCGCTATACATATCGCCAATAGGATCGTACGCTGCGGTGATAGCGGCTTCTGCATCCTGTGCTGTCTTATAAAAATTCTCTGTAAAAATTGAAGAGTATACAGTTTCGTTCAGCTCGCAGGATGTAAATACTACAGCCAGCAAAACGATGAAGGGAGTATATATATGCTTTTTCATTTTCGTTCGGTTATGATTTTTATCCTGCCTTAGAAAGTAATCTGAACGCCACCGAGGAAAGTCTTCGCAGAAGGATATACCAGGTTGTCCACACCAATGGCTGTGTTTGAACCTCCGTATGAATTTACTTCCGGATCAAACCCGCTGTAGTTGGTTACGGTAAACAGGTTATTGGCGCTGATATATACTCTGGCGCGGTTGATTCCTTTGATCTCGGGCAAGGTATAGCCAAGTGATATATTCTTGCAGCGCAGGTACGAGCCGTCTTCTACAAAGCGATCGCTGATTGGTAAACGTCCGCCCGGGAAACCGCTTACATACTCATTGTTTGGGTTATCGGGAGTCCAGTGATTGGCAGTCTCAGCAAGAAGATTACGTTGTCCCAACGGGTTTTCGAATGAGTATCGGCTCAGGTTATAAATTTCATTACCATAGCTACCGGACAAGAATATGCTGAAATCAAAATTCTTATAGCGCAGGTTCGAAGAGAATCCAAAAATGAAATCAGGATTTGGGTTACCGGTAATCACCTGGTCAGCCGCAGTGATGGAACCATCACCGTTATAGTCCTTTACTTTAGCACCCCCGGTGCGGCCATCCGATCCGGGCAGGAATGTCTCACCGGTCTGGTAAACACCATCGAACAGGTATGTTTTGAACACGCCTAACGGTGAGCCTACACGCAAAATGGTATAGTTGGTAACAAAACGTTCGGTTGTTGTACCACCATCCAGATCAACAATTTTATTCCGGTTAAAAGTAGCGTTGGCTGAAACATTCCACTGCACCGCACCATCGAGCACGCGTGCGTTGGCAGCAAGCTCGAGGCCTTTGTTTTCAAGCTCGGCATAGTTACCGGTGATGCTGCTATAGCCAGACGAAAGTGGAAGTGACTTTACATAGAGAAGATCTTTTGTATTCTTCTTGTATACATCGGCTGTCAGATTGAGTCTGTTTTCCAGCAGGCTTATGTCCAGACCTATATTCAGCTGTGTTGATTTCTCCCAGCGAAGATCAGGGTTGGCGATACGATCCGGATTTATACCGGTAGTATATATATGATTGAACTGGTAATCACTTCCGGAAGACGATACAGTTGCCAGTGACTGGTATGCACTTAATGCTCCGGAGTTACCGGTCAGTCCATAACTGGCGCGAAGTTTCAGATCGCTTAGTGCCGTAATGTTCTGCATGAATCCCTCTTCAATAATTCTCCAGCCCGCAGCTACTGCCGGGAAGAATCCATATTTATGATTCGCGCCAAACTTGCTCGATCCATCGACACGTGCTGTGAAGTCAACAAAGTATTTATCTTTAAATCCATAGTTCACACGTCCCATATAAGAGTCCAGTCGTTCGGAAGAACGGCTGCTGCTCACCGTACGGTTTACTGCTAATTGCAATGCTTCATTTTTGGTAGCATCATTCGGGAAGCCGTTTGCACTGATTCGATTTGTATTTGCCAGGTTGCTTTGTGTAGCAAATACACCTGTAAATTTCACGGAGTGTTTTTCGGCAAAAGTCTTGTTATAGGTTAATATACTTTCGTGGAGTAATACGGTATAGTTTGTATTGGTTTTAGAGGCCGTGCCTGAGTTGGCGTTGAGATCGTTTTTGGCAATGATATATAGCGGTGAGTAATAATCGTTGAGATTGCCTTGCAGGTCTACATTAAACGAAGCACGATACGTAAGACCTTCTGCCACCTTGGCTTCACCATACAGATTCACCAACGTTCTTTTTACTGCCGTACGATTCAATACTTCAGCAAGTCCTAACGGGTTGGTTACTTCGCGATAGCGTCCGTCACGCTGCTCGCCAAACGGGAAGATTGTTCCGTCATCACGGTATGGCTTCAGGGTTGGAGGTGCTCCCATGGCGGCTCCGACAATACTGTTCACGGCTACACCTGCGTCAATCTCCGTTACGCCTGTAGGGGTACCGTTGTTTATCGTATAACTTCCCAAAATGCTGGTGCCAAATTTTACCCGGTCGCTGATTCTGTGATCAACGTTCAATCGCAGCGAGTAACGTGTAAAGCCTGAATTGATAATGATACCATCCTGATCAAAATAGTTTGCAGATAACGCGAGCTGGGTCTTATCGCTTCCGCCACTGATAGATAGTTGATGGTTTTGTATGGGTGCCTGACGGAAAATCAGGTCCTGGTAATTTATACCTTGTCCTTCTGCTGCAGGGTCTGCATATACGGCTGTCTTATACACTTCATTTTCCAGTTGCGCAAACTGTGAAGCGTTGAGTACATCCATTGTTTTCAACACTTCCTGAACACCGTAGTATCCATCGTAACTCACGCGGGTAGAACCACTTTGTCCACGCTTGGTCGTGATGAGCACAACTCCGTTCGCACCGCGTGAACCATATATAGCAGTAGCCGATGCGTCTTTCAGTACTTCCACGGATTCTATATCACTCGGGTTAATAGTGGACAGCGGGCTTACTTCGTTCACACCACCACCATTGGAGATCTGTATACCATC
>DJFR01000098.1:0-11092 GCA_002432545.1 Flammeovirgaceae bacterium UBA5867 | reverse complement strand
TTTATGGAAGCGATAGCTCCGGTGGTTTCCACTTTGCGTTGTGTACCATACCCGACAACAACCACTTCGCTTAACGTTCTTACATCGGGGGTAAGGTTTATATCGATCGAAGTTCTTCCTCCGATCACAATCTCTTCGGTATTATACCCGATGAAGGAGACCACGAGTATATCTGCAGCTGTTACATTGTCCAATGCATACTGACCATCCGCATCGGTAACGCTTCCTTTCGAAGTACCTTTTACAAGTACGTTAACACCAGGCAGCGGATCGCCTGTTTCTGATAAGACCTTTCCTTTTACGGCAAAGGTTTGTGCGCATACAGTAGACCAACTCATCAGCATGGTAAGTGTCACCATGAAGTAAGTGGACAGGGTAAACAATTTTTTCATAGGCATTTGATTTGGTGTCGGAAAAATACCAGTTGCACCATTCCGCGCAATAACAAACGATTGAAAAGTAGGAACAAGAAGTACCGGGAACGCTTTCGCAACCGGTCACGATATTTTTTGAGTACACAGCGACCGACCTTGCAACGGTTTGCAAGTGTGTATCGAGATGACTATTTTTTCAGAAATATTCGGGTTCGGGGATGATCAAATGTGTTAAATGCAGCGAGGTTGATGCCATTGCTAAAGCGGGAATTATACGCGGGAAACAGCGCTATTACTGCGGCCGGTGTGATTATTATTTTACACTTCCTGCCGCGGAAGTATCGCTTGCTGCTGCGACTTCCAAAAAACATCAGCCCACCATTGTAGATATAGCGCGCGAACTTCAGATCTCAAAATCAACTGTATCGCGTGCCCTTCATGGACACTCTGACATCAATGAGGAAACACGCAAGGCGGTGCTCGATGTAGCCAAGAAGCTCGACTATCAACCGAACCTGCTTGCGTATGGACTCGCCAAAAGTAAAAGTCTTACCATCGGCATCATCGTTCCGGAGTTTATCAACAGCTTTTTTCCATACGTAATTATAGGTGCGCAGGAAATTGCCAACCCCGCAGGCTATCATGTACTGATCTGTCAGTCGAATGAATCATATCAAACAGAGATCGACAACACCAATGTATTAATGTCCAGCCGCGTAGATGGTATATTGGCTTCCCTTACGGGTAAAACACCCAACGTAGATCACTTCAAGAAATTTGAGCGTGCCGGTATACCTATAGTATATTTCAATCGGGTAACTACGGATGTCTGTGCCTCGAAAGTTATTGTGGATGATTATGACGGTGCTTATCAGGGAGTGACACACCTTATACAGAACGGATGTAAGCGTATTGCACACATAGCAGGTCCGCAAAATTTACAGATCTGTCGCGATCGTCTTCAGGGTTATAAAGATGCGCTGCTGCGTCACGGCATGGAGCTGAATGAATCACTTATTATATATCATGATCTCAACCCCGAAAGTGCCTTGCATTGTGCGCAGCATTTACTGGATGCACCGGATCGTCCGGATGGATTATTTGCGTTGAATGATCCTGCGGCTATCGCCACCATGCAGGTTGCCAAGGAAAAAGGCATTCGTATACCGGATGAGCTTGCAGTTGTTGGTTTCAGTAACGAACCCACTTCCGCCCTGGTTGAACCTGGTCTTACGACTTTGGCTCAACCGATGGCAGAAATTGGCAAAACCGCTGTTAATCTCTTATTCAAACAGATGAACGATACTACGGATTGTTTTATACCCGAGACTAAAGTTCTGAAGACAACGCTGATCGTTCGCAAATCATCGCTCAAACGACAGTTTTGATATACTATATATCACTGTACTTTGGAGAATGTAAATTTCCAATTGCCGGATATAGCTGCTTGTCTTCCTCCCTCCGATTCCTGCTCGTATGTAAATTCCATTACGAGTGATGTTTCTGTAACGCTATAGTGTATACTCACATCATCTTCGCGAACCAGGTATGCCGAAGGGTCGCGTTCATCAAACGAAAACCGTCCTCCAAATTCTGATACCCAGGGGCTGTACTCCGGATTTCCAGCTATGGCATAGTGTACACTGGAAATGGTATTCCCAGTAATGGTGAGTGTAAAGGCACCGTAATCGTCTTGCTGAACTTCGTCTAATGTTACCGTTGCGGCTTTCCAGGAGCCTTTCAGTTTTTCGATTTGCTGTTCCGTAACAGAGGCTTCTGCCTCATCATCGTTGCTGCAGCCTGTATAGAGCAATGCAGTGGCCAGTAATAGTATAAGTATAGTATATGTTGATTTCATAGAGCATGTTGTTTAAAGTAAGTCTGCCCGGGTGTTATACCAGACAGACTCCCATTAACCTAAACCTACCGGAATTGGTAAGTGTCTTTGTTATTTTATCAGTTTCCCAGGTAACCTGAGAATGAATATGCAGGGTCTTTCTGACTATAGAAGCCGCTGATAAGGTCGAATCCGCCTGCTATATATTCCAGTTTGAATGCATCATCCTCAAAGTGTTGCAGGATGACGCGAAGATCGAATGCAATTATCTGGGCATTGCTGTTACCACCAATGGCGGTGAATTTTACTACACCGGTCTCATCGACCGTATAGGAAAATACAAACTGCGCCAGGTGACGGCTTGTTTCGCCCTCGTGTGTTTGGGCAATGATCACATCGTAGTACATCAGTTTATTGATGGCATCAAATGTGAAACCCATCTCCTGCAAGGTAAGCTGATACGGACCTGCAAGCATACCTTCTGCTGCTTCGTTATAGGCTTCCACAAAAGAATCGGATTGTCCGGGCAGTCTGTTCTCTTCCGGCTTTTCAGGGACATATACTCGTTTATAGGCCTGTCCTATTTCACTGTGCAGCGGCACGGACGGATGAAAAAGGAAAGGCTCTGTATCATTTACAAGTTCAACTGGTGCTGCGAGTTGTGCTATATATACACCACTATCATCATCCCAATATAATTCACGGAAAGTGTTTCCATGAATGGATGCAGAAGTCTTTAATACAATGCCATCCAGCGAAAATGTAAAAGGTGTTATAAACGTTTCGATCTTCGTTCCGTCTGCTGACAAGTATTGCGCGGCAAATAGCTTTCGTGCTACATCCATTGCGACAGGCACTATCGTGTTGCCGGGCAATTGAAGCTTCAACCCACGGTTGTCTGCTACATACTCCGTTGTGCCTTGCAGAATGTGCAGAATATCATCGCCCAGTATAGCGGATGTCTCTTCTTCTGTTGCCTTGAGTAAATATAGCTCTGTCTTATGCTTCAGTCCCTTCATTATAATACTATCCCCAGACGTGCGCACAAAGGTGAATTCAAAATCAGAAAGGAGTCCTTCACCGGTGTTGCCTCCGTTTACATTTCCATCGGGATCAGCCGGCATGTGTATATAGGAATACGTATCGAACGTAAGTGTGGGCTTCTGCAGGGCTTTCAATACCCATGTCCCCGACATGCTGTTGGCCGCTGTTGTTGTATTAAAATCGGATATCATCGTTACGTTACCATCTTCCTGGAAGTCGAGGTAATAGAAATAACCACCCCCGGCTTCTGTATATAGCGCGGCTTTCCAGCCGTACGGAGCACTGTTGATCAGCGTGCTATATTCATTCAACGCCTGCTCTACACGCTCATCGGTAGACTCGTTGAATATCGTTTCGTAGTCATTATCACACGCTGCAAGTGCCAGCATTGCTCCGGCAGCCATTAGTATAGTGCGTGATCGTTTTATTATTTTCATACGCGTTGTGATCGTTGTTGTTAGTTACCCAGTATACCGTATGTAAAACCTTCGTTCGGGGTGCTTGCCGGATAGAATCCAACCAAATTGCTCCCCGGACATGAGCTTCGCTCCCACTCGATCGTATAGGTATAGCCTGCAAAGAAATCCAGAATGTTATAGACCCCATACTCTTCAGCGAGCAGTCGCCCGTTGTCATCGTTACCGACATAGGCAAAACCAAAAACATCTTCTTCGCTGCGGTATACTTCAAAGTAGTAATTGGCAACATAGTATATACGCTCACCCGGACCGTTGGTGTGATAGTGTAATTGAAGCGTCATCTGGTTTTCCGCAGTATAGAAAAGGCGGAAGTATGTATCCAGACCCAAGCCTTTTTGAGCCAGTAAATTGAAGTCAGTAAAGAATGCGGTTGCAAATCCGGAAGGATAGCTATAGAAGTTAAAATCAAAACGGATCGCGGTTGAATCTTTATCGTATCCCCATATATCAAAAAGCGGTGTTGGTTCTTCTATCGGATCACCGGGAGCTATAGCATTGATAGCATCCTGCACTTTGGTTTGCAGGGTATAAAAATCGATTTTATACTTTTCGCGGAAATACTCGACTACATATTGTTCTTTGCGTTTTAACAATGCACGGGAGGTTGCGTTGGTTTCGCAGGCGAGAATTCGCTCATAACCAACTTTACCTTCCACCAGCATGGTAGCAATCATTTCCACAAAATCCTCATCGGTACTGGCCATCGCATAGCTGGTAATAAAGCCACGTGCTCTGGCTTCGCTCAGTGATACGGAGCTCCAGTTAGCCGTATAGTTTCCGGCTGTTACTTCCTTGAACTCCGGCTGATACGCTATATTCTGATTCAGGATGTGCCCGAACTCGTGCTGTACTGTATGGATCAACTGCTTTACATTACCATTGTCGTCTGGATTGAAATCATTCACAACAAATAACACAACCTTGCGACCACCCTCGGCTGTACCGATTGTCATCGAACCATCATAATTATAGTTTGCGCTGCCCACCAGTACAAACTGTTTAGGACAATATTCCTGGATGAAACCAGATTCAGCAACCTGGTTATAGGTTTCGATCCATACTTTCTTTACTACATCCATAACGCCCTGTACTTTACTTACAGCCGGAGGTGTCAGGTTTTTATAGGGATCAAGCTCTGAATTGTCCCAGCGATACTTTACCTGTATATTATACGGTACGGTAAAATTACTGCGCAGCCAGTTGTCCAATTCAGTCGGTTGTCGTTCGTTGTCATTGGTAACATAGTCAGGATCGGCTCCATCGATATCGTTGTACGGATCATTACACGCTGAACCGGTAAGCACCAGCAGTATAAAGAGTGTCAGTATATTTTTATAGGCCATAGTTCTTTCGGATTAGATAAATACTTATCGTGGATTAGGTTCAAGTCCGCCCAGCGAAATGGCTTCAGCCGGTATCTGTAAAACTCTTCTCGGATCTCCTCCTGTGAGTTGTATACTTTCGCCATCGCGGATGCGGTGTGTAACCGTTAGGTCATGGCGAAGTATATCAAACCAGCGCAATCCTTCATGCAGAAACTCCGCTCTTCGCAAGCCTAGCACCGCCAGCAAGGTTGCCTTCTGATTTATACTCTCTTTGTAGAAATTATAAAGCTTGTTGGCATTAAGATTATGAAACTGCGGTGTATAGTCTGTGACGCGTTTACTTACCAGTATATTCATGTCATCCAATGCTGCCTGCAAATTGTTTTGCATGGTATAGGCTTCTGCGCGGTTCAGCAATACTTCTTCTGCCGTGAAAAGTGGAATGATGGTGTAAGTAAAACCGGTATTGGCATTTGTACCCGTACGCACAAAATGGTCTTTAAACTTCGGAACAAAATATACCTGGGTAGCAGAGCTGTAATATACCCAATACGCATAGCTGCCTTGCATCGGGTTCGTATCCAGTATAGCAGCTTTGGTATTAACACCAGTGGTATATTTCAACGTGTTATAAGTGAACGCCCAATCAGATAAAGTCTCGGAGAGCAACAGGTTTGCTTTTTCAGAAGACCGTGTATAGGTCGTGATCAGCTCGTTCATCGCATACGTTCTATAGGTTGAATTCCACGGACGCAGGTTCGAAGCAAAATCACCATTCGGAAAGACCTGGTTGGCATGCTCTATTACTTTTGCATAGTCTTTTTTGAACAAATAAAAACGGGAAGCAAATGCATGCGTAGCGGCCCGCGTAAAGTGATAGCGTGGTACACCGTTGGCATCGGCATCATCCGTTATATAGCTTTCGTCATCAATGAGTGGCAGACCTTCGGTAAGATCTTTCTCAACCATGCTATATACATAGGCCACCGTGTGTCTTTCATATTTCTTTAGCGACTCCGTTTCAGGTTCTGTTACATACGGTATACCTGGATAAAACTCAGCTGTAGCGGGCTCATACGTTTTTGCGAAAAGTGCTACGAGCATAAAGTGTGCATAGGCACGGGCTACCAGTGCTTCACCTTTCTGTGCATTGTATTCGGGTAAATTGCCGGCCTGCTCAATGGCACGCAGCGCGTGATTGGCAGCAGCAATGGCGGTATAGCACGAGTTCCAGTAATTTTCCGGTGTATCCTGTGCAGTAGCGTTCACGTTGCGCCAGAAGTATGGATCTGTATTCCGTGCATCCTGCGATTGCGTAGGATTATCTTCTACGTTATCAGACATCGCCTCGCAGAAGGGTATATAATTTCCTTCGGGATATGCTGTTACGAGAAGCTCCGCTATCTTTTCTTTCGAATCGAGTATCGTACGGTTGTCCGGTACTTTGGACAGAAAGTCTTCGCATCCACTTACCGCTATCCCAACAACCATCAAACTGTATATATATTTTTTCATAGCCACCTTCGTTCGGTTAGAGGTTGATCTTTATCGTTGCTGTAATCTGTTTCGGTACCGGCATCGCTACACCGCCTGACGAATAGAATTCAGGGTCTTGTCCATATAGCTTCTTATCCGCATACAACAGCAGTAAATTGGTTCCGGTCAGCGTGAGTGATGCACTGCCCAGCCCGGTATTCGCGAGCATCTTCGAAGGAAGTGTATAGGTGAGTGATATAGTACGCATGCGAACAAAACCACCATCCACGACACGTGCTGTTGAATAGTTGTAGCTGTTGTACGGATATATAGCACCCAGACGACTGAGCGATGTATAGTCAAGAATAGAAGGAACACTGGTATACTGCTCATCGCCCGGCAATACCCAGCGATCGAGGAACTCACGTGGCATCGCATCGAGATCGGAGTAACGCGTTTTAAATGCAGGGTTCAAACGGATCTTGTTACCGGCCTGATAAGTCAGGAATATATTCAGGGATATATTTTTATACCGGAATATATTGGACAGACCGCCTGTTACCGTTGGGTCCACGGAACCTTCGTATTTCAGATGCTGTATATTGGAGCTCTGCAGAAACACATCCGAGCTGAGGTTGCCATCATGATTGATGAATACCGGCATACCCGACTCCTGATTTAGTCCTTCGTATTTTACAGAGAATAATCCGCGCACAGGGTAACCTTCCAACGCACCACCTTCCGGGAATACAAGGTTGAAGATGCGGGGTTCATTTCGCAGGTTGGTGATTTCACTTTTGTTATAGCTGAATACATAGTTAGTATTCCAGCTCCAGTTGGTGCGATTAAATATAGTGGCACCAATCGTCAGATCAACACCTCGTGATTTCATATCCGCATAGTTGATCGCTTTATAAGGCTCCCCCCCTATACCGGATGTCTTAATGATGCTGATGAGATCGAACTGATTACGTTTATAAAAATCGGCCGTAACAACAAGCTTGTTAAAAAGTCCTGCGTTAAAGCCAACGTTCAGTTCATATTGCTTTTCCCAGGTGAGATCGGAATTCTCGAGGCTTTCAATACCAATCAATGATTCACCTTCGTTGAGATAAGGTCTGCGTGTAGTGGCACTGCGAAATACAACGGAGGCGTTATTCGCATTTCCTGTATTTGCTGTTAAACCATAGCCGGCTTTCAGTGTGAGGAAATCTATACTTTGTATCCCTTCCATGAAGCGCTCGGTATCAATATTCCAGGCACCACTCACGTTCCAGGTTGGCAACCACCGCGCTGTACGCGACTCACCGAGACGATTCGATCCGTCCATACGTACCGTTGCGTTGAGTACATATTTACTGTTGTAGGAATATGTAGCACCTCCGTAAAAACTTGCGTATCGCTCAAAGCCATTACCCATGCCGAAGTAATTGAAGTTCCCTTCTAGTTGTTGCTTGAGGAGCAGGTAATCGGTATAGGGCACACCGCCTCTGCTATATTGATAACCATAACCGTTGCTATAGGAAGTCTGACGATCGACCTGTCGTATCTCTTGTCCTATTACGAGGTTGGCACTATGTATACTGTTGAACGTATGATTCCAGGTAAGTTGATTCTTGAAATAATAACTCGCCATCTTATCATCGGTGCGATTATAGAAACCTCCCTGTGGCAACACGACAACAGGATCTACATTCGGATAATCAGGATTTATATACAGAAATTTATTTCCCATGCGAATGATCTGCGAACCATTGGCGCGATAGGCTTCCGCCATGTTCGAACCTTCTTCAACTTTGTGTTCTGTTACCGTTGTTACCGAGCGAGCCGAGCCTATAAAATCATACTTAAGTTCTTTCAATACCTGGTAACTGAATTCACCTTGCAGTTTGAAGTCAAGCTGGTTAAGATCTATATAGTTCTTTTGGACTTCATTAAGGATATTAAAAGGAGCATAGTTGCGTGTGAAGTATTCGAGGTTGCCGTTCTCATCGTAAGCAGTCAGTACACGACTTGTATTCAATGCATAGCTGAACGGGTTTATATCGAAGTCGCGATCATAACCACCTTCTACAACATTTGTCTGGCGTGACACGGTGCCGGGCGCACGTTGGTCGCGTACAGATCCTGTCGCAATGATTCCGAAATTCATCTTGTCGGATATCTTGAAATTACCACGAGCATTGGCGGTATAGCGTTTTACATTATCGGCAACAGACCAGCCGTTGTCGTTGTAATAACTCGTAGAGAAATATAGCTGCGAAGCTTCTGATCCGGCTGATACACCAAGTGAGTGTTCCTGTACAAATGAATTATCAAAGAGTATATCGAACCAGTCCGTGTTCGCCCGGGCATACCGTTGCAGGAAGGCACGTCTGGCAGCATCTTCGTTGGGAGTATCAAAATCATCCGAGCCGTTGTTATAAGAATCGTTGATCACATTATACATCTTGGTATATACGCCACCATTCGGAAGATTGGCAACATCAGCGTGATTCAATAATCCCTTGCGCTCCATCTCAGCATATACCGACATCTGATCAACCGAGTTCAGAATGTTATAGTCGTTATAGGTTGGACGCAGGTAGGTTGAAAAATTACCGGTATAGGTAATCTGCGGTTTACCCACGCGACCTTTTTTCGTTGTGATTACAATAACACCATCTTTAGCACGTGCACCGTATAACGCTGTCGCGGATGCGTCTTTCAGAATGGTAATGTTGGCTATATCATCTGCGTTGAGTCCCGCTACGGACGAACCGATCAGTGTACTGGGATCACCTGTTGTTAACTGCTCGGCCGATACATTCACTACATCTTCCAATACTACGCCATCAATAACCCATAGTGGTTTGTTATCACCCGTGATAGACGTAGCACCGCGAACACGAATCTTGGGAGCTGCACCAAATGTACCCGACACGTTTTGTACCGATACACCAGCTGCACGCCCTTGTAACATACGGCTCAGATCGACTGTACCTTCTGTCTTAATTTCCTGCGCAGAAAGGCTGACTACCGAACCGGTAAACAATCTCTCATCTACCACCTGGTATCCGGTTGAGACAACTGAAACCTCCTTCAGCGTAGTTATATCTTCCTGCAACGCTACGTCTACTGTATTCTGACTGCCCACAACTATATCTACCGGAGCATAACCTATAAACGAAAATGTGACCGTTGATCCTTTTTCAACTTCAATGCTATATTCCCCGTTCGCGTTGGTAATGGTTCCTCGTTGCGATCCTTTCACCGTCACATTTACACCGGGCAGCGGTTGTTTATCGGTAGCCGATGTTACTCTTCCCTTGATAACGATCGGCTCTGCATTCCTGGGAGCGATCACGATCAGGTTGCCTTCCATAATTTTATAGGTAAGGTTTGTAGACGCGAGTAACTTCACGAGTATATTTTGAAGCGATTCATTTCGCGCAGAGACTGAAACTTTTTTATTCAGGTCTGCAAATGAATCGTTGAAGAAGAACGAGTAATCGCTTTCTTTCTCAATGGCACGAAATGCTTCGCGCAGTGTTACATCTTTCAGCTCGATGCTCAGATCCTGCGAATGGACATTGGAGGCGATTGCTACACCAACAGGAATCAATATTAAAAGCCAGATTTTCATAACCACCGTTATTTTATTCAATACCGACCGGACACAGGCTTGGCCGTATCTATTTTTTTTCATAGAATTAAATGGGATTTGGTTAACAAAAAGGAGTATTGCCTTCGCTTGAAAAAGCGCGGCAGACTGTTTACCAGTCCTTCAGGATCAGAAGATGTGACAGCATCTTTTGGTCCCCTTTTATTTTATGGTGGTACCAGTCAGGTACAGTGGTAGTATAGAATGCTCATGTCCATTGGGTTTAGGTTCATTTATATATATAGTCAGGGGGCTTGCAGCGAGCGGTATTTCGATTTGGTTGATTGATTCTCCCGCAGTGTTACGGTCTTCTCATCAATGGTAAATTCTACAGGTGATGTCAGCGCCAGTGCTTTGAACACCTGCTCCAGACTAAGCTGACGCAAGCGACCGGTATAGCGGAAAGTTTTAAGTTCTTCGTTCTCGAAGTTTATCCTTACATCATAGAGGCGCTCAATCTTGCGGGCGAGTTCATGCAGTGATTCTCCTTTCACCGAAAGCCATCCGTCTTTCCATGATGTCTCATTTTCGGCATCTATATCCTTTTCAATTCCATACACATAAAAACTATCTCCACCTTTTTTCATTCTTGAAACCAGTATCTTCTCATTCGGTTTCAACTGCATCACTCGACCTTCACCATTCTCCTCATTGAACTCAATATTTACCAGGCCACGCACCAGCGTAGTGCTGGCGTGATCATCATCATTATAGGCTTTTACGTTGAAGGCTGTTCCCAATACCGCCACGGTATACAACGGTGTCTCTACACGGAACGGAACTTTCTTTTTCACTACATCAAAGAATGCCTCACCTTCCAGTTTCAGATAACGATTATCTATACCAAAGTCTTTATCGAATGAAATTTTACTTTTAGCATTCAACCAGACTTTGGAACTGTCTGGTAACGTGAT
>DJFR01000243.1 GCA_002432545.1 Flammeovirgaceae bacterium UBA5867 | reverse complement strand
TGGTGTTGAACTTCTTGTCGTAACCCCAGCCGTTAAAATCTCCGGTCCATGCTACCGACATGGCATCTCCGCGATAGAGAAAGGCCACGGAGTCGCCTATAGCAAACGGAATTCGTTCTGCATCCACGAGTATATTCCATTGCTTTTCGGCTTCTGCCGGAGAAGTATAAAATGACTGGATTGTTTTTGTGAATACGGTATAGTCCTGCGCGTAACACAGGCTGCAGGCAACGGCGAGTGCAGCGTGCAGAATAATCTTTTTCATGCTTTCACTACATCATCTTTGTCTTCTACAAAGCGCACACAGAACGCTGCGATGAGCAGAAATATACCGGCCATTACAATGCTATAAATGGCATGCGAGCCGTAGATATACTTTACAATCGGCCCACCGATAATACCGTTGACGATCTGCGGAAGCGTAATAAAGAAATTGAACACACCCATATATATACCCATTTTATAGGGTGGGATAGAGCCTGCTAATATAGCGTATGGCATCGCGAGTATACTGGCCCACGCGAACCCCACACCAATCATGGACAGTATCAACAGGTTGGGATCGTGAATAAAGTATATAGAAATCAATCCGATACCACCTGCCGTTAATGATATAGCATGCGTAAGTTTTCGCCCGATCTTGTAAGCGATAGCAGGAAGGAGCAGTGCATATAGTGCTGATACACCGTTGTACGTACCGAATAAAACACCCACCCAGTTGCCGGCATTCTGATAGATTTCCGAAGATGTATCCGACACCGGCAAACCATATACATGTGTAGCGACAGCCGATGTAGTAAACACCCACATCGAGAACAATGCGAACCATGAAAAGAACTGTACAATGCCAAGTTGTTTCATGGCCTTAGGCATGCCCGCGAAGTCTGCTGCAATCTGGCGCAATCCCTTGTGAGAAGATTCCGCATGCTGTTTCTCCTGTTCATCCGGTGGATACTCTTTTGTAGTAAAGACAGTCCAGAGTATAGCCGCCAGAAAAATTATAGCTCCAATATAGAACGACAATGTAACGTTATCGGGCACTTCACCGGCAGGAGCAGTTTTCGCTACGCCAAAGAATTCAGCAAATATATAGGGCAACGTAGAACCTAATATAGCACCGAGTCCGATCAAAAATGTTTGAATAGAAAACCCAAGCGTTCGCTGATCGGAGGGAAGTAAATCGGCAACCAAAGCGCGAAACGGTTCCATCGCCACATTGAACGATGCATCCATGATCATAAGTATACCGGCACCTACATATAGTGGAGGTAACAGGTGCACCAGTATATCTGCATTCGGCATGAATACAAGAGCTGTGGAAGCAAATATAGCACCCGCCAGAAAGTACGGACGTCTTCGACCCAGTGAAGTCCAGGTTCGATCACTATAGTATCCGATGATAGGCTGAATGATCATACCCGTTAACGGAGCCGCGAGCCAGAACCACGAGAGGTGTTCAACATCAGCACCAAATATTCCAAGGATGCGCGAAGCATTTCCATTCTGAAGGGCAAACCCGAATTGTATTCCGAAGAATCCAAAACTCATGTTCCAGATCTGCCAAAAGGATAAGCGCGGTTTATGCAAAGATGCTGTACTCATTTACGGGTAGGGTTAGTTCAATCGATTGTTGGTTGCTAAAGTCAATAAAATCTGACGCATTTGCCAGACTTTATTGACTTAAGAAAGCAGTTGTTGAGGGTTACCAGCGAACCACGATCGGGCCGGTAATGTATTCCGTTTCGAAGCTGTGTACGTTTTCCTGGGGCGCTGGCTCCGGATCGAAGAACGGATCGAATTTCTCGAGGGCCATGAAGAATTGGTTGACATCGTTGTGAAGCGCGAGCATGTTGCCATTCACTTCAACCTGCGCAGGCGTGTGTTCCAAACCGTGCAGTATAACTTTCAATTTGCGATGTGGCGATGTGTAGCTTCCTTCGCTGGCACCAATGATCAGTGTATTGTCGGGTGCTATATATTGCAGCTCTCGTTTTGCATACTCTTCCTGCTGGTAACGGAAGGTGTTGCCATCATCTTCGTAGAACAGGAATGATGAACTTTGCTTGCCGGTATATACATGCAGAATGATTTCATCGTTCAATTCTTTCGTGCTGGCCAGCACAGGTTTCATCGGTATAATGGCTCCGCTCTTTACAAATATAGGGAGACGTTGCACCGGGCATTCAATTACAATTTCCGAATGGCCCTGGTACTTTTGTCCGTTGTATAGTAAATGCCATTCGCCTTCCGGCAGATAAGCCTTTACATACTCTTTGGTACTTTCTGCAGGTATTACCAACAACGAGGGGCCTAACATATATTGATTATGAAACTGTCCATCGTATACCTTAAAGTCGTGCGTATACTCAATGGCAAGCGAACGCTGCACCGGCATACCGGTTACACTGGCATCGTAAAAGAGCGAGTATATATAGGGCAGTAATTTGTAGCGGAACTTGATATAGTTACGCGAAATCTGTTCAACTTCCTCGCCATACGCCCACGGTTCCGAATCGCGACTGTTGATCATCGAGTGTCCACGGAAGAATGGAGACAATGCTCCCAACGATACCCAGCGTGCAAACAGTTTTGAATTGGCATCGCCAACAAAACCGCCAACATCATATCCCGCGAAGGCTATACCGCTTAGTCCCATACTGTTTACGAGGCGAACACCCAGTAACATGTGTTCATCGTACGCCACGTTATCACCGGTCCACACAGCCGCGTAGCGTTGTACACCTGCGAAGCCGGAACGCGTGAGGTTGAACGGACGTTTACCTTTCAGCAATGCTTTCGTTCCTTCGTATGTACCACGCGCCATCTGCATGCCATATATATTCCGGCCTCTGCGCATCGATGCTTTATTACCTTCGAAGTCGAGCTCGATATTTTCGGGTATCATTTGTCCCCACGTGGCAATTTCGTTCATGTCATTCCAGAAACCTTCGACACCTATACTTACATAGTCGTTGAATTGTTTCTGCCACCATAAACGTGTGGCAGGATTTGTGAAGTCAGGGAAGTGACACCAGCCCGGCCATACTTGCCCGGTATAATTGGAGCCGTCCTGGTATTTGATGAATACATCTTCGCGTATACCTTTCTCATAGGTATCATATCCTTCTTCCACTTTTATACCCGGGTCGCACATTACCACCACATGGAATCCGAGTTGTTGTAATTGCGCGAGTAATTCTTTCGGATCAGAGAAATCACGCTGGTTCCAGGTGAATATTTTATACTGATCCATATAGTGTATATCAAATAC
>DJFR01000247.1 GCA_002432545.1 Flammeovirgaceae bacterium UBA5867 | reverse complement strand
TTTTACTCTTGATCAACAGATAATATAGTCCGAACAAAAGCAATACTATACCTCCACCGTATGCAAGGTAGTGTCTGAAATTTTCAGTCTCCATAAACTGCACCAGGCCGAGGTATGAAACGAATATATAGAGTGCATCGCTGAACGATACTCCAATGGCTACAAATACACCACTCACAAAACCGCGTTCAATACTGGTTTGAATAATGGTGAAGAATACCGGCCCGATCAAAAATGCGAGTACAATGCCGGAGACAATTCCGTTAAGAACGATTTCCATTCGTGTGATTTTGCAGGAAAGTTTTCCAATCATCCAGCTGTGCATTTTTCATTACACGCGGAAATTTATTCTGCCCTCCTACCTTTCCTTTTGATTCCATCCAGCTATAAAATGTTTTTATAGGCAGTACATCTACCAGTACTTCTTTCAATGCCGCGCTGCGTTCTACAGCGTAGTCATCGTTAAGCTCTTTCAGGTGCAGATCGATTTTTTCTTTCAGTGCTTTGGGGTCCACTTTATCATCGGTACCAACAAACCAGTGGTGAGCAAAAAGTGAATCGTATGGTATACCGGCTACGGTAAATTCGGGAATATTGATATTAAAATCGTTGGCTACAAGTTCGATCGCCTTGTTCATGTTATCCACCGAAAGGTGTTCACCACATAAACTCAGGAAGTGTTTAGTACGGCCGGTGATCACGATCTCCATATCTTCAAGTGAAGTAAATTTGATCACATCACCGATCAGGTAACGCCATGCACCGGAGCAGGTAGAAAGTAATATAGCATACTCTTTACCTTCCTCCACTTCATCAATCATTAATGTCTCGGCATCATCATGAATCTCTCCGTTGGCATCGAAGTTCTTTGCTTCAAACGGCACGAACTCATAGAATATACCGTTGTTAAGCACAAGACGCATCGAGCGCTTATTCGGATAAGCCTGAAACGCAATGAAGCCTTCCGATGCCAGGTATGTTTCAATGTAAAAAATAGGACGCGCCAATAATTTCTCAAAACCTTTGCGGTATGGATCGAACGATACACCACCGTGTACATATACACGAAGGTTCGGCCATACATCATGTATAGTATTGACACGATGATACTTGATAACCTTCTCCATCAATATCTGTATCCAGGCTGGTACACCTACTATAATACCAATGTCCCATTCGGTAGCTCTGCGTGCCATCTCATCAAGCTTGGCATCCCAGTTACGCGAGCGGGCAATTTTCTTTCCCGGCTTGTAAAAGTGCTGAAACCAGAACGGCAGACGCGCAGCTTGTATACCGCTTAAGTCTCCTTCAAACACACTACCCTTTCTATTCAGGTGTGTGCTACCACCGAGCATTAATATACCTGCTTCGAAGATTTCCGGATCGAGATCATATTTTGAAAGTGTCAGGATCTGGCGCACACTCGTCTTGCGAATAGCCTGCGTCATGTCTTTAGTAACAGGTATATATTTGGATGATGCTTCGGATGTTCCGGAGCTCAATGCAAAGTATTTAACGCGACCGGGCCAGCATACATTCTTTATACCTTTTAATGCGAGCTTCCACCAATCACTATATATTTTGTTATAGTTGTGGATGGGTACATGACTCTTGTAACGTTTATAGAATTCTTTATCGCCTTTGCGAAAACCTTGTAAGATGTCCGAAAAATTATAGTGCTTGCCGAACTCGGTCTGACTTGCTGTGATGAGCAACTCTTTTAATTCTTTCTTCTGAAGATCGTATGGCGAGGTATACTCCTGCTCCAGCATCTCACGAATTCGAATTCCTTTTTTCAGCAACGTTCCGAGGATCGCCATATTTTTGCGTTAGCTTTGGTGGATTAAAGGCCAAAAATAGGAATGAATTAAACCATTCACAAAGCCGATGTAACAAAGGATAATTATCCGTAAAAAGTACAATCAGTTTAGCAGCGCCCATGAGTATAAAAAATAACCTTCAGTTCTTTCTTCAAAATTTGCCTCCTGATTGTCAGTTGATTGCAGTGAGCAAAACAAAACCGGTGGAGAGCATCCAGGAAGCGTACGATGCCGGACAACGTGTATTTGGTGAAAACAAAGTGCAGGAACTTGTGCCTAAATATGAAGCGCTTCCAAAGGACATTCAATGGCACCTGATCGGCCATTTGCAAAGCAATAAAGTAAAGTACATAGCACCGTTTGTTCACCTGATACATTCTATCGACAGCTTCAAATTACTGGAAGAGGTAAACAAGCAAGCTGGTAAAGCGAACCGAACCATATCGTGTCTGTTACAATTACACATTGCAGAGGAAGAAACGAAGTTTGGTTTTTCGGAAGACGAAGTAAAAGATCTGCTGGCTTCTGCCGAATTACAGAAACTTGAAAACATTCAGATCATAGGTTTGATGGGAATGGCCACGTTTACAGAAGACCTGGAGCAGATACGCAGAGAGTTTCGCGGACTGCGCGGACTATACGAACGACTCAAGGCATCTTCTGCATTTCCTGCAAACGTGATGATGCGTCATTTGTCTATGGGGATGAGCAGCGATTACCGGATTGCCCTGGAAGAAGGCAGTACAATGATACGCGTAGGCACCGCTATTTTTGGCGACCGTAAGTATGATCAGTAATATATATAGTATAGGAATTTCATCACGTATAGTTTCATGAATCAACGAACAACTTTAATTACAGCTTCGGTTTTGGGAGCGCTTGCAGTATCGATAGGTGCCTTTGGTGCACATGCATTAAAACCTGCTTTGATACAATCGGGAAAGCTGGAAGTATTTGAACTGGCCACACGCTACCAGTTCTTTCACACACTGGCATTGCTGGCCGTGGGTATTCTGCAAAAATTTATCTTTAACAAAAAACTGGAATATGCTTCACTGTTCATGCTGATCGGCACCGTGCTCTTCTGTGGAAGCCTATATTTACTTTGCTTTGTGAAGCTTGGTTCTGTAGGGCTCATCACACCGATCGGTGGAGTGTTTTTGATACTGGGCTGGGTATTTTTATTACTCGGTGTAGCAAAAAAATAAAGGTCTCTCGCGAGACCTTTATTTTAATTTTTTCAGAGTCAGCTTATTGAGGCTGCTCTTTCTTTTCAACTACCTGCGTAGTGAAAGATATCTTCGCTTCGTCAGCGTTTGCTGCGTTTGAAACGATCGTAACAACTTTATCCTGACGGCCGATTTTACCAGCGCTGTTAAACGCTATCGTAATTTCGCCTTTGCCACCGGGTTGAATCGGATCGCGTGGCCAGCCTTTTGGTGTTGTACAACCACATGTTACCTGCACGTTGGTAATGATCAAAGGTTCGGTACCGGCATTCGTAAATTTGAAAACCTGTTCTACCTTATCACCCTGAACGATCTGACCGAAATCATGTGTCTTCTTCTCAAATGATATAACCGGTCCTTTTGCAGACTGGGCAAAAGCAC
>DJFR01000182.1:29949-47958 GCA_002432545.1 Flammeovirgaceae bacterium UBA5867 | reverse complement strand
CTTTCAGAATAACATGAAGGTAGAGTATACCGGCTTCAAGGAAGATATACTTCAGAAACTGGAAATTGGTAATGTGAGTCTGCCGCTTAATAACACGCTGATACAGGGAGCGCAGAACCTTTTTGGTGTAAAGGCACAGATGCAGTTCGGTAAATTGAAAGCTACTGTAATTGCTTCGACACAACGCGGTAAAGCATCTTCGGTTAATGTGGATGGAAACAGTAACGGGCAGAATCGTCCCTTCGAGATCATCGCTTCCAACTACGATGAGAACCGCCATTTTTTTCTCGGACATTTCTTTCGTGAAAACTATACTAAATGGATATCCAATACCCCGCAGGTTATCTCCGGAGTAAACATAACCCGCGTAGAAGTATATGTGCTGAACCGGAAGAGTGATACGCAAACACTTCGCAATGTAGTAGGACTGATGGATCTGGGTGAAGGCAGAACAATCTACAATGCAGCGGTAACATCCAACGGTACGGCTATGCCTGCATCTAACAATGCTAACAACCTGTTTGCTTTTGCCACAGCGCAGAACCGCGCAGCCGATGGTATCAATAATACGCTGGAAAGTTTTTTCGCAGCGGATAATAACAACGGAACAGATTTTGAAAAAATAACCGGTGCCCGCAAACTCGCCTCTACAGAATATACCTATCATTCGCAATTGGGCTACCTCACACTCAGTACAAAATTACAAAGTGATGAAGCCCTCGCGGTAGCGTATGAGTATACCTATAACGGGAAGTCCTATAAGGTAGGTGAGTTGTCTGAAGATTATTCGAGTCTCGCGGATGAAGATGTGATCTTTCTGAAATTACTGCGGCCGCGTAAAATTGCCATACGCGATTCGGATGGCGCGACCATTCCCACCTGGGAGCTCATGATGAAGAATATATATAGTCTCGGAGCAACACAGTTGGTGCAGAGCGGTTTTCAATTGCGGGTTATTTACCGCGATGACGCAACGGGTATTGATAATCCGCAGTTGCAGGCAGGTACAACCGTACGCACGCGACAGCTGGTAGAAATTTTTGGCCTTGATAAACTTAATACACTGAACGATCGCCAGCGTGATGGTAATTTTGATTTTGTAGAAGGTGTTACCATAAATTCTGCATCGGGCTTAATTATATTTCCATCCCTCAAACCTTTTAGTCAGGCATTGCGCGATGCATTTGACGGTGAACCGACTGAAAGTGCACTTGTATCCAAATATGTATACGATACACTCTACGGCACCACGCGCTCGGATGCTGCGCTCTTTGCTTCCAAAAATAAATTTTACCTGACGGGAGAATATACCGCGAGTTCATCCAATGAAATTGTAATTCCCGGTTTTGGTGTAGCACAGGGTTCTGTTAAAGTATATGCCGGGGGAATTTTATTAACGGAAGGAACGGACTATGTAGTAGACTATACGTTCGGGAAAGTAACGATTCTTAATGAATCCATCATGAATTCCGGAAAAGACATTGAAGTACAGTATGAACAGTCGGATGCTTTTTCATTTCAGAATAAAAGTCTGCTGGGTACACGCCTCGACTATAAACTTAACGATGATGTAAATTTTGGTTCTACACTTTTGTATTACAACGAACGCCCCGTGGTAAGTCGAAATACGGTGGGCACAGAGCCTGCACGAAATGTACAGTACGGCCTTGACTTTAACGTGAACAAGGAGAGTCGCATGCTTACCAAACTGGTCGATGCCTTGCCGCTGATTCAGACCAAAGAGAAATCATCCGTAAATTTTACAGGAGAATTTGCGCAGCTCATTCCGGGTACATCCAATGTTATCGATGGTGAAGGTACAGGCTATATAGATGATTTTGAAAATACAACAACACCGTATTCATTAATGAGTCCGGCAGGATGGAAGTTGTCCAGTGTACCGAAGTCGGATGATCATCGTTTTGATCCCAGCGGAGGGGCGACCGATAATATAGCGGCTGGCTATAAACGTGCAAAGATGTCATGGTATATTATCGATAATCAATTGCAGCGCGATGGTGGTTCACTGAAGCCCGATAATATTACGGATGATGATCTTAATAACCACTACGTGCGCATAGTCGGACCTACCGAGATATTTCCGTACAAACAACTTACGCAGGGTATAAATTACGAGCAGGTATTTGATATAGCGTATTATCCCAACGAACGAGGTCCTTATAATTATAATCCGTCACTGGATAACAACGGTATGCTCACCAATCCTGAAAACAGTTGGGGGGCTATAACCAAAGCAGTTACTTCTGAAACCGATTTTGATAAAGCGAATATAGAGTATATCGAATTCTGGATGATGGATCCGTTTATCAATCTCACCAGCGGCAATGGAAAAGTGCTGGATGGTATATTTAACAAGTCCAATACAACAGGGGGACGGCTCGTCTTTCAACTCGGTAATATTTCGGAAGATGTTATGCGCGACTCGCGACACGCGTTCGAAAATGGTTTGCCTTCCGATGGGAATCTTGCCGGAGAAGTAGCGGCCAACAGCTGGGGGTACGTTACCACCGAGCAATATCTTACCAATAGTTTTGATAATACATCAACTTCTGCGCGCACTAACCAGGACGTTGGCTTTGATGGCTTACCTGATACGAAAGAGGTTGACTATTTCAATACATACCTCAATACCGTAAATGTAGCTGCGCGCGACAAGATACAAAGCGACCCTTCGGCTGATAATTTTACATACTTTCTCGATAGTAAATATGATGCTGCCAATGCAAAAATTTTACAGCGATATAAAGACTATAACGGACAGGATGGAAATTCTCCCATCGCTTCAGGTTCGGAGATAGCATACTCCAGTTACCTCACACCCGACAATGAAGATATCAATGCAGACAATACATTGAATGAGACAGAAGAGTATTATCAATACGATATAAACCTGAAGCCCGGTCAGCTTGCGGTTGATAATGAATATATAGTGGACAAGATTACAACGAGTAATACCAATGATTTGAAAGAATCGGTAACCTGGTATTTATTCCGTATACCGATTCGTGAGTATGAAGCCAAGTTTGGAAATATAGAGGACTTCAAGTCGATCAAATACGTACGCATGTTGCTTACGGAATTTCAGGAACCCGTGGTGTTACGATTGGCAAATTTCAGAATGGTAGGCAGTTACTGGCGCAGGTATACTACCGATGATCTGAACGACTCCGGCTTTGGCGAAACCACCGAACCTGACTTCGATAACTTTACGGTTTCTGTAGTAAACCTCGAAGAGAATGCAGTGAAAGATGTAGCCGCGAATAAATCCGGTTATGTTATACCTCCCGGTGTAGTGCGCGATCGTGATAATACTTCAGCTGTGTCCCGATTGCTGAATGAACAGTCCGTGCAGGTATGTGTTGATGAACTGGCGGATGGAACTTCGCGCGCGATCTATAAAAATTTATCGGTTGATCTTTTCAACTATGGTCGCATCAAAATGTTTTTCCATGCTAATAGTGAAGCTGCCAACGATCAGCTATATGCATTTATGCGCATTGGTACTGACTTCACTGAAAATTACTATGAGATACAGATACCATTAACGATATCAGACCCGAACGATGGAAGTGAACGCGGTGTATGGCCGGAAGAAAACGAAATCAACCTTGCGCTGAATGAATTATATACTTTGAAGATAGAACGCGATAAAGCTAATTATTCATTAACACAACCGTATCCACTGGGAGCACCGAAAGAATCCGGCAGACATTTACTGCGTATACTCGGCAGGCCTGATCTGAGCAGCGTNNTCTGGTTGTGTGTGGGCGAATGAACTTCGCGTTACAGATTTTGATCGCACTGCGGGTTGGGCTGTAACATCTTCGGCAACCGTTAAGCTGGCAGACTTCGCTACGCTAAACGGAGCCGTGAAACATACTACCTACGGCTTTGGAAGTATAAGTTCTAAAATAGGAGAGCGCACGCGCGATGAGACCACTGCGTATGATGTATCGGCATCGGCTAATCTGGATAAACTTCTTCCAGGCAATACGGGTATAAAAATACCGGTGTTTGCAAGTTATGAGAATAGTGTGGCTACACCGAACTATGATCCTGCAAACCCGGATGTAAAATTAGCCGCAGCACTGGAGGCCTATAATTCAGAAGAAGAGAAGCGTGAATACCTCAGCATCATTCGCGACAGAACGGTAAGGCGAAGTCTCAATTTTACCAATGTGCGCAAAGTAAAAGTAAATCCCAATGCACGCACGAATCTGTGGGATGTTGAAAATCTTTCGTTCAGTTATTCCTATAGCGATGCGGTGCATAAGGATTTTACGACTGCCGAAAATTTACAGAAACAGTATAAAGGATCGGTGGCCTATAATTTCAGTCCGAAGGCTACCGGTATAGAACCGTTTAAAGATGCAGCGGGGCTCTCGTCTCCGTGGTTGAAATTTATCAAGGACTTTAATATAGGTCTGGTGCCTTCGAATATAAATGTACGCATGGATCTGAATCGTTCGTTTACAAAGACTATATATCGAAACTCCGGAACCAGCGGTGATTTTGTTGAATCCGATCCATCGTATGTAAAATATTTTTTGTTTAACCGGCAGTATAATCTGCAATGGAAATTATCGAAGAACCTTTCGTTCGACTATAGTTCGATGGCTAATGCCGTGATCGATGAGCCCGAAGGAGATATCAATACGCGGGAGAAGAAAGATAGTGTAATACATAACCTGAAGAAGCTTGGCAGAATGAAGAACTTCAACCAGGGTGTTACCATAAACTATACATTGCCGCTCGATAAATTTCCGCTGACGGATTGGCTTTCGGCCGATTATCGTTTTCATGCAGACTATACCTGGAAGGCGGGAACGTATAATAAAGCAGACTCGCTGGTAAAGAATGGCGAAGAGGATCTTGTGGACTCGCTTGATTTTAAAAATACAATTCAGAATAGTCGCACACAGAACGTTGCCGGAAAGGTAGACCTGGTAAAGCTCTATAATAAAATAAAATTTCTGAAAGCGTTAAATACTCCTGCCAAACCCAGTACACGGACTGTTAATAACCGAACGCCTTCACGTATGGACACGGTTAAAACAGGCCCCGCTCCCGTGCCGGGTTTATTGAAAGGTATACTGAAGCTCGTCATGTCGGTGCGCTCGGTTAACGCAACGTATACCCTATCCGAAGGAACGGTGCTACCCGGATTTACCGGTACTCCAAAGTATTTCGGAATGGATGAAGACTGGAATGCACCGGGCTGGAGTTTTCTCTTGGGTAGTCAGAATCCGGAAGTACGTTTTAATGCTGCTCGTAATAATTTACTTACTACCAATAAGAGCCTTACCACGATGTTTACGCAATCGCGTAATGAGAGCATCACGATTAATGCCAATCTCGAACCAACATCATCGCTCAAGATAACCCTGAGTGCGCGCAAAGAAAATATAGCATCATACGAAGAGATATTCCGGTATGATCCGGATCAGTCAAAGGACGGAACCGGGTTTGCATCGTTGAGTCCAAACCGGAGCGGAAGTTATGCTATATCTACCATCAGCATCAAAACAGCTTTCAATAGTTCCAATGGCGAAGTTGAATCGGAAGTGTTTCAGAAATTTGAAGAGAACCTGCTCGTCATGAAAGATCGTCTGCGTACCATCAATGGTAACGAATATGATACTGCTTCGCAGGATGTACTGATCCCGGCTTTCATCGCGGCATATACCGGAAGTAACGTGAATACAACATCACTCACACCGTTTCCTAAAATGCCCAAGCCCAACTGGCGACTGGATTATTCAGGACTTAATAATCTTAAACCAATCAAAGATATATTTCAGTCTCTTACAATATCGCATGCATACCAGGCAAGTTATGCCGTAACGGGATATTCCAACTCGCTGGAGTATACCAACGTAGATGAACTTCGCATCGATCGTTCGGTTGAAGATTACAATACAAGTTACTATGGTAAAATGGTTGATGGTACGGCCGTACCTATATATGTGATCAGTCAGGTAGTAATGTCGGAGCAGTTCTCACCGCTCATCGGTATCAATGCGCGCACCAAGAGTAAAATTACTGCAAGCCTTCAGTATAAAAAGAGACGCGACATGACGCTTACGGTTTCCAATGCGCAGATTACGGAAGTGTCAACAAAAGATCTGTCGGTAGAAGTAGGCTTTACGAAAAACAACGTGAAGCTTCCCTTCAAATCGCAGGGACGCATCGTTGTGTTGAAGAACGATGTTACGTTTCGGTTGAATGCGTCCTTTAGTGATACGCGCACCATACAACGAAAGATAGATGATACCAATACACTCACGAACGGAGCCATCAGCATTCAGTTGCGCCCTACAATAAGTTACGTGGTGAACAAGAAACTGAACCTGCAATTTTACTTTACCCGTACCATTAACGAGCCGCTGGTTTCAAGTTCGTATCGGAGAGCAACAACCAATACGGGTTTGCAGGTTCGGTATAGTCTGGCGGAGTAAATTCTTTATATCTATATATGATGATGCATCGAATACTCGTGAAATGAAAAAGGGCTGCAATGTTTGCAGCCCTTTCTTTGCGAGTATATATCTCTGAAATTACTGAGCAGAGAAAACTTTCTTCAGTAGTTCCGTTGTGCGTGCTGTCGGGTTATCGCGAATGCTTTTTTCCTCTTTCGCTACCATTACAAACAAACCGCCAATCGCTTTTTCAGTAGCGTAATCATCCAGGTTCGGATTTACTTTCTGCACCATCGGAATTTTGTTGTACGTAGTCACCAGGTCTTTGTAATACTTGGTAGCATTTGTTTTCTCCAGTGACTTCTGAATTACCGGTTTGAATTTATCCGTAAGTTGTGATGTAGTGGTGCGCTTCAGGTATTGTGTTGCAGAATCGTCTTCACCTTTTAATATAGACCATGCATCCTGTATCGTCATTTGCTTGATGGCCGTTACAAAGATAGGCTTTGCTTCTTTCGCTGCATCTTCTGCACCACGGTTCAGCGCGAGTACAAATTTATCCACTTCAGCACCCATGCCCATCTGGCGAAGTTTTGTTTCTACTTTCTGTACTTCCGGAGGAAACGGAATTTTTATTTCTGCATTCTTAAAATATCCATCGGCCTGCGAAACGAGGTCAGAACCTTTTGATGCTCCGTTGGTGAGTGCTTCTTTTAAACCGGCTGCTACTTCTTCGGTGCTCAGCGATTCGCCTTTAACAGCTTTCTTTAGTTTATCTAATGAAATTTGTGCCGTTGCTACTCCGGAGAGTAATGCGAAGCCCAGTAAAAGAACAAGTTGTTTTTTCATGTGTGATTGAATTTAATAAATCGGTTTGTGCGTTAGCTATAGTTCAAACAGTGCGTAAATATAAAAGCGTTCCTCCATATCACCTGCCGGAGAAAGCCTTTCGGAAAGATGATGTAATAAAAAACGATAAACTGAATTTTCTCATACCATAGCCATGACGTATGGTGACTTGCATGGTAACGCCTGTTTCCTGGTATACAATTCCGCCAACGTATAGTTCATAGACTGTGCCAGTTTTTTTGTAGACGTGTCTGAGTATTGCAGCGACCTATATCTTGCTCTACTATTATTGCCCTGCAAACGCTGATCGACCCCCGGCTTTTCATCCGGAATCACCCTGGAGAAATCGTCCGGAAAATCGGGGCAATCTTCCAGACAATTGCTTCAAACATCTAGTCATCAAAAATAGGACTTCTTCATTTCCGTATTTCACATCAGGAACAAAGGATATGAAGAAGAGAATGATATATAGTTTAACTGTTGCTGTGCTGCTGAGTACCAGTGCTTTCGGGCAAACCCCAGAAAGCGTGTGGGATCTGCAGCGTTGCATCGAGTATGCTGTGTCCAACAATATAACTGTTAAACAGTCTGTGTTGAACCAGGAAACAGCCGAGAATAATCTCACCAAATCGAAAGCATCGCGCTTTCCTTCGCTGAGTGCAAGTGGTTCGCAGTCGCTGACAAGAGGTACCAGCACCGACCCGATTACGTATGATTTTGTTTCGCAGACCATTCACTCTACCAGTGTCGGGCTTAATGCACAAGTTACACTCTATGGCGGCAACAAGATCAATAACACAATCAAACAGAATGATTTGCTCGTATCGCAGAATTCATACTATGTAGAAGCTGCCAGGAACGATATTTCGTTACAGGTAACGGAAGCGTACCTGCAGGCGCTATACTATAAAGAAGGTATTACCATTGCTGAAAATAATCTGAAGTCATCGGAAGCGCAGGCTACACGTTCGCAGGCATTGTTTGATGCGGGCAGCATTGCCATGAAAGATCTGGCCGATGTAAAATCACAACTCGCAGGCGATCGATATACTTTGGTGACGTCTAAAAATTCATACGATCAGCAAGTACTTACACTGAAGCAATTGCTGGAGTTTGAACCGGATCAATCTTTTGAACTGGCTTTTCCTACACAAGAGCAGGAAGCTATGATTGTGATCCCCGATAAATATACTGTATATAAAGAGGCGCTTGCCATTATGCCCGAGATCAAATCCGGTAAACTGGAAACTAATGTTGCTGCGCTGGGGCTTAAAATTGCGCGGGCAGGTTATCAGCCGACCTTATCGATGACGGGTGGCTTATCTACCGGGTATACCAACACACAAGGCTATGCTTTTTCGGAGCAGTTTAATAACAACTTTAACCAGCGCCTCGGGCTCACCTTGAGTATACCTATATTTAGTAACCTGCAGACCAAAACGAATGTCCAGAATTCGCGCATCGCTATACAGTCTGCCGAGCTTGATCTTACTTCTTCGCGCAAAACATTATACCAGAAAATAGAAAATGCACATCAGCAGGCAACGGCTGCCCAAAGTGAAATGGAAGCTGCCGCTGCGCAGAGCGATGCATCGAAAGTGGCGTACGACCTGGCGCAACAGCAATATACCGTAGGGGCTGTCAATACTGTTGATTTGCTGGTGAGCCAGAATACATACCTGCAGGCACAGCAAAAATATACGCAGGCTAAATATACCGCTATACTATATTATCAGCTTCTTCAATTCTACGAGGGTAATCCTATTAAACTGTAAACGATCATGAACACAACAATAAAAAAGATAGCACTATATGCGGGCGCGGTTATTATCGTAACAATCACAGTCTATAAACTCTGGCTGACGGCCGAGGAAAAACCGATACACATTGAGACTACCGCGGTAAAAGTAGGCACGATCAGCAATATAATTACCGCTACTGGCACCGTTGAGCCTATAACACAAGTTGAAGTCGGTACGCAGGTATCAGGCGTGATCGATCATATCTATGTTGATTATAATGCTACTGTAAAAGCAGGACAATTAATTGCAGAGCTTGATAAAACTGCGCTTAAAGCTACAGCAGCAGAAGCGGTGGCCGCACTGAACACTGCGGTAAACGAACAGGATTATCAGCAGAAGAGTTTCGATCGAATTGATAAACTGCATAATACAAAAGTGGTGAGTGATTCAGATTATGAGGAAGCACTCTATAAGCTTAACAATGCAAAAGGTATTGTCGATCAGAAGCGATCGGACCTGAGCCGGGCCAAAACCAATTTGAGTTATGCCAATATATACTCTCCGATTGATGGCGTGGTAATCTCCCGTTCAGTAGATGTAGGGCAGACCGTAGCAGCAAGTTATAGCACGCCAACCCTCTTTACCATTGCCCAGGATTTGAAACAGATGCAGGTAGAGGCGGATGTCGATGAAGCCGACATTGGACAGGTAAAGACGGGGCAACGTGTAGTCTTCACGGTAGATGCATATCCGGATGATGAATTTTCCGGAACCATTACACAGGTGCGCCTCGAGCCCGTTGAGACATCCAATGTTATTACTTATACCGTGATTATTAAAGCGGATAACCAGGAAGGTAAACTGATGCCGGGGCTGACAGCGAATATATCCATCTATACATTGGAACTGAAAGATGTGTTGACACTGGAAACAAAGGCGATCAGTTTTCAACCCGATCCGCAGGTGTTGAAGGCTTATCAGCAACAACATCCTGAACAGGTGTCTCAGCCGGTAGCAGTGCTTACACGCCAGGTATATATGGCGGGGAATGTGTCAACACATGCACAGACTGGCCAGACAAAACATGTGTGGGTTAAACAAGGAACAGACATTCAGGAGCGTACTATTCAGACCGGTACAACGGACGGGGTACTGGTTCAGGTGCTGCAAGGATTGAAGGAGGGCGATGAAGTGGTATACTCTATGAACGTTGTTTCTGAAAAAACAACGACAAGTGAAAGTACATCTGCCGGAAGTCCGTTTATGCCAAAGCCTCCCGGAAGAACAAAGAAATAGTGTATGGAAAAGAAGATCATCAGAATTGAAAACCTGAAGCGCGAGTTTATCATGGGAAATGAAACCGTACGCGCGCTGAAAGGTATATCCTTCTCCGTAGCAGAGGGCGAGTTTGTAACTATCATGGGAACGAGTGGTTCGGGTAAATCTACCTTGCTGAATATACTCGGCTGCCTGGATCAGCCAACCGCTGGTTCGTACGAAATTGATAGTGTACCGGTGAGCAATCTTTCGAAGAATGAACTTGCTCATCTGCGAAACGAAAAGATAGGATTTATATTTCAGTCCTATAATTTACTGCCACGCACTACGGCACTTGAAAATGTTGAGTTACCGCTGATGTACAATGCAAAAGTCTCATCGCGCGAAAGAAGAGAGCGTGCACTGGAAGCATTGCGATTGGTGGGCTTGTCGAAACGTCTGCATCATACACCGAACCAACTCTCCGGTGGACAACAACAACGCGTTGCTATAGCCCGTGCGTTGGTTAACAATCCGGTGCTGATATTAGCAGATGAAGCTACCGGTAACCTGGACACGCGAACATCGTACGAGATCATGGCGCTCTTCCAGGAGCTGAATGCAAAAGGAAAGACCATCGCATTTGTTACACACGAGCCGGATATAGCGCTGTTCAGTAAACGCACCATTGTGCTGCGTGACGGACACATTACGAAAGATTACCCGGTGGAGAATATAGCAGATGCAGCGCAGGCTTTGGCGCAACTGCCGAAAGAAGAAGAGTTAGAAGTGAATTCGTAAGTATATATACCTATATATGAAAGCAATCAATCTTTTGAAAATAGCATGGAAAGCCTTACAGCGTAACAGATTGCGCGCGTTCCTTACCATGCTTGGTATAATTATCGGTGTGGCTTCGGTTATTGCCATGCTGGCGATTGGTGAAGGCTCCAAGCAAAGTATACGCAACCAGATATCGAGCATGGGATCGAATATGTTGTTTGTACAACCCGGCAGCGACAATCGTGGTGGTGTACGGCAGGATTTTAGTCAATCACAAACCCTTACGCTGGCAGACTATAAAGCGCTGAAAGAAAAGAACACAACGCTCACCGATATATCACCACAGGTTAACGGCAGTGGCCAGGTAATTTTTGCGAACAACAACTGGCCCACCTCTATACATGGTGTTAACCCGGAGTATTTGAACATTCGGAAATTGTCTGTGAAAGACGGAAGCATGTTTACCGATCATGATGTGCTGGCTGCAGCAAAAGTGGTGGTGATTGGACAAACGGTAGTGGATAATATATTCAAGAATGGTGAAGACCCGATTGGTAAAACGATTCGCTTCAATAAAATTCCATTCAAGGTAATTGGTGTACTTACGGAGAAAGGACAAAATACATTTGGACAGGACCAGGATGATATTATGCTGGCACCCTATACCACGGTGCAGAAACGTATACAGGCTGCTACCTATCTGCAATCTATTTCTGCTTCTGCTAAAAGTGAAAGTATAGCCGCACAGGCTTCGGAGGAGATGTCATCTATACTGAGAGCATCCCATAAACTGAAAGCCGGTGATGAAAATGATTTTCATGTGCGTTCGCAGGAAGAACTGATTTCTACCTTTAGTGCTACAAGTGAAATACTCACCGTGTTGCTTGTGGCCATTGCCAGTATATCACTGGTGATAGGCGGTATAGGTATTATGAATATCATGTATGTATCCGTTACTGAACGCACCCGCGAGATTGGTTTGCGCATGGCGGTTGGCGGACGCGGCAGAGATATACTCTTGCAGTTTTTGGTGGAAGCTATATTGATCAGCGTAACGGGCGGTATTATTGGTGTTGCGTTAGGTATCGGCAGTACATTACTGGTAGCGAGCATTATGAACTGGCCAACTGTTATCACGATGCAGTCGCTGGTGATCTCCTTTACCGTATGCGCTATAACGGGTATCTTTTTCGGATGGTATCCGGCTCGTAAAGCAGCATCACTCGATCCGATCGTAGCCTTACGATACGAATAAGAGTAGAATTTTGGTGAGGCCAACTTTAGTTTGCAATTTAGTCTTTCAGAAAGGCGTGTACCTGATCATTGTATATATATGTTCCAGATAAAAAATTACCGGCATCAGCGTTATCTCACGGTAGTGTTACACCTGCTGGTGTGGGCCATTGTTTTTAACCTGCCACTGCTATCAACCGGTAACGCGCCTCACACCATGAAGGACTATTTCAGGAGTTGGGTGCCACCGGTAGCCTTCGCGTTGGTGTTCTATGTAAATTATTTTTACCTGATACCACGACTGCTGTTCACGAAGCGAAGGTGGCAGTTCTTTATAGCCAATGTTATTGTATATACGATAACTATTCTTTTGCTGGAGGAGATCAAGACAGTTATGATCCCTAAGCCTGGTCCACATCCACCACACATTGTAGAGATTATCGTAAGGTTTATTATTGCGTTTTCAATGACAACCGGGGTGAGCGTGGCAATACGCATTACAGGAGAATGGTTCCGCTCGGAAGATATACGCAAAGACCTGGAGAAAGAACATCTGAAATCGGAACTGGTAAATCTGAAGAACCAGTTGAACCCGCATTTCTTTTTTAATACACTGAATACAATATACGGGCTCATTGTACAGAACCAGGAAGTGGCGCAGGATGCCGTGCATCGCCTGAGTAAATTGATGCGGTATCATTTATACGATAGTAATGAACGCTATGTGCCGTTGCGAAAGGAAATTGAGTTCATGGTTCACTATATCGATCTGATGAAACTGCGCATTACACCTAATGTTTCGGTTCAGTATAAATTTCCGGAAGTTGCGCACGATATAATGGTGGCGCCTTTGTTATTTATACCCCTCATCGAAAATAGCTTTAAGCATGGCGTGCACCTGAATAAACCTTCGGAGATTGTTATGACGCTGGAAGTAATTCATCAGAAGCAGATCGTGTTCTACATTCGCAATACGTCTTTCCCTAAAAAGGAAAATGACCAGAGCGGATCAGGTATAGGGTTGGAAAATCTGAAGAAACGCCTGAGTCTTTTATACCCGCAGCGATATACTTTTGTAGCGGAAGAGAGCGGTGCTTATTTTGACTGTACGTTAACTATACATGTATGATCAACTGCCTGATTGTAGACGATGAGCCTATTGCACTGGATATACTCGAGGGCTATGTGCGCAAAACTCCTTTCCTTGAATTGAAAGGGCGATGCAATGGTGTTGTGGAAGCGTTACAGCAAATGCAGCATCAGTCAATAGATTTGCTGTTCCTGGATATACAAATGCCTGATGTTAACGGTATAGAATTTTCAAGAACGCTTAACGATAAAATAAAAGTAATTTTTACTACGGCCTTCGAGCAATATGCACTGGAAGGTTTCAAGGTAAATGCGCTTGATTACCTGTTGAAACCTTTTAACTACCAGGAGTTTTTGAAAGCCGCCATGAAAGCTAAAACCTGGTTCGACCTGGTGGAGAATAAAGTAGCGGCCCCTCCGGTAGCAAAAGATAGTCTGCTGGTAAACTCCGACTACAAACTGGTAAAGATCGATCTGAAAGATGTACTATATTTTGAAGGCCTGAAAGACTATGTAAAGATATACATGGAAGGCGCCACGCGACCGGTTATGACCCTGATGACGTTGAAGAGCCTGGAAGAACAACTGCCCGCGGAAAAGTTTATGCGCGTGCATCGCTCGTTTATCGTGAACCTGGAAAGGATCAACGCGATTGAGCGAAGCGCGATATTGATCGACAAGGCATCGATACCGATCGCGGATAAATATAAAGATCAGTTCAACGAGTTTCTCTCGAAACGATTCCTGCGATAACTATACTTTGGATCAGCAAATGAGAAGTGGCAAAGAGGGAATCAGTCAACAACAACCATTTTTCGTTTCTCTACCATTCTCCCATTTACTAAAAGAGCGTATGTATAGGTTCCTTTCTGTAATTGGCTTCCGTTGATTTTTACCTGTCCTATATTCTGATCGAGGTTGCTGAGCGTTAACACGCGTTCCTTTGTCTCATTGTTGTATACAGCAATGCATACATCATAAACATCCGTTGCCTGGTAGCGTATCGTTGTAGATTCAGTTCGCACCAGCGGATTCGGAAAGTTTTGTTCCAGTCGCAGTTTGCCTACATACGGAAATTTTTGTGTGCTCGCTACAACAAGCAAGTCATCGTACTTTTGGTGGTTGGATGCATCCTGAGCATAGAGTCCTAATGATATACAGGTGAACAACAAGGCCAGTTTAATGCGCTTCATAATTCTAAGTCTTTATTCAGGAACAAGAATAAAGCTGCTGGCAGCTATATGAAATTAATGTAGATGAAACGAACTATTTACCCGACATCATGGGTCAGATCATCGAGAAGAGTTTTCCGTTCAGCAGGGTTGGGGGCTGTCAATTGCGAAACATATAGCCCATAGGCAAATTGCTGCTGTGAGTATATACAAAACAGCTAAATATAGCGCTGATGGCGGTGAATAGTGCGACATGATTTACGAATCGATTTTGTATGATAATGTCTTGTTTTTATTCACCTATACTTTACTTCGCTTCATCGCAATTTTTTTACGGTTATGCTTCTTTCACAGATATTGGCTGAATCCATACCTGCATAGATAGTTCCCTCTCTCTGTTGTTTGCAGATGGTATCTGTAAATCTATTAAGCGCTGTTATTGACGGGATTATATGCGTTCTCATACTACAGCCAGATCTTAAACTTATATATACCTCTATGAGAGTAAGCCTAGCATGCACGTGTGTAATTGCACTCACGGCTGTAATTCACCAGGTACACGCCACCCACTTGCGCGCAGCCGATATACAAGTGGAAAGACTTTGCGAGAACGGATACACCTTCCGAATAACCATTGTGGCATATCTCAACTCACAGTCCAATACAAATTTTGGCGCACATGCCACGCTATATTTTGGTGATGGTTCTTATGTAGATTTGCCGCAGGTAACAGAAACCGTCAGGCCCGATCTTGGTACAAACATCAGCGTTGCTTCCTATACCACAACACATACTTATAGTTCTGCCGGCTCTTATAAAATTGTGTACGATGAAGAACATCGTAACGCGGGGATATTGAATATTACCAATTCAAAAGATGTGTCGTATGTGTCTTTTATTACGATCAATATAGATAACACGCAAGGTTGCAATCATTACCCGGTGCTGTCGGTTATTCCATTAGACAGAGCGTGCTCAGGTGTAGCGTTTCTGCATAACCCCGGAGCGTACGATGTAGATGGTGATAGTTTGTCGTACGAGATGTCTGTACCCTCCAGCAGCGCTACATCTTTTGCTGACTATGAAGATCCGAACAACGCCATGTTCTATACCAGCTATGCAACCGGCAATGAGGCAGGAACAGCAGCGCCTACATTTTCGATCGATCCCTATACCGGTCTTATCACGTGGGATGCGCCCGGTATGATTGGAGAGTATAACATTGCTTTTAAAGTAATCGAATGGCGCAAGAATGAAACAACCGGTCAATACGCTATACTCAGTTCAACAACACGCGATATGCAGATTGTTGTAGAAGAATGTGATAATACGCGACCTGAATTAACTATACCCAATGATACGTGTGTAGTGGCAGGCACTATATTGGATGAAATTATTAAGGGAACGGATGCTGAGAATGATCCGGTTAAGATTGAAGTATTCTCGGAAGTAACAGGGCTTGATGCTGATGAATACCCGGCAACGTACGCGCCCGATCCCGCTGTATTTGCGGCATCTGATCCTGCGGCTGAATTGTCGTTTCACTGGAACACCGATTGTATACACGTGCGGCAGCAACCATACCAGGTAGTTTTCAAGATCACGGATAATCCACCCGATGGGCCAAAACTTGTTAGCTATAAAACGTGGAATATAAAAGTTATAGCACCGGCTCCGGAATGGACAGCTATAGCACTTGATGTTGCCAATCGTTACGCTGTACTTACATGGGACAAATATACTTGCGCCAATGCCAGCAAAATACAAATATGGCGAAAGGTCGGCTCGATTGAATATACTCCCGGATATTGTGAGACCGGTATACCGCGATACCTCGGCTATACGTTGGTGGGTGAAGTCGATGCGTCTGCTACAACATTTACAGATACGAATTATACCCTGGGGCTTGCACCCGGTGCGCAGTATTGCTATCGGTTGGTGGCATACTTTAATTCACCGGCTGCAGCATCGGGTTACGTGTCTGCCGAGCAATGTGTTGGACCAATACAGGCCGATGCCCCGGTAATTACACACGTAAGCGTTGAGAAGACTTCGGCTGCTGGCGCTATACGCGTCAGCTGGAGAAACCCTGCTGATATAAACGAAGAACAATTTCCGAAACCCTATCAATATGAAATTTATCGGGCAGAAGGTTTTATAGGTGATACCAGTATTCAGTTGGTATCGCCCCGCATCAGCGATACAACATTTGTGGACAGCAATGTCAATTCGAAAGAGAAGGTATTTAACTACCGGGTTGTGCTATATTCCAAACCTGCTTTATCGAACGACTATATAGCTGTTGATACGTCTGCTGTTGCTTCATCGGTGTGGCTTGCTGCGACTGCTGCTGCAAAACAAATTGAATTAAACTGGCGTGATAGTATACCGTGGTCGAATGTAGTGCAGGAGCGACCGTATCATCTTATATACCGCGCAACAGGTATAGCCGAAGATGATGACCTGGTGCTTTATGATAGCGTACAGGTAACAACCAATGGCTTTAACTACATCGACACAGACGTGTCTGACGATGAAATATACTCCTATAAAATACTGACGCGAGGAACCTACGGTAATGTAAATATACCTTTGCAGGAAAATTTTTCGCAGATGGTGATGGCGCTCCCGGCCAATGATCTTTCGCCCTGTGCACCGGTTGCTTCCATCAAAGGTATAGATTGTGAAGCATATATAGCATCCCCGGAAACATGTAATCAGCAATCGTTTAGTAATACTATTTCCTGGAGTCCTGCGTTAACGCCAGGTTGCAGAAAAGATATTGTCGGGTATAACATTTATGCAGCGTCAGCGGACGGGAATTACCAGTTGCTGGTTTCATTATTTGCCGATACTACATTTACGGAAACAGCGCTGTCTTCCTATGCGCGTTGTTACAAGGTGTCGGCCATTGATTCAGAGGGAAAGGAGGGACCGATGAGTGATGCCGTGTGCAATGACAACTGTCCGTATTACGAATTGCCAAANNGTTCTTGCCAGCGTACCACCACTATTGGTTGTCCCAGGTTTGTAAAATCAGTTATCTTTCGGGTTTATAACCGGTGGGGACGCCCGGTATATGAATATTCTTCCGGTGACGTGAACTCGATTTATATTCACTGGAATGGAAAAGACAGCAGTGGAAATGATTTAAGCACCGGTGTCTATTACTATACTGCGNNATGTGGAATTTGACGTTATGACTCCATCGATCAGGAGTCGGAAACTAAAGGGATGGGTACATTTGTTGCGATAGCAGCCATAACCATTAAAAGTTTTTTCGTTTTGGTCGACAGGAAAAGCCTGATGAGCTACACATTCACGCGCGTATAAAGTTTTAGTTTGAAGTTTAATTTATTTTAGTGTCAATATTATTATGAGAACAAAAGCAAACAATAAGACCGGTATATATCTGGGAAGTCTGTTGGTATGTTTTGTTATGAG
>DJFR01000182.1:22208-29885 GCA_002432545.1 Flammeovirgaceae bacterium UBA5867 | reverse complement strand
GTTCAGTCATGCAGACACGAGCCGCGCAATATTTACAGCAGCGGAGCCAGAAGATCTGGGATATATTTCAGCCCAATCAAAAAAGAAAATGGAAGCGGATGTGGGATCACAACTATGCAGCCTCAGGCAAGTATAGCGGGGAACTGACATCATTGCTGATGAAGCCTCCTCTTTTAGATCAACTATAATACTATGCAGAAATGTTGTACCGTGGGCCGCGTAATCATGGCCGTGTGTTTGATGGTGTGCAGTTGGGCAAATGGTTGGGCTCAGGACCGTTGTGGTATTGTTGATATAATGCAAAACCTGCGAAGCAACAAAAGATCAATCCGCGAAAGCGATGAGCAATTCGAACAGTGGCTGAAGCAGCGCAAAGTAAATGCTGCAGCCCGAACCGGAGTCGAGGAAAAATTTTATATACCTGTAGTCGTACACGTTATACATCGCGGAGAAGCAGTAGGTACAGGTACTAATATTTCGGATGCGCAGATCATCTCACAGATCAAAGTTCTTAACAACGATTTTAATCGTCTCAATGCTGATGCTTCCAATACACCGTCAGAGTTTCAATCTGTAGCAGGGAGTCTGAATATAGAGTTCGTACTCGCGAAGCAGGATCCGGATGGTGATGAAACAACCGGTATAGTTCGGGTAAAGGGTTCAAGAACTTCATGGTCAACATCAAATGACGGAGCGTTAAAAGCAACGAGTTACTGGCCCGCAGAGGATTACCTGAATATATGGGTAACAAATCTTTCGTCAACACTGCTGGGCTATGCGCAGTTTCCGGTTTCTGACCTTGCCGGACTTGAAGATGCAGATGATAACAGACTTACCGATGGTGTAGTGATTGACTACCTGGTATTCGGAAGCAGCGATGATGGCTCGTTTGATCTCGATGATGATTTTGATAAAGGAAGAACGACTACACATGAAGTAGGGCACTATTTAGGACTGCGACATATATGGGGCGATGATGGTGGTGCTTGTGGTGGCGATGGTGACTATGTTTCGGATACACCCGACCAGAGTGAAGAATCTTCCGGTTGTCTTACGCATCCACAAACTACCTGCGGTGTGCATAAGATGTTTCAGAACTATATGGACTATACCGATGATGCGTGTATGAATATGTTCACGCAAGACCAGGTTGGCAGAATGATTACCGTGATGGAGAACAGTCCGCGAAGAAAAACGTTGCCAGCGTCAAAAGGATTGGAGGAACCGGATAACACGAGCATCAAAGATATAGCACTTGTCAAAATTACAGAACCGTCACCGGTGCGATGTGAGGAATCAGCAACTTCTGTAATTGTTATACGAAACAATGGTAATGTTAATGTAACAAGTCTGCAGATTACCTATAGTATAAATAGCGGAACAGAAACAACAGTTTCCAAAACAGATATAACTGACTTTGCTCCGGGAACTGAGATATCAGTGCCGCTTTCAACCGTGAATTTTTCAGATGGTGAAAATATACTTACAGTGAGTGTGTCAAAGCCGAATGGGTATACAGATAAGAATGCATCGGACAACGAACTATCAAAAACAGTTGTCGTAAATACTGCTTCTGATATAATTCCGTTGCGACAGAATTTTGATGCATCGTTCGCAGATCAGTGGACACTTGTGAATCCTTCGGGAGGAATGAACTGGCAGACGATCACAACCAACTATAATCAATCGCTATATTTCAACGCGGCTGCTAATGAAATAGAAGGCGATGCTGCCTGGTTAGTAAGTCCGGTACTCGATTTTTCTGCGGCTACCACGGCCAGTGTATTTTTTGATCTTTCGTATCGCTACCTCAGTAGCGATGGAAACAGAAATGATCTTGACAATCTGCAGGTTCTCGCCTCCACAGACTGTGGTGTAACATACGATAAGGTGTTGTTTAATGAAACCGGAACCGCGCTCTCGGTGAGTGATGATGCCGTGAACTCTACGCCAACAAAAGCAGAAGACTGGAACCGCAATTATGTGAAACTCACCGATTTTGCAGGGAAGAGCAATGTGCGCCTCGCCTTTGTTTTTACAAACGACAATGGCAATAATATCTATATTGATAATATCGAATTCTTTGTATCGGATGATCCAAATCCGAATTCAGTGAACAATCCGTTTGTAGTGTATGATAGCGACCCGATCACTCCGAGCGATTTTTATATCACTTTTAATCTCACGGAGCGGCAACCGGTTCAATATGAATTGACTGATATGATGGGCCGCCAGGTTGTTGCGCAGCAATTAGATGATGTGCTTAACCAGACGTATGAAGTAAATGCAGAACATACCAGTACCGGGATATATTTTTTGCGATTACAAATCGGGCAGAATTATTATACAGCCAAAGTCTATATGGGGAAGTAAATTCCCATCTATACCCCAATAATTACCTCTTGTGTAAGTAGTTACCTTGCATAATTTCCGTGTATGAACGCTTAATATGTATATTTGCGGATTATGGTAAGGATTGCAGTTATAACAGCGACCCTTTTTTTGGGGGTACTGAAGGGGTTTTCGCAAACAGCGGGGGATTATAGAACAACTGGGGCAACTTCCAGTGCGTGGACATCATTGGCCACGTGGCAATTTTTTAATGGTTCAACTTGGGCTGCGGCAACTGCAACACCTGACGGCACATCGGGAACAATTACAATCTTAAGCGGTAAAACCGTAACGACCACACCACTTACTATTAGTGGAACGTTGGTGGTTAACTCAGGGGCTACACTTACAATTGCAAATAATTTAAATAGCCCGACCTCAGCTGACTTTACAGTTTCAGGAACACTCACTAACAATGGAACACTATCACTCGCAACAAGTAGTAGTTCTGCCAATCCTACAAGATTGCATATTGATGGGGCGATGACGAACTCAGGGACCCTTAATATGCTATTGAGTAATAATCGCCTGGTAGTAAATGGAACATTAACAAATTCGGGTACAATAACTATTACATCTGCAACTGCTGTTGCTACAATAAATGGCAGCTTTTTAAATAGCTCTAATAATATTACTTCAAACTCAAGCAGATTAGTATTTGAAAGCGGTTCTACTTACGAACATCTTTTCACAACTGCAGCAGGTAAAATTCCTTCGGCATCCTGGAGTGCTAACTCCACTTGTCTGATATCAAGTTATACAACCAATACAACGTACCCAGGAGGTCTTATTGGTACCGATTTTGGTAATTTCATTTGGAACACTCCTTCTTCTACTGCAGCAACGGTTAATCTCGGTGGCCAACTTACAAGTGTACAGGGGACGTTGTCAATTTTATCAACTGGCTCGTCAGCGCTTTATTTTGGGCAAAGTGATTCGGAGCCTGTATCGTTAACTATTGGTGGAGATCTGATTATCTCTGGAACATCGAATGTTCACATAGCTCAGGATGCTTTAGGTAATGCCGTTACAGTAACTGGAAATATAACGCATTCCAGTTCATCACCATTTTATGCAGCTTCTGGTTCTGGCTCTACAGATATAACTTTGAGCGGGGATCTTTCAACTTCGAGTACATATAATGCAAGCAGTGGCACACTAACATTTCTTGGCGCTGGTACAGCTCAGGCAATTGCAGGAACTGTGAATGCAGGAAATATAAGTGTGATCAATGATGCCGGTGTTAATGTTGAAGGCACAGTTAATCTTACCGGTTCAATCACGTTAAATAGTTCAACTGATATTTTTGATGCTGATGGTACAAGTAACAACGGAACTTTGACACTTTTGTCAAGTGCTGATAACCCAGCTGTAGATGCTTCCATTGCAGCGATTCCTTCTGGTGCAACATTCCAGGGCAGCGTTACTGTGCAGCGCTATATGAGTGGCGAAGGCTATCGCATGTACCGCTATATATCTTCCCCTGTTACAAATGCTACTGTGGCAGGCTGGCAAGATGATTTCTCTATAACAGGACCTTTCACAGGATATTCTAAAACCGATCCTTCGAACAACTCAAGTATTGTTTGCGGGTATAGATTAGGCACCGGGGCTTCTATGTTTATTTACAATGAAGCAACACAAGCGTATACGGGCTATCCGACTACAACCTCTTCAGCGGCACTAGTTCCCGGAGTTGGTTATTCAGCACTTGTACGAAACTGCTCAAGCCCTACTATAATTGATGTGAGAGGGCCTGTCAATCAAGGTGATATAACTCCGACGTTAACCTATACTACTTCGGGAAGTAACGCTGCTATGTATGGCTATAACCTGATCGGTAATCCGTATCCTTCTGCTCTCGATTGGGAATCTGCTTCATGGACGATGAGTAACATCAGTTCCGTTATGGCGATTACAGATAACAGTACCGGTAGTCTGGTATACCATTACTTTGATAATACGGATGGCAGTGCTGATGACTTTATAGCGGTGGGTCAGGCTTTCTGGGTGCGCGCTACGGCTGCTTCTCCTTCACTAACATTCACCGAAGATGTTAAGGCTGCACCAGGTTCTTCCTATAGCTTCTATAGAAAAGCAACGCCTGTATTGGACAGACTTACAATCACGGTAACGAATGGCTCTATTACAGATAAAGCTTTTGTGAAAGTAAATCCTTCAGCAAAATCATCGCTAGATAATTTTGATGGTCCGAAGATGGATAACACGTTGTTTGATCTTTCTACATTATCATCTGATAATATACCAATGGCGATCAACGCTGTTGAAGAAATAACATGTGGTTCTACGGTGAAGGTTAACATAAAAGACTTCACCGCGGGAAGCTATAAACTGAATTTTCAGAGTGCAGGACTTTTACACGAGTATGAAATGGTACTGACGGATAAATATACCGGCAGTGTCACGAATGTTACTACATCACCAGATTATACATTCGTTGTTGATAGCAACACGGGATCAAAAGCAGCTGACCGTTTTGAACTGGCCTTCAAGGAAAAAGCAATGTCACTTGATCTTTCCGTTGATACTAACATTACATTATGTGCAACAGAATCAGGAAAAGTTAAACTGTACAATCCGCAGACAAACATATCATACTTTGCTACGTTGCGCGGTGAAACCGTAGGTGATACCCTGGCGGGAGGAACTTCATTCGTTGAGTTTACCATTCCTGCAGAGTCATTGACAGAAGGTGCGAATACAGTATATATCAAAGCCATCGGTAACTGCGATAACACAGCGCAGTTGGAACAAACGGCACGGGTTAATAAATATAGTGCTGCTACGATTACGCAGGTGAATGGCAGAACTTTGCGGTCGAACTATACCACGGGTAATCAATGGTACCTCAATGGCCAGTTGCTGGCGGATACTTCAGCCGTGTTGCGCGTGAGCGAAGAAGGCGAGTACCTGCTGAACGTAAAAACCGGAAGCTGCACGCTTTCTGCAACGTATGCCCTGGGCGCAGAGAATTTCATGGATAAGATAGCAGGCTATCCTAACCCGGTTGAATCTGTATTCTCCATCGAACTGCCAATCGAGCAATGTTCTGCATCTGAATTGCCAATCATGAACGATGTAGGTCGTCAGGTAGGTATTTTGAAACTGAAAGATTACGGCACGTATCGCACAGGACAATATGATTTCAGTTCTACGCCAACAGGTTTATACCTCATCCGCATCGAGTCGGGTACAGGCGTTCGCCACATGAAAATTTTGAAGAAATAGGAATATAGTCTCTCTATATAAACATCTCCCGCAGGTTCTCAATCTGCGGGAGATTTTATTTTATACCTGCACCATTTTTTTAGTATACGTGCTGGTACTGATCGAGCGTAAACGGATATAATAAATGCTTAATTTTAGCAATGGAGCAACGCAGCATAAAGCCCGTACTAAAAGCAGCAATACCCTTTTATGGTTGTCTGCTGTTTATTGTATGGTTTTTGAATCCGGAGTTTACAGCTTGTTCAAAGGACAGTGCGTGGTGTACAGTAGCATACTGGACAACCGAATCAGCAGGTCGCATCGGTACACCCATAATTATTTTCATGGCAAGTATGGTGTTTGCCCTGCACGCGTCCAATGTGAAGGAAGCGGCTATAAATTTCATCAGAACCTTCGTGGTGCTTTCCGTTATTCTTTCCGTGTTTGCATTGATGAATGAGCATGTGGTAAAACCCGCGCTACAGGTTGCCCGGCCCAGTCACCAGTATATAATTACCCAATCCAAATCTGCAGTAAAACTTGATTCATTATATGCTTTATCGGAGACAGACCGAAGAGCTTTCTTTAAACAATTGATCGAGGTAGATACCGTGACTTTCAAAAAATCGGATGCGCGTATTTTAAATCACTGGATCGAAGAAGCAGGTTATTCATTTCCATCAGGCCATTCGTTTAACGCGTTTCTGCTGGCCGGTATACTGGCGTTCTGTATATATCATCTTGCAAGTCGCGGGGCTCGCTGGCTGTATGTTATTCCGTTGGCATGGGCTGTCATGGTTGCCGTATCGCGCGTTGCTATCGGAGCACACACAGCACTGGATGTAAGCATCGGCAGTGCTATAGGACTTTTAATTTCGCTTGCGCTGCTTTACTTCAATGTAACCCGCAGACTGCTCATTCCTGAGAAAATATAACCACGATTGAAAGAAGAAGATCTGTGCTTCTTGCACACCGGAGTTTCACGGGGAATCATACCAGAATTTTGCGGATTTTTTTGCCATCAGTTTAGTACTCTCGATATATAGTAGGGAAGATCTGTATTCTTTGTACGCTTTTGTGATTAATGTGTCCGCGATTGGGATTTTTGTGTTGGATACTTCGCTAAATTAATTTTATACTATAAAACTATCTCCATACGGTATTTTATTAAAAGGATTTGATTGACGTGGCGTGCATTATTTTGTTCTTCGCAAGAGATTGAAGCAGTATATCTGTTCACTTTTGAAATCGTGTAGCTACACCGTTAGACTTATCCTGAATTTTTTTTCGGCTCTTGTTAATTTTTTATTACGGAACAATTTTCTGTAAAAATCGTACGCGGATATTTTTATATAAATCCGAATCCAATTGAGAATACTTTCGTTTGACGTGATCCTTTTTCACAGAATCACTACATCATGAAAAATATAGATGTTAAGAAAAATTAACGTTTGCGCTGCAACATAAACGCGGTTCAGTCCGTCTTAGGGTCATATATCTCAAACGAACTTAATTGTAAAACATATGAAAAAAACATTGTCTATCCTTGCCGCTCTGACCATCTTCAGCACTGCGTTATTTGCCAACAACATTGATAACCCGAATGCCGCTACCGGTATGGCTATCATGAAAAATGGTACTACTATAAAACTGTTCTATAAAGGAACCAAGCAGGCAGATGTAAAAGTATCTATATACAATGCATCCAATACATTGGTATATTCTGAGACTATCAAGAATGTAGATGGCTTTGTAAGACCGTACAACTTTACAAACCTTGAAGAAGGTGAGTACTCTATCGAATTGCTCGGTGAGAATGGCCGCCAGGTAGAACGTGTAGTATATAAGTTGGGTAAAGTAGAGAAACTTGCTAACGTAATGCAGGTTACCGGTGAGACTAACAAATATATACTTTCAGTTGCCAACAAAGGACAGGATGTACTTACTATCAAAATCTATGGCGATAAAGGTGTATTGCTGTACAGCAAGACTGAAAATGTAAATGGTGATTTCGCTCAGGTATATAACCTGGATAAATACAACGGTAGTCTTACGTTT